>JAJPJO010000314.1 GCA_021324135.1 Pseudomonadota bacterium
AAGCCCGAGGAATTGAAATTCAAGGGCAAAGCCGTCCCCTTCGCTAAAGACGGGCAGAAAGGAACGTTCTACGTAGACGAGAGGAGCGGCTATATCCTGGGCGTGGAATTTGGCGACGGTCCACGCAAGGGACAACGTTGCATAGTGGAAAGGGACCCGGTGAGCGGCAACTTGCAAAAGATGCACTTCAGCGCACCTGCTCAAGACGGTAAGCCCGGACCCTGGACGAGTTTCCTCAAAGGAGAAAAAGGCTGGGCATCGGTGCCACCCGGACAACTTGTGCCCGGGTTTAGCCATCTAAAGGTTGAAAACCGCACCATAGCCGGTGACTTTCAACTGAATAGCAAGGGCGAGTTGATCTATAAGCCTGGCGAGGATCAAAACAAAGAGGTGCAGCGCATCAACGGCCAGCGCGACTTCTACAATATGCGCGAGTATTCGCGCACCACTGAGAATGCAAACGGAAGGGGCGGCGCAGAAAAGACGACTGTTTATTGGGATGGATATGAATGGCGCGCAGGCGAGTTCAGCCCCAAAGGCAAAGACATATTCGAGGTGAAGTTCCAGAAGCAGCCGGGCAAGCCCGAAAGAGTAGTAAGAAATGCTGCCACCAACGGTTTCTTTGTTGACTTCGGATCGGGCGGCGCTCAATTTGAGGTTAAAAACTGGAAGGAAGGGAAAATGACCCGCACCACCGGCGCCGGCACGGATACCATTTACAATACATATGCTCGTGATGCCAATGGCCATTTTCAGTGGTTTAAGGGACAAGAAGGCACTGAAGGCGGGAAACCCGTCGTGAAATTCGACGGCAATCAAGAATTGCAGAGCCGAATCCAATCCGGCGAATTGCCGAAGTCGGTGGCGATTAACCCGGCGACGGGCGAGTCGGTGCTCACCTATGCCAACAACAGCAAAGTCGGGATCGACTGCTTCGGGCGTCAAAAACAAATCGTTTACGCCAATAATAAGACCGTCGATATCATCAGAGATTGCAATGAGGAATTCCGCGGTTTCAAACGGTCCGACGGCAGCATCGTCGCCCGTGCCGATCTGGTAAGCGAGGCTGAGGGGAATCCGGCGCCCACCTGGACTTACGAGAGTCCCGGCAAGCCGCCGATGAGAGTGCGGGGAAATCTGCAATTTGGAAAAGCCGGTGCCTGGGTGATCCAGGGTAACGGCGGAGATGGTATCACATGCAGTGGCGCCGGCGAGATGTTATGCAAAGCCGAGGGCAAGTCGGCGGGTGATCCACCTGGCACCACAGGTGGTACCGAAACCAGACAAGGCGATCGACCTGGACCGCCGAGACCCGATGATAAGCCGGGACCGCCCAAACCGGACGATAAGAAACCTGATGATAAACCGGGCGAGATTAAGCCGGAGCAGCTGAAAGCGCTGGCCGACAAATACAATGTCGACGTTCGGGTCCTCAACCAAGCTTTCTTGAGGGCAAAGAAACTGGGAAGCAAAAATTTCACGCTTCAAAACATTGAAAAATTGCTGCAAGTGGCACAGAAACACGGACTGAGCGGCGCCTTCGTTCCCGGAGGCGTAAGCATGCGAAGCCGTCCTGGTGCAATCGTCGGCAGAATGATACCGGAATTGCTCGATGACCCAGCCTCAGCCATCGGAAAAGCGCAGACGGATATGAAATCCGGACTGGAGAAGTCATTGCGCGACGGAGGCGCTCCGCCTCAGGCAATTACCAGGGCGCTCAATTCAGTCGACATGCGATTCGGCTTCTATCAACGCTCATTGCAGCCCTTCATCGATGACTTGAAAAAAGAAATCGTGGTGGCACCGCCTGTCCCGCCGCCGCCTAAACCAGTCAGACCCTAGAGCAACTTTGAGGAGCCTCGAGCAACCTCGAGCCACCCTGAGCAAATCCGGAATAATCATCAAAGGAGGCATCCATGCGAACCGGCAAGATAAAAAGATCGCCCGAACAGTGGGAAGAATACGAAGAAGATTAACTGGTTCTCAAGTCCGAAAAATGTTACTCTGTCAGCGTTATGGCTGTTTTTGTCCAATCCGGGCATAATCTGTATAGGTACAATTTGGTCACTATTGCTACGTATCGTCTCATCAATATCACAGGCTGCCACTGGCTCTTCGCATCGCACGCACCATTCCCCCGCTCTCCAGCGAACTCCTCATGTGAGGTTGGCTAATCAATGGGAAACCCCACCGGCTCCGATTCCACAGTAAAAACCAATCCTGAGCCGAAGAAAGGCGATGCCTCGGATAAGTTCTTGCATCAACTTCTCGAAAATCCGTTTGCCAAGGAATTCAACGAGAAGGCTAAGCCTGCCGAGGCGGACAAGAAGAACGGTTTGCCAAAAGATTGGGAGGCCCTGAGCGGACAGGGCGAGCAACAGAAAACCGAGCTTCAGGGTCTATTGAAAGAGCCGATGGATAAGTTCGTCGCTGCCTCTAAAGACGTTCAAGACCAACAAACAGGAGACGGCGACAAAAAGGCAGGTATCTTCAAAGACACGGTCAATTCCGACAAGTCCGTGGATCGAACATTCACAGCCAAGTTTCAGGACGGGACCGGCCAGTCGAAAGATGGCAATTTCAAGCAAAGATTCAACCAGGACGGCTCTGTTGATCTGACGCTTCCCGAGGGGCATCCGCTTCGCTCACTCATGAAGGATGGAACGACCATTCGCTTCAAACCGAATACCGGACCTGATGCCGCCGACAAACCGTTCACCATAGATGGTGTCTACGATGCCTCGGGGAAAAAGGTGAGTCTTGATGCAACCCAGCAGAAAGCGCTCGAAGATGGAGTGAAAGGCGCGGCTGCCAAAGGCAATCTTTCAATCAGCGGCAAAGGCGATAAGGGAACGGAGTGGACTTACGACTTAACCACAGGTAATACCACGGTCAAGTCAAATATTCCGGAGCATGCCACGCTCACGCTCTATCCGCCCAATAGTGCCGGCGGGCTCGATCTCAAAGGCCATGTCGAGGCGCAAGGCAACAAGCCTGGTTGGTCGGTTCAGATGAACGGCAATCTCCGCTATGTCGACTTTGATGATGACGACCGCTCCAATGCAGCCAAGCCAAAGGACAAGGATGGCAATCGCATCGAAGGTGTGGTCTGGCAGCAAAACGGCGAGCCGATTTTGAATATCAGCCAGACGAGAGCCGGAGAGCCGGAGATCGCCGCCCGTAAACTCAATCCCGACGGCAGCACGGAGACGACCTTCAAGCCCAACAGCGAATTGAAGGAGAAAGAAACACAGTTCAAATCCTCCGATCGCGTTCAAACCGATACCCAATATAAGGAAGGCAGAAAGGACGGTTTGCTGTCGAGGAGCAGCGTCGAATCAATTAAAGGTCCAATCGGCGGCAAAACGGATCGAACAGTCAAGGCGATCGCTGACGAGCGAACCGGAAACAACCGCGAGCAGACCACGCGCCGACAGGGGCAACAAGACGAAGTCAGCCAGCGCATCTTTTATAAGGATGGCGAGCAGAAGTCTGATGGCAGTTTGACCTCTTACAACGGCGGCAGCGTCGAGAGTGTTCTGCCTAAAAAAGCGCAAGAAGAATTTCTCAAGAAGCACGATCCGGAAAACAAGCTCGGTCTGAAGGATGGTGAAAAGCTTGCCATTGTTTATGAATCGAGTGCGGACAAGCCCAAAATCTTCCGGGTGAAAGCCGACGGCACGCCCGAGGAGATCAAAAGCGACGCCGCCAAAGCAATCTCGGACAAACTCGATCGGAGCAAGCCGAACGATAACATTCCAATTCTTCACCAGGGCAAGACACCCGACGGTACGGAGCATGTCGTTTATGCCGACGGTCGCGTAGTGGATCGAAACGAGCAGACCACGCGCACCGAATATCCCGATCGCGTTGAAACAACATTCAATACAAAGCGCCCGGGAGATTCGACAAACGCCACTCGCGATCTTAATCCGGCTGACTACCCCGGCTTTACCGCCCAAGAATTGCAAGGCGTCAAGCGCATCGTCGAGCCAAAAGCCGGTGCCGCCAACCATGAGGTCAAGGTCGAATACGACAAGCCGAAGGGCGATCTGCAAGGCAGAACGGCGCTTGCCATTAAATACGATGCGCAAGGCAAGCCAATCGCAAAAACATATGACGGCAATGATCCGGCTAAGGGACATTATGTCGAGCAGCATGACCTGGCCAGTAACACTAAGACGCGCCAGTATGACCCCGATGCAAAACGCGGCCAGAAAGATGGCGAGGGAGATGTAGAGGTTCGAAACGGCAACGGCGAAATTACCTATGCTCGCCGGATTGAGAATGGCAAATACAGCATCTATGGACCTGGCGACAAGCTCGTTACCAGCGGCACGATGCAAGCTTTTGCAGACGATGCCGGAAATAAAGGCAGACAACTTGTCGATGAAAGCGGGCGGATCATGGGCAGCGAATACACGGCTGGTCCACGGCAGGGCG
>JAJPJO010000471.1 GCA_021324135.1 Pseudomonadota bacterium
ACTGCAGTGCCTCCTCCAGCGAAACCGATTCCAGATTCTCCATTACAAAGAAAGGCTTTCCAATCGGCGTCACGATACAGGCAAGCGAGTGCACAATATTGGTGTGTTGCAGCTTGCCGTGTCGCATTGCCGCTGCTTTGAACTTATCGCGCAAATCTTGCTGCTCGGATTTCAGCGATTTGACCGCAAAGACGACGTTGGTTTTCAAATTCATGCCGACGTACACCGCACAAAGCCGACCTTCGCCGATGATATCGATGATCTGATACGTATTTGCCAGATTAAGCCCGATAAGACTTGTGCGGTTGAAAGCTTCCGAAGGGCTCGAAGCCAGATTTTCCTCGAGCTCTTGTGGAGGCGCGGGCGGCGATTCCGGCGGCTCGCGAAGAGTATCGGATCGCTTAATCGGGCTCGCCGATTTGGCATCGACCTCCGGTTTAGGCGCGGAACTCGGCTCTGAGGGATGCTCGGCGGAAAACAGACTGCGCAATCTGGAGGCTGACGGCTCTATTTTAGCTTCCGCTCTCGGCTCAGGCTCTTTTGGGATGCCTGCCGCCGTCCGAGCCAGAGGGCTTTCCCTCGGTGCCTTTGCTTCGTTGGAGATTTTATCTGTCCTGAACTTTGGCTCCGCCGGTTGTTCCTTTGGTGCTGTCTCCGGAGCTGCTGCACCCGCGGCATGCGCCACCACTGGCGGTGCCGATTGCTCTGATACCGCAGGTGGTGTAAGCCCATCCGCTTTCGTATTCGATATTGCGGCGTTTTCAGGTCTCTCCACGGGCTCCGACTCGAGCGCAAACTCACGTTCATCCAGGTTATCGAATGCACCTGAGGACCGCCGTTGATCATTCTTCTTGCTTTGATCGACGGTTTTAGGTGGAATCGGTTTGAGAATCGGTTTTGGAACTTCCACTTCCTCGCCGTTTTGTTGCGCAGGCTTAAGAGCGGGCAGTTTCGATTGCGTACTGATGACGGCGTTTGGAACAGACCACTCAACACTAGATATAGCCTCGATGGCTCGCGCCGGCGAGTATGCTTCATCGGCGGGCTGGGTTATTGGCGGCTTATTGTTGGCAGGTTGGTCGCTCTCCGGCTCATCAGACGCCTCAGCAGCATCTTCGGCGGAACGTGCACCTTCGGCTGTGGCTGGTTTTTTGGCAATTAAAGCCTTCAGCGATATGGTCGCCTTTCGGCTCTGCGCATCCATCTCGCTGTTGGCATTTTGCCCGTTCTGAACCGTTTCTTTGGGAGCGCCTGGCGAAGCCTTAGCGCCCTGTTCTGGTTCTTCACTGTGATCCCGGGGTTCGCTCATATTAATTAGTTAGGGGACGTTTCTATTGTTCCCTGTAGCATGCCGACTGTGTCACCGGGCTTCATAAACTGCCCGTCAGCCACCTTAACGCCAGGGCGCTATGATCATTCTAGTACCTTTGGCACCGCACTCGGTAAGATTATTAGCCGCAGGACCTGAGCTCGGTCACCACATTCGGCACCATCTCTTAGCGCGGCTTAAATTCACGATACTCGATACGCCGCTTGTTACTTGTACCGTTGGTCGGACGCCAGTTGTTCGTCACGCCGAATGAGGGACTGGCTTGCGGCGAGTATTGCGTTGATGAAGCAGGCGGCGACACGATCATTGGCTTCGCCGGCAGGCTTGAGGTAGCCTTTGCAGCCTTTTTCTTCACGACTGGAATTGGTCTTTTAGGTCCCTTGTTTGTGTTTCCAGCCCCATCCACGAGCAAATCCTGGTGTTTGGCTCCGGGCAGCAGCATGCTCAGCTGTCGCGAAGCGTTTATCCAAAACTGCTCCAACTCATCGTGATGAGTGAATATGTATGTCGAGGAAAAGATACCTACCACAAGGCAGACGACAATCAAGGCTACAAGGCGAGCCATCGTCGATACAGGTGATCTTCGCGGGCTGGAACCGGCGGCAGCCGCTGTAAACTGAACTACAAGCGTTTGCTCTTGATCGAAAAGATGATGCCTTAGCTCCATCAATTTATCGCTCGTGGACCTGATCATTTTTCGCTTGCGCCGTTTTTGCAAACGCTTTTTAATTTTTGATGCACCCTCCTGGGCGCTGTCGCTGTCGCTCGAAGCCGTTGATTGGACATCCTCGGCCATCTTGTGAGCCGACATCTGGCTGATTGTGGCGCGAATGTTCTGATTTCTTCTGGGCGGTTTCTCGGTTATCTCATCGGCAGCATCGTTTGAAACAGTCACAAGCGGCTCTTCTTCCGTTATCGGAAGGATGGGTTGCTCAATCTGCGGCTCGGCGTCCGGCTCAAGCACCACCTGCCCCTGGACACCTTCGATCTGCGCCTTTTGGGCAGCGTCGAACCAGGAGAGAATACCTTCTTTGAAGTGAGCAATTGAATCAGTTCGCCGCTCAGGGTTAGCATCCAGAGCTTCATGCAAGACGTGTTCTAATTGATGGACGCACAGCAAGTCAGGGCGTACCCCGGAGAGAGCCACGGGCGCCGTGCCGGGAAGTCCTTTGCTCGATTGCAATTCGTAAGGATAGCGACCGCAGGCGATCCTGAATGCAATAGTGGCCAGCGAATATATGTCCGCTTGCGCTGAAGGAACGCCACCACTTAAGCGCTCAGGGCTTAGATATTTTTTGTCATAAGCGCCTCTGGGCGAGACAAGATCGATGTTTTTCAGATCAGCAATGGCAAAATCCGTTACTTTCACATTGATCAGTCCGTCGCTATCAATGAGGATAATTTGCTTGGCTGTCAAACGACCATGGACGACACCCTGGTTGTGCGCGCATTCTAGAGCGGCACACAGTTGCAGAAGAATGGATGCAATAGTCTTTTCATCATCTATTCGTTCCACTGAAAGCAAAATGTCCTCCAGAGATACGCCCTCGACAAACTCTTGAAGGAAAAACGGCTTCCCTGCCGACGTTTCTACATAAGCAAGCGACTTGACGATATTTTCATGCTTCAATTTGCCTTGCAGCATGACGGCCGCTTTGAAGCGCTGACGCAACTGCAAATTGTCCGACTTGAGAGCCTTAACGGCAACGATCTCGTCCGTCTTCAGGCTCATCGAAACGTAGACCATGCACTGCTGGCCTTCGCCCTGTATATCCATCACCTGGTAAGTATCCGCCAGCGTCTGGCCTATGAGTGCCGTGCCCTTGAACGATTCGGTTTCTGCGGTGCTGGTGAACCCGGCTGCCTGAGCGCCTTTTTCATCGACGGTGGCAAGCTGACTGTGTGTAATTATGCCGGCGGCATTCGTCTGGGGTGGCGTACCGTCCTCCGAGAACAAGCCCCGCAGCTGTTCATCTCGCGCTTCATCTCCGGCTTTGCCCTCCGGCTCCAGGTCGGCGGAAATGCTTGCCGATTCTGCCGGGACCCATGGTACTTCATTAGCCTCATTCGGCGTCTCCCACCAATTGACGTTCGCCACCGCCTGTGATGGCGCGGTCGATGACTCTGAGTCATCATCGTCGAACTCATTCGTTTCGCCAAAATCGGCCGGCTCGAGCGCGAACTCATCCTCCTCGAGGTCGTCGAACTGATTGGTTATTTTGGGCGGAGCCGCTTCAAGATTCCAGGAAGATGCCGCCGGGTCGGGCTGGACAGGCTGCGGATCAGGCGGTGCTGCCACCTTCTTGTTTATCTCCGGCTCCTCCGATTCAGGTGCATCATTATCGCCGTGGCTTGCAGAGGGCTTTTTGGCAATCAGAGATTTAAGCGATCCAACCGATTTTTTTGATTCCAGAGACTCAGGCATGGCCTTCGGCGCTTCACGATTTGAATGTTGCTGGTCTCCAGCACCATCTTCAACCGGCTTATCGATCTGAGCCGCGTTTCCATTTTCTGATTCTGGTTCGCGAGTTTGACTCATCGTTCTCTTTCTGCATGCGTCATTATTGTTCCCTAAATGGCCGCCGTTTCAGAAGTTATGACTAGCTTATGACACCAATTTAAAGCATCTGCGCAGTCGCTGGAGCAAAATCCTCAGTTATTCAAGCAGAGACCGATAAGGAACAGACGCGCTTTCTTCAAATTTGGCCTGCGTCAGGTCCAGCGTATTATCTGAACCATTCTATACCTGAGCGCCTTTATTTTCTGCAAAAGGGCTCGCTTTTGTGTCGCGTTTCCTGGCTCGAGAAAGCCTGATTGCCGATTCATATCCTGCTAATCTAGTGGATAGCAGACACATCGATACGATTACAGATGAGGCCGGTTCGTAGTTGCCGAAACGCAGATTACCATTTTTACCAGTCATGCCAATTCTGTGCTGCCTTTGCCTGCTCTCCTGCGGAGGCGACCCTGTCACGGTAAGCAAAGAGCCGATGAAGGTTGATTATCGCTTCATTGAGGACGAACCAAACAAGAAAAGAATTCCGGTCACCAAAGATGAAGAGGCTGCCACTCTCTGGCAGTTCGGGTGTAAAACGGATTTCGACTTTGATGTTGTTGAGCGAACCCAACTGGGCAATAACGACTGGTTGGTGACAATCAAAATTCGTCGAGTTCATTTGACGTTGACTGCTCCAGTCGTCATCTGGATTTCAAAGACTGCGGCACCAGAAGTGGTGCAGCACGAAGAGGCGCATGTCGAAATCTGTAGGCGAATTTACGACAAAGTGAATAGCGAGGCCTTGAAAGCAGGGAATGCCGTGGTCACGAAAGAGTATCAAGCATCGGCTCCTACTGTGGAGAAGGCATGCAAGCTTTGCATCGAACGAGCAGCAGAGGATGTCTATACCAGATATCATTCAGCCGCCACATACGCGATCAATCGTGTTTCTTCAATTTTCGACGATCTGGAAAGAGACAAGAAACAGCACGAAAAACCGCTTATTGACGAGGCATTCTCCAAGTATCGCCGGACGGAGAACCGTTGAGAAAGCGCCAGGCCTCGTCATAAGCACACTTTTG
>JAJPJO010000180.1 GCA_021324135.1 Pseudomonadota bacterium
CTTCAGCGCCTGACTGAGCTCTGGCGCCGGCAGATGCCTCAGGATTGGCAGAGGCGTTCTGGGGCGCATATAAAAGGATGATCGGAACTGCGTTCATGACCAGCGCCACCAGAGAGATGATGCCGTAGTTTCTCAACTTGAGCGCGAACAATGCGCCCGTCATTACAATGAGCACCAACGTAAACTGCAAACGAAAGTGAGTCATCAACTCGCAAGGAAGAGCCACGGGCCCCAACATGAACATGATCGGTCCCAAACAAGAAAGCAAAGTAAAGGCGGCAAGAAGCAGCGATCCCGTCCTGCAGAAGAATTTGAGCGAAGACTGCATCAGTTTGATCTTTCAGACGCTCCTGATTGAGCTTTCTTTGGATTTTTGATCTGATAGTAATAGGTCGACGTGAAGACAAGGCACTTGTTCTTCTTATAGTTTTCATCGAAAACCAGAAAATCGATTGGCACTTTCACCGTCGTTCTTGTCTGCAACTTGACCACCCGCAGGTCAGAGGTTATGTCGTCACTGAAGGCAGTGAACTGAGGATGATTTACGAACACCCCGCCGAATCCGCAGCCATACATGC
Source organism: Pseudomonadota bacterium (assembly GCA_021324135.1). Taxonomy (GTDB): domain Bacteria; phylum Cyanobacteriota; class Vampirovibrionia; order Obscuribacterales; family Obscuribacteraceae; genus JAJPJO01. The sequence goes on from JAJPJO010000180.1 coordinate 579, forward strand.
CTTCCTTGGCTGCCTTCAATACATCGCTGGTCTCTTTGCCATCCAGCGCCGCCTTGCCGGCTGCATAGATGGACTCCCGGCAAACCCTGTCGTTATAGTCCTTGCCAAGGTAGATAACATAAACGTTCGTGCAAAGCAAAGCCAACAGGATCAGGAGTAGAACCGAAACTGCCAGCTCAATTACCGTATGTCCGGTGTACTTTCGCATCAGAAACCAATCCAAGGGGATACAGATCTAGTTTACCCGGTAAGGCACAAAATATGCAGAGGACGACTGCAACAGCTAGACCGTCTATAGCATTCTGGCGTTTCGGCGTTGTCTAATACCGCCAAAAGCATGACCTGCTGAACCGTTTGGCTTACTTACAAAACTCTACTTCACCCAGATACGGCAGCTCACGGTACTTTTCAGCATAGTCCAGTCCGTAACCTACGACGAAACGGTCGGCAATAGTGTATCCGGTGTAGTCCGGCTGCATCGGAACCACACGCCGCGACGGCTTGTCCAGGAAACAAGCGATTTTGAGCGTAGCTGGCTGAAACTGGGCCGTCAAATAGTCCAGGAAAAATTTTGCTGTTCGACCTGAGTCGATAATGTCCTCGACCACCAGAATGTGACGATGATAAAGATTGGGCAACTCGAGATAAGGAGTTTGAACCGACCCGGAGCTCTCGGTGGCGGCACCATAGCTGGCGAGGCGAACGAATTCGATTTGCAAAGGATCGTCGGTGCTAACGTTGCGCACCAGATCGGCGAGAAAACAAAATGCGCCTTTCATCACGCCGATGACCACAGGCTGCTCGAGCGCTTTGTAATCATTGCTGATCTGCTCTCCCAGTTCCTTGATTCGCTCTTGAATCTGCGCGGCGGAGTAAATCTGATGGATTCTCACATTGGGTTTGGTCTCGGTTTCTGTTTTTTCGCCTGAAAGCATCATATGTCACCTCTGCAGAGAAGGAGAGCAAGACGGGATGAAACGACAATCGTATCAGCAAGCATTGAGAAAAAAAGGAATATAAAGGAACTGTCATGCAGTGACCAGTTCGCTCTCCTGATTTTCGCGGGAAAAGAGCTGTCTTCCACGAACAAATGTTGCATCGATAATTCGATCGTCACCAAGAAAAACCAGGGCCGAGAGAATCTCGTCGATGGAGCGATCGAGAATATCGCTGATGATACCAGTGCGCCGCCTTGGATCGACGACGATGAAGTCGGCCTCTTTGCCGGCATCGAGGCTGCCTATGCGCGCCTCCAGAGCGAGCGCGCGCGCACCACCCAGAGTAGCGCGATACAACAACTCCTCAGGACCCAACCAATCATGAGGCTGCATATAGTTGGCGTCTTTCATCACGCAGAACAAGGACATCTGCGGACCGGCAGCCACATCCGATCCCAGACCGAATCTGATACCGCTTTTTAAAATGCGATTGTATTGAAAAACACCGCTCTTCAAAAAGAAATTAGAGCTCGGACAATGGGCAAGCGAGCTGTCGGTTTCTCTCAAAAGCTTGATGTCTTGCTCGTCGAGATGGATCGAGTGCGCCATGACACTGTTTTTGCCAAGCAGACCGAACGAGTGATACACATCGACATAACTGCGCGCACTCGGGTACTGTCCTTTGACAAAATCGATTTCGTCTTGAGACTCGGCAAGATGAGTGTGCAAGTAACTGCCTTTGGATTCTTGCCACAGCTTGCCGCATTCTTTGAGCAATTCGCTCGTCGAGGTCGGCGCGAATCTCGGGGTGAAGGCATACATCAGTCTGCCGCCGTCAGCACCATGCCACTTTTGACAAAGCTCATGAGAAGCGGACAATGATGCGCTCAGCTCTTCAGTCAGCTCGGGCGGCGCGTTGGCGTTCATCATCATCTTGCCCATGATCACCCGCAAGCCGCGCTCGCTGGCGATTTGGAAAGCGATGTCGGTCGCCTCTTTGTGTACGGTGGTCATTACCACACCTGTCGTGGTGCCGTTGCACGCCATCTCATCAAAGAACCACTTCGCGATCTTTCTTGCATAAACCGCATCCCGGCAGCGAATCTCCGATGGAAATATGAAGCGCTGCAGCCAGTTCATCAAGTGCTCGCCCGACTTTCCTGTAGCCGTCACCTGCGGCAGATGCAGATGCGTGTCGACCATTCCCGGCATTATCAGCCGTTTACCAAAATCGAGACGGCGGATGATTTTGTCTTGCAAATTTGCTGCGTCTTTGTCAAACTCCGATTCGGCTCCGACAAAGACGATTTGTCCATTTTCATCTACGACAAGCAAACCGTCTCTGATGTCGTTCAAACGACTGCCATCAATGGGCGATACGATATGGCCTCGATAGGCGCTGAGATTTCTTGACTGCTGATGGGAGTTTGTCATACGTTTCACAACTGCATTTTACGGCTTTACTATTCACGACTCTGTTTTGGTTGGCACGGCGGCGATCCTGGAAATTCTAGCAAATGGCACATCAACTCGAAGTAGCTGAGTGGCGAGAGATTCAGAATATTCTCAAGGAAACCTTCGATATCTGGTCGCCTGGTCTGACTCGCGACAAATATCTGGAATTCATCTGGCAGCAAATGCAGCATCCATGGACGAGAGGCAATTACCGCTACCTGATGATTCGAGCTAATCAGCGAGCTTCGACGCCGCTGGCGAGCATGAAATTCTACCGGATAAATATGAGTGCGCGCGGACGAACCTATCCGTTTGCCGGTTTCGGCGCAATTTACACGCGACAGGACGTCAGGAAGGAAGGTCTGGGCACGGAGCTGATCAATCTTTGCATTAAAAAAGCCAGAGAAGAAGGCTGTTTCGGAGTGCTTCTCTTCTCCGACATTGATCCTAAATTTTACTCGCGCTTCGGCTTCCAGGACATGAGCAACCAGAAGTTTTTCTTAGCACTTGCCGATGACGCCAAAGAAGCAGATGATCCGGAGGAGTCAGGCGACCCGACAACTACCCGCTCCTTTCTCGATACCACGCCTGATACCATTGATTTTTTGACGCGCCACTATCAGCGGTGGCTGCGCGGCCGCCCGTTCGGAGTGGAACGCTCGAGTATTTATTTCCACTTCAAAATTTTCAGAGAGAATTTTCTGGCTGAAAACTCGCGCCTCTCGTGGCCGCGACTGGAGTTGATCAGAGGCAACGACGAAGAGGCCGGCGGTTACGCAATAGTCGAGTACGGCGGACGCGTCCTGCGCATCCTCGAGCTGGTCGGCAACGACGCCGGACGATCGCGGCTCTGGTTGAGCATCATCAAACGAGCGGGCGAGCTGGATGTCGTTCGAATATCGGGTTGGGAATCTATGCTCTCCGACCTGGCACCCGGGTTTTCAGTAAATCAATTCGAGACGATCAACAGCGCCTTGCCGGAACGAATCCGGACTCTTCTCTTTGTTGATAAAACCCGTGGACGCTCGATGATTTTGCCGCTGCAGGAAGAAACCGAGATGTGGCCCTTCATTTGTCCCAACCCAATCCTGGAGCTGGACCATCTCTAGAATCGAAAGACGATGAGTGCATTTTGTTTGCATTTTTTGCCGAAAGTCGAAATTAGGCCCGGCGTAGTCTATACTCAGTATTTATCTTTGGCCCCCTGGCAAGTGTCTACTTAGCAGCTCGATAAAAAATAATGACAACCACCCAGCGCAAATCGCTCACAGTCCACCAGGTTCTCGATCAGCTCCGCGTTGAGGGCGTCCGTTACTTGTTCGGATCGGTTACCTCATCGGATTCGCCTATCGCCGCCAGCCTCATGGCCTTGAAAGGCAAAGAGGAGAGCGAGGGCATCTCCTTCGTCGGCAGTCTCCATGAGGCGATTGCCGTGTTTATGGCGGCCGGTTATGCTCAGGCGACCTCATTGCCTGGAGTGGTAAATCTGGCGGCCGGACAGGGTTTGCTCAACGCTCTGCCGGCGATTTACGCAGCCAAAACAGCTCAAATTCCAGTCGTCATCCTGGCCGACCAGGAAGACTCGCATATTATCAACGACGAGCCGCCGCTCACAGTCGAGCATCACCTCACCTGCGCCTCGGCATCGAAATGGATGGCGGAGGCCCGCACCTCGCGCGAAGTCTGCCGCTTGATGCGCCGCGCATTCCATGAAGCGCTCACACCGCCGAAAGGACCGGTGGTCCTCTCGATTCCAATCAATCTTCTCCTCTCATCGGCAAAATCGCAGATGATCCGGCCGCCTCTGACAAGCCCGCTCGGCTCTGCCGATCCGAACTTCATCAATAAAGTGGTGGCGCACATCGTCAAGTCGGAAAACCCTTGCATCGTAGCTGGAAATGAGGTTTCCCAATATCGAGCTCGCAAAGACACCGTCTTGCTTGCCGAAGTGATCGGCTGTCCGGTCTACTGCGAAGCCACTCCCGTCGGTGTCAATTTTCCGAACCGTCACCCTCATTTTGCCGGACTGCTCTCCAGTAACGTCGTCGAGGCTTATGAGCAGCTGAAAGGGCACGATCTGATTCTTTTGCTGGGCGTGCATAACCGCTTGCCAAACCGCAGTGAAGGCCCGTCTCTTGTGCCCGATTCAGGCACAATCGTGCAAATCAACATGGACGGCCGGTTGGCGGGAATGACAGTACGAGCCACGCTCGCCACACAGGCGGATATTGCCGAGACGCTCTCGCGCATTCGCTCCGAACTGCAACTGGCAGCCAATACTGAATGGCTGCAACGAGCCAAGTTGCGCGTGCGCGACACGATCGTTCAGATCGCCGAGCGGCGGCATCAAACCGAGGAAGCCCTGCTCTATCCCAATCCCGCCGAGCCCGTCTCCTTGTTCTGGCTGATGCGGCTGCTCGAGGGAATTCGACCGCAGCGCTCGGTAGTGGTAAGCGATATCTTTCAGCCCGGCGCCATGCCTTTTGAAGTTCTCGGTCTGGAGAGCGGTTCGGCATTCTTCGCCTCGAACTCCGGCATAAATGGTTTTGCTGTCGGCGCCGCTTGCGGCGTTCAGCTCGCGGGCGCCGATCTGCCGGTAATCTGCCTGACCGGCGACGAATCGCTGCTTGCCTATCCGCAAGCGCTCTGGACCGCAAGGCACTATGGCATGAATACAAAATTCGTGATTGCCAATACACAAGGGCGAGGGCGCCTCAATATCATGCCCTCGGCGCCGAGCCGCCGCCCACCACGCTTTCAGATCAGCAATCCCGATATCTCACTGGCCGCACTGGCAAAATCGATGGATGTGACAGCCATAGAGGCGCCCCGATTCTCCGATCTGGAATCGGCGCTGACACGGCTGTTCGCCGATCCCGGTCCTGCCCTCGTCGATGTGCGCATTGAAATGCAGCCGTAAGGTACGTGCGCCTGTAGTATGATTCCAGGGCAGCTCAGGCAAGTCCGGCTCGCCATCTGCGCCGCCGCGCGCGACTGTGATTTGTTTTAACTGAAGATCCTTATCGAAATTGGTATTTAAGGCGCGCTCGGCTCGCTCAGTTGATAAACTTATGAGCATATGTCTTAAGAATACATCCGGGTAATGCAATAGTGAAAACGTTAGCAAGAGACAGCAAAGAAAAGACTGATGACAAACAGTTGGTGATCAACAATTTTTCCATAAATGTGGCGACGGTCAATGGCTCTGGGAGCCAGTCTTCAAATACCGTTCTGTTGCGATCGATATTTCAGATGGGCATTCCGGTAAGCGGTAAGAACCTCTTTCCCTCCAACATCATGGGCTTACCGACCTGGTTTACGATCCGCGTCAATAAGGACGGATACATTGCGCGCAAGAAGGAAATCGATATTCTCGTTGCCATGAATCCGCAAACGGCAATCGAGGACGTCAAGAGCATGCGTCCAGGAACGGTTTGCGTAAGCCCGGTCGAACTCGGTCTTGACAAGATTCGCGATGATGTACAACATTACCTCGTTCCTTTTGGCGAGCTGTCCAACAAAGCTACCGACAACGTCAAATTGCGCAAACTGCTCACCAACATTATTTATGTCGGTGTGGTCGCCGAACTTCTGGACATCGATCAGGCAGAAATCGACTACGCCATTGAAAGACAGTTTGAAGGCAAAGCTAAAGCAATCGATTTGAACAAAGGCGCCGCCAAAATCGGACGCGATTGGGCCAAGGAAAATTTGAAGAAAAACGACCCTTATCGCGTCGAGCGCATGGATAAGACCAAGGGCAAGATCATCATCGACGGCAACGGTGCCGCCGCGCTCGGTTGCATGTTCGCCGGCGTCACAGTGGTGACCTGGTATCCGATCACGCCTTCATCGAGCCTTTGCGAACAACTGATCGAATATCTCGAGAAATACAGAGTCGACAAGTCGACCGGCAAGAAGTCTTATGCAGTGGTCCAGGCCGAGGATGAGCTTTCGGCAATCGGTATGGCTCTGGGAGCCGGTTGGGCGGGGGCAAGGTCGATGACATCGACGTCCGGCCCGGGCATTTCATTGATGTCTGAATTCGCGGGCTTCGGATATTTCACCGAAATTCCGACCGTGATTTTTGATATTCAAAGAGTCGGTCCGTCGACCGGTTTGCCGACACGCACTTCGCAAGGCGATCTGCTCAGCACTTATTTCCTGTCGCACGGCGACACCAAGCATGTAGTTCTACTGCCGGCCTCCGTCGGCGAGTGCTACGACTTCGCGGTGCGCGCCTTCGATCTGGCCGAGCGGCTTCAAACGCCAATCTTCGTCTTATCCGACCTCGATATCGGCATGAACATGTGGATGTCCGATCCGTTTGAATATCCGAGCAAACCCTTTGACCGCGGCAAGGTTTTGAGCGCCGCCGATCTGGACAAGCTCAATGGTTTCGCCCGCTACAAAGACGTCGACGGCGACGGCATTCCATATCGAACCCTGCCGGGAACCAAGCACGACAAAGCCGCTTATTTCACCAGAGGCAGCGGACATAACGCCAACGCGCAGTACAGCGAGCGTCCGGAAGACTATTTGTACATCATGGATCGGCTCAAGCAAAAGTTCGATCATGCCAAACAGCTTGTGCCAAAATGCGAGATCGACACCGTCAGTGGTGCGGCCTTCGGAATAATCGCTTTTGGTTCGAGTCATTGGGCGATTCTCGAATCGCGCGATCAACTGAAAGAGCAAGACATCAAAACCGACTACTGCCGCATAAGGGCTTTGCCGCTTGTCGAGGACATCAGAAAGTTCATCGAAACTCACGATCGCACCTACGTCGTCGAGCAAAACCGCGATGCGCAAATGCTCGACATCATCCGCCTCGAGCTGCCCGATCTAGCCACTAAGATGCGCTCGATTCGCCACTATGACGGTCTGCCGATCGATGCGCAATTCGTCACCGACAATATTCTTGAGCAAGAGAGGAAATCGTAGAATGGTTCAAACAGCAAATCCTGCCGCTCCGGAAGGCAAAGCACCACCGACGAACAAAATCGGCATGACGCTTGCCGATTACAAAGGCTCACCATCGACATTGTGCGACGGATGCGGACATGATGCCATAACCAGCCAGATCATCAAAGCATTCTGGGAATTGTCGATAGAACCACATCAGGTGGCAAAACTGAGCGGCATCGGTTGCTCGAGCAAAACACCGGCTTATTTCCTTTCCAAAGCGCATGGCTTCAACGCCGTGCACGGGCGCATGCCATCAATCGCCACCGGCGCTCACATGGCGAACAGCAAACTGATCCTGGTCGGCGTCAGCGGTGACGGCGACACGGCAAGTATTGGACTGGGGCAATTCGGACATTTGATTCGCCGCAATGTTCCCATCGTCTACATCGTTGAGAACAACGGCGTCTACGGCCTGACGAAAGGGCAATTCTCCGCCACTGCCGATGTCGGCTCGAAGTTGAAAGACGGCACCGTCAACCGCCAAACAGCTATCGATCTGTGTGGACTGGCAATCGAACTCGGCTGTGGATTCGTGGCCCGCTCTTTTGCCGGTGATCCGCGCCAGCTCGTCGCCCTGATCAAAGCGGCGCTCGCCCATCAGGGAACGGCCGTGATCGACGTGATCAGTCCATGCGTGACATTCAACAATCACGAAGGATCAACCAAGTCATATAAGCACGCCAAGGAAGTCGATCAGCCGCTGCACGAGATCGGGTTCATACCGTTCTACGAACAGATCACCGTCGACTACGAGCCTGGTGAAGTGCGCGATGTTCAAATGCATGACGGCTCACATTTGCGCCTCAAGAAATTGGGTGAAGATTACGATCCCTACGGACGTTTCAACGCTCTGCAAATGTTGGACAAATCGCATAAAGAAGGCTCTCTCTTGACCGGACTTCTCTTTATCGACGAGCAACTCCAGAGCTTCACGCGCTGGCAAGATCTAGTCGATGAGCCGCTCGCCACTCTCAGTGAAAAGCAAGTTCGTCCTTCCAAAGAAGCGCTTGATGAGATCATGGCTTCCTTGATGTAGGAGCTTCTTTACTGTCCGGCAAACTCGCTAACTAATTCTCGCCCGAGTGCAAGCGTGGCATCGACGAGTCGAACGAAGTCGTTGAATCGGCTGCGATGATTCACGATTGCCACACGAAGTGCATATCGATCGTTAATGGTCGTGCCTGAAGGAACGGCAATGCCACGTTCCTGCAGTCTCAACAGCAGTTCCGCATTCAGCTTGTTAAGCGCCGCTTCGCTCATTTGAGCGCGAAAACGGAAACAGACCACGTTCAAAGAAACAGGTGCAAGCAGCTCCAGCTCGCTGTTCTCATCGATCAATCCCTGCAAGTATTTCGCTTGCTCGATATTTTGCTCGATTAAGTCGATGAACGTCTGAACTCCATGCGCCTTCAGAGACATCCACAGTTTCAACGCCTTGAAATTGCGAGTCAACTCCAGTCCGCGCTCTGCAAACGGCAGTCCGCCTGCGATCACGCCTCTGGTTGTCTCGGCGATATAATCTGCATTCATGGCGAAGGCATCGTGATGCGCTTTGCCGTTTCGCACCAGAACACAGGCAATTTCAAAGGGCATGTACATCCATTTGTGCAGATCGAATCCGACCGAGTCGGCCAGCTCGAGACCATTAACAAGGTGAGAAAAGCGATCGGATATCTGCGCGAAGGCACCAAATGCGCCATCAATGTGAAACCACAAATCATGTTCCCGGCAAATTGCAGCAATTGCCTCGAGATCATCGATGGCGCCTGTGTTGACCGTTCCCGCCGTGGCAATTACGGCAATCGGTTTTTCTCCTCTTTTGATGTCACGCTCCAGCATCTCACGGAGTGATTGTGTGTCCATCTGAAAACGATCATCAGTTGGAACGATTCGAATGGCCCGGTTACCCAATCCTAGAAATTGACAGCCTTTCCTCAGCCAGCTGTGCGTCTCTTTCGATGCATAGACAGTCAGCAGCTGCTGGCTCTTTTGCAAACCGTTTTCACGAACGTCGAATCCTGCTTTGACATGTCGCGCCACAGCCAATCCAAGAATGTTAGCCATCATGCCGCCACTTACGAGCAAGCCGCTTGTGCCCTCAGGCATCTTCATGAGTTGCCGCAACCATTCGATTACTTGCTGCTCGACAAGAGCCGGCGCCTGGTTGAAGCCGGCCATGTGCGGATTGATACCGGAGGCGAGCATGTCCGCCAGCATGGCCAGCGGCGTGCCGGTGCCTTGAACCCATCCCCAATAACGCGGGTGTAAATTGCCGTTTGGATAAGGCATGACATGATTGACGAAGTCAGCGTACGCTTTCTCAGCGCCGGCACCAATCTGCGGCAACCCTTCATTGCGCAAGGCTTCTTGCGTTTCCTGCGGCATCGCCTGCCATGCCGGCTGCTGATCGAGAGTCGACAAATGCCTGACCATATCGTCAATCATTTGATGGGCGAGCCTCTTGAAATCCAGCCAATCATCCGGGTCGAGAGTGCATTCTTTTCTTACAGTCATATTGCAAACCATGTTCCTGCCTCCATCAGCATGCCAGCATTGTATTTGGCAGCGCTTTTTGAAACTATCTGAATCTTGCTGTTAAATATGATTCCTTTGAGCGAGCCGGCAAGACAGTTGTATATAGAGATCTCACTCACTGCCGGTGGCGGCGGTGCCCGATCATATTAATGGCGAGGGGAGCGGCAGCCGAATGAAAAAGCTGATTATAGGTTCGCTGATTTTTCCAAACATGGATCAGCTCGACTTCACAGGACCCTTTGAGGTGCTGTCGCGCATACCCGGTGCATCGATGCATGTTCTGTGGAAAACGCCATCAGCAGTAACAGACATCATGGGTTTGACTCTGACGCCGACCACGACTCTAAAGGAATGCCCCAGGCTGGATGTCTTGCACGTACCAGGCGGACTTGGTCAAGAGCAGTTGATGGAAGATGCGGAGGTCCTGGAGTTCATAAAGGATCAAGCCAGGAATGCGCAATTTGTTTTTTCGGTTTGCACGGGCGCATTGATTTGCGGAGCAGCCGGTTTGCTGATCGGACGGAAGGCAACCACCCATTGGGCATCTTTTGATCTCTTACCATTTTTCGGCGCCACTCCAGTGAGAGCCCGCACCGTCCATGATGGCAAAATAGTCACCACCGCTGGTGTCACGGCAGGCATTGATGCGGCGCTGCAGCTCGCCGCCATGCTCCAGGGCGAATCAGTCGCCCAACAGATCCAACTGGCGCTGGAGTACGACCCTGAGGCGCCATTCGACAGCGGCAGTCCGGAGAAGGCGCCCTTTGAGGTGCTCGATGCCGTGCGCAAGTCATACGAGCAGACGCAACTCAGCAGGCGCAAAACGGCCGAAAAAATCGCTCGAAATTTAGGCGTGATCGAAAAGCAAAAATGACACTTAAATGTATAATGTAGTTTGTAAGCCACAGGCAAATTTGCACAGGTATTGCATGATGAGACGAAGCAATTTGTTCGGGTGCCTGATTTTACTGCCGTTGCCCTTTATCCTTTCATCGGCACCGGCTCAGGCTGGAAATCTCGAGGAAGGAATCGAGGCTTACAAAGCCGGAACCTATGCAAAAGCGCGGGGCTGCTTCGAGAAGGCCATAAAAGAGGCGCCCAACTCATGGCAGGCTCATTACTATCTTGCTAACACTTACTTAGGATTAGGCAACTATGCCAATGCTAAATATGAGTACACCGTTTGCCAAAACATGACTACGAATGCAGCTGTGAAACAACGTTGCCAGGCTGGTTTAGATATGGTGGCGAAGCGCTCGGGCAGCTCGTCTTCGAGCCCACCGGCGGCAACGCCCGCGGCTGGCCCGGAGAGCGGCAAGAGTGCGGCATCAGATAAGGATGGTGCGGGCGGCGAAGACGATTCAAAATCGGATCAGGCGGCCCGGTCCGTCAGCGGCGTCCGCAAACGACAAGACGAAATTATGCAAAAGGCAAAGGAGCAGTGCGCTGAGATAAGAAAAGCGGCCAAGGAACAAATCGAATC
>JAJPJO010000266.1 GCA_021324135.1 Pseudomonadota bacterium
AGCGCATCTGCAGTGGTTGGATCAGGGGACGTGGTTGCGGATTCTTGCGCCCTTCAATCTGTACGCTTTAGACAAGGCTTCTGTTTTACCTCGACTCTATTCTTGTTTTATTTGTTTCACCGTTCTTCTAGCCGGAATCCGCTCTGCGTTAGCCGGCGTTCCCTGGCGGTGCATGGTTTTCCTGGGTGTCTGGTTCTTATCCGCTCTCCTGCCGCTTGCTAATGTTTTTGGACTCGATCCACTCCTGCACAACAGCCGCATGCTTTTCTTTGCCACTATGCCACTCAGTGCCGTGCTGCCGCTGCTCATAATTGGATTGGGTTCCAATGAAAAGCAAATCAAGACAACCAAGCTGCGATTGTTTCAATCCTTTTCAGTCATTGCTTTCAGTGCCATCATCCTTATCTTCGGCATGGCATCAAGACTTTCAAATGAAAGCTGGAGCGTGGCGGGAAACATCGTCCAATCGATCCGGAATCAGTGCGCTCAATTGACGGCCAACATTGCGCAGAATGAAAAAATAATCGTGCTTGGCATACCTGATGATTACAGAGGTGCCATGGTTATATTGAACGGCTCGACCTTGCACCATCTCTTAACGCCACCATTTTGCAACTCGAATGTGTTCGAGAAGGTGGTTTCTTTCAAGCCGTTCGTCATAGGATCTTCGGATTTGTTCAATCCGAGCCGGTTTAAACAACTGATGCAAACGCGCGGACTGATCCGATCGATAAATGTTTGGAACCAGAATAATCAGAAGTTTGACAGCGTCACCCTTAGCGATGATGATGCTTCGAACCTCGATCGGTTACCGCTGAAGAGAGTGCCTATTCCGTTCTCCTGTCTCAGGGAATCGGGAGCCTTTTTTCCATTTGGGAACGTGGCGTGCAATCTGCCGGAACCTGGTGTGTTGCACCTTAGCACTGCCGATCCGATTTGCACTCTCAGGGCCGTGGATCTGCATCTGAAGCCGTCGACAGTGGATTATTTGATGTTCAAGATGCGAATCCAGTCTGGCTCTGATGATCACGTTCACGGCTCCGATCATGGCGGCATCGCGATGGTACCTCTGGTGGTGCGATGGAGGACGGATGAATCGAGTAGAGTTGTAGGCGCGGCTCAGGTTTCCTCGGTATCGAATACGACACCACCGTATAGCATCATTCGAATCCCGCTATCAAGCAATTGGCGCTGGTATACCGATGGGCAAGTAGATAATCTGGAGCTATCTATACGATTGCGATCATCGATGAAGAGAGCATCGGGGCGGGCTGTTTCCCTGGAAATGCGGGATGCTGTGCTGCTTCCCTCCGACAGTTTGGAGCCACTGGTGACTGTGGTTGGGCTGAGGCAAAGAACATCGGGTGAATACATCACATCATCCGCTCCAGTGACAATCAAATGCGATGCCGGAGCAATCGATGGTGCCAAGGCTCTGCTCGTCGAAGTCAGCAAGCCGAACTTCTTCTTTGAGGGGCTGATGCGAGTCAGTGGCGAGGAAGCGACTGCCTGGTCGACAATAGTTGAGAGTGCCAACCAATCCATCACTCTTCCGGAGATTCTGTTTGCAAAGGAAGCATTCTACGAGATCAGGGTACACGGGTTAGACGAGCATCATAAGCCGGTCGGCGAGTATTCCTATCCTCTGACAATTTATCGGGGCGGCGAAGATACGAACTCGTACCTGGATTAGTTTGGGATGATCGCTTCGCTGCGAATGTGACTGAGAAAAGCTTGAGCTGCAGGACTCAAATATCCGTGCGCATGCCAGAGGATGCCATACTCTACCTTTGGTGAATCTTCGATTGGAATCAGGCGTAAGGCGGGATTCTTACCTACTGCCACTCGCGGCATCATCACAGCTACATCGCCTGTTGTAGCCAGTTTCAGCAGAACATGCAGATCGTCAGACTCGACTAAAATGTTGGGCGCGACCTGATTGTCAGCCAGAAAGGAATCATAGATTCGGCGCGCCGCCCATCGCCTCGTAACCATGGCGAGCGGAAGGTCCGCCACCTCGCCTACGGAGATTTGTTTTCGTCGTGCTAATGCATGCGCTTCGCTGACAACCAGATAAACTCGATCGACGAGCAGCACCTCACCATGAATGTCATCGGAGACAGGCGGAACAAAGGCTAATCCGAGATCAATACCACCGGAAAGAATCTCCGATTCGATCTGGTCGGACGGGCCGGTTTGAATATCGATGCGAAGCTGAGGATGCGAGGCATGAAATGATCCAATCCATTTCGGCAAAATCTCATAGCCAAAGGTGAGCAGTGCTCCTACGCGAACCGTACCACTGACGAGATCTTTCAATGCCGTTATCTTTTCTTTTGCGACATCAAGGCTTTCAAGAGCGCTCTGCCCGTATTTTAAAAACAGTTGACCCGCCGCTGTAAGCTGAACGTTCCGTCCCACTCGGTCGAAGAGTGGCTCGCCCAGCTCCTCTTCGAGTTGTTGAATGTGTGTACTTAGAGTCGGCTGGGATACATATAGAGATTCAGCAGCCCGAGTGAAGTGCATGAGCTCCGCTGCTCTGACAAAATAGCGAATATGTCGCAATTCCATTATCCATCACCATCTTTAGTGGAGCCGACCAAACTGCCACCCGAACCGGTGCCACCATTCTCGGTGCGATGCATGGCCAGGCATTGCTGCCTTATGTATTGCAAAAATGCTTTAGCAGGGGGACTCAAACGTCCATCGGAATGCCATATCACGCCTACGTCAATCGGCGCCAGTCCTTTAATGGGAATCGCTTTAACACCGGGATAATCGGCCACCGCCAGAGGCGTGAGTAGGGCACCTAAATCGCCCTCGCCTGCCAGTTTTAGGAGTGCACGCACATCGTCCATCTCGACGATGATTTTCAAAGACAAACCCATCTCTTCCAATAACGAGTCAATCGTTAATCGAAGACTGAATCGTCGACCCACCAGAGCGAGCGGAACATTGCTCAACTCGCGCAGATCGATGCTCTTTTTATTGGCTAACTTGTGCTTCTCCGAGACGACGAGGCACATCGGGTGCGAGATCAAAAGTTCGCTAACAAGCCCGCGCGACTCGATCGGGATGAATGCAAAACCAAGGTCGACATTGCCGCTTTTGACGTCTGCCTCAATTGATTGCGACGTTCCTGTTCGAGTCTCGAAATGAATTAGTGGATATGTGTTGTGAAATGAGGCAATCCAGGCGGGCAATATGCTTTGTCCCAGTCCAAGAAGCGAAGTGATCCGCACTGTTCCAGTCATTACTCCCTTGAGATCGTCGATTTCCTCTTTGGCGCGCTCCAGGTCTTTGAGCGTTTTCGACGCATGCTCGAGAAAGATTTGTCCGGCTTCCGTTAATCGGACGTGACGTCCCAGTCGATTGAACAATGGCAGCCCAACCTCTTCTTCAAGCTGTTGTATGTGATTCGATAAGGTCGGCTGTGATATATAAAGGGATTCAGCCGCATTGGTGAAGTGCAGCATCTCAGCTGCGCGCACGAAGTATCGAATATGTCTCAGCTCCATGAAAGAGCCTCATGGTGACCAATGTTGCGGAGTGATACGGGACTCGAGGGCACCAACTTTTCAGCATCATTATATAGGAGTTGTGCAGCGCTACGGCCGTTTTTACAAATCAAAGCAAAGGGAGTGGCTGGAGAGTTTGCGGCAAAACAGATGTTGTGGTAAAGTGAGTTTTTCCCCAGCAAAAGGAGACGGGTATGAACGAGATTGATGTCACCGTGGTCTCCGCTCGGGCCGGCATTTGAAGACATTCAAACTTTGATCCGCGTCGACGGCGACCACTCCTCTAAGAAGAATTAGCGATTAAATTCACGAAGGAGTTTCACGTGGATCAATATGTATTGGGGTGGTCCCCTGCTTGGGACCATTGGCTTTCCGACGCCAAAAAGTCGGCTGTTCGCATTACCGCAAAGCATAGAAATGTTTATCAAGGTCTGTCGCTTGATGGGCAGTTGCTGAACATTTATCTTTCCGGCAAAATGCTGCATGCATCCAGTCTCAGCGCGGATCTTCCCGCGGTTGGAGATTGGTGCATTGTGGATGCCTTTTTCAAAGATAGCGCCAACGCTCCCTCTGCGATTGTCGAGGAAATCTTGCCGCGACATTCCGAGCTCACGCGCATGGCTTGTGGAAAAGATGCAGACACTCAGCTCCTGGCCGCCAATGTTGATTTCGCATTTATCGTTACCTCGGCCAATCGCGATTTCAACATAAATCGTTTGCGAAGATACATTCTGCTTGCCGAGCATGGGCGAGTTGCGCCGATCATCGTTTTGTCAAAGATTGACTTGACGGACGATGTCGGAGCGCGATGCTTGCATGAGGTGCAAAGCCATTTTCCATACTGCGACTTCATTGCCACGAGTGCACATGAAGGCGTCGGCTTGGATAACTTACGGACTGTTCTACGCCCGGGGAAAACGGGAGTATTCCTTGGCTCATCAGGAGCCGGTAAGTCTACATTGGTGAATAGCCTGCTGCAAAATGACGTGCAGAGAACTCATGCAGTTCGAGACTTCGACGATAAGGGTGTGCACACCACAACCTCAAGCGGTCTCTTCTTCATTGCCGAGTGCGGAATGATCATCGACACACCTGGTCTGCGCCAGGTAGGACTCGTCGCAGACGAAGAGGAACTGATGCGGGTCATGCCGGGCGTCGCTGCCCTGGCAAGCCGTTGCAAATTTGCCGATTGCTCGCATTCGACCGAGCCTGGCTGTGCGGTTGCATCTGCATTAGAGAGCGGCGAGCTGAAGGACTCGGACTACGACTCATATTCTCGCATGCAGCGAGAGCTGGCTTACAGCAAGCGAAGGCTGGATGCAAGATACGCAAAGGAGGAACGTAAGCGCTGGAAAAAAATCACGATGGACAATCGCAAGCGCAATGCGCAACGATCAGAGTATCGATGAGATGAGCCGTTTGAAGCGGTGAAGCGCACTGGCGGTCTTGTACTCTACGTTGTGGAACAGGCGGGCAGCCGTAAACCGGTAGCCACCGGATTTGGTGCGGACTGCCTGCACCGTTCTATAACCTCCAGGTGCGCTGTTATCGGCGTAGCAGACCACCGGTGAGACACCACTGATGCCCAGCCGCTGTGCCGCAGCTCGCGATAAATCGATGCCGCGACCCGCTACATAAGGACCGCGATCGTTTATGACCACGTCGCAAGTCTTGCCGTTCTTCGGATTTTTTACGGTCACATGAGTGCCAAACGGTAGGTTTGGAGAGGCAGCAGTGAGCTGATTTTGATCGAAACGAGCACCGGATGCGGTTCGCCTGCCGTGAAATTTGCCGCCGTACCAGGAGGCCCGGGTGGTAAATGTCGCTCCTCGATTTCGGCGCGAGCGCTTGCCCTGCACCGACCGGGCATGCGGCGGACGCCGTGTGTAGAACTCTCTTGAGAAAATGCTGGTTGCCTCGGCCGGTTGGAAGTTAGTCATGCCGAAGAACAAAAATGAGACCAGAAAAAATTTGACGAAAGGGTCTAACTGCCCTGCAATCATCGACGAACTTTTCACTTTCCACCCGCTCGGAGTAATTTTTACTATGGCCAACGTGACACGAGGACGTCTTCTAACGACGGTGAGCAATCAGATTGGTTCCTGGTGGGTTCCTGATCTCTTCTTAAGCCGGCTTCGCCGCGGCAATGATTTTCTCCAGCTCATTAAGATCGCCGGGATCCTTGGTGCTTCCGGCGAGGATAATAGCTTCAGATCCATTGATTGCCAGCGCTTGCACTCCGTATAGTCGAAGCTCGGGACAGGACCAGCTGGCCCATTCAAAAGTCAAATTCGCCACTGAAAACCGCTGTACATCTGTCGTTTGAAAGTTGCGGCATTTGTTTTTGGTTCTCGCCTGCTTGAGTAATTCAGGCACTGTAAATTTGTGCCGCTCCTTCTCTTCGATTTTTTGGATCAAACAATTCAAGTTCGTGCTGTTCTCCTGCGGAGTCGGCTTGAAGGCGCTGAGCTGGAATGAGATGCCCACAGCATTTAGAAAGAAGTTTCCTTCGCTTGCATTGATGTTATAACCCTCGGGAAAAGTCAGCTGGATGGGTCCGACCGGGTGCACTCCACCTGGAGCACTGACTTTAGCAACGTAGTCCTGGCGTTGTTTCTCTGGAACGATTTGCAAAAAGATTTTGAATTTCGCTTCCGTTGTGCAAGCCGGATCGATTGATTGAGCAATCAATTCCAAGTTGGCGCTGCCTAATGAGGATGGAACGATTGGCAGGCGAATCAGAAATTCATTGGAGTAAAAGAAATCGGGAAACTCGGCGATCCACACGCCCGGCTCATTCGACTTTGCATATGGCTTGACGAACGGCCAGAATGAATCGTCATCGTCCTGGGCTTCCTCAAAATCGTTCTCTTCATCGCGGTTTTGCCAGCGCTCTACATGCGCAATCAGAGATCCGAACATACCCTCATCCAGCTCCTTCCCTTTAAATATCAGCCGGATGCCGGTTGAGTAACCGCCCGTGTTGTGCACCGATCCGCGCCATTGAAGCTCTTCGCCAAGCCCCGCCGGTGTTGGACGCGAAGCTGCAGCCTCCATCATTTGCTCCCACATCTGCCTCTGCCCCGGCGAAGCCATCTCCATCATTTGCTTCTGTTGATCGCTATCGCTTATGAGAATGGGCGCACCACCCGGACCTTGTTTGCGTCTCAATTCTTCTTCTTCGTTCCGCAGAAGAATCAGATCGCCCTCATCGTAATCTCCCTGTTTGATGTACTTATATCCCACACCGATTCGTCCGTCCGGCAATCCGAGCTTCTCGCCAAAGATGCGAGAGAGCGTGTCGCCGCGAAATATAGATGTGGAGCTAAATGCAGCATCCAGATCTCGGCGCGCCAGATTCCACATGAACTTTGCGGCGCCAACGAGAAACCCTTCCTTCTTCGCAGTGAAAACTTTCGCCAGTTCCTCGACGGATGTGCCGGGAACACAGTACTTTTGCAGCGCCTCCATCTTCCCGCCCGAGGGCATCACATTCCTTCCATCGAAGTAGCCCGGATCGGAGTCGTATTCATCGATGAGCTGCCCATTCTCACAAAGGACATACATGAAGATGTCACTGTCGTGAACCAGGACACCGAATACTCCGGTATTCACTTCTCGAGACAATTCATTTGCAATTCGCTTCAGCGTTTCGCCATCCTGGCTCTCGGTTTCACGCGGATAAACGCTTACCCAATCACTCTCCGCTCTGGCTGCAACAAAAGCGGGAAGAATTTTTGCTTTCTCGAGCGCGGCTTTTACGGCATCAGCATTTTTCGTTCTGACTTGAATATTGGTAAACGATGAACCCATTTTTTATCTCCACCGATCTTTCCTGATCTAATACCCACAGGACGGGCCCGGACTCACCTTGGAAACCACTCATTTCGTTCACTTCTTTGGCTTTGCTCATATCATGCCCTCGATCAGCGGCGACCGGAAGGCTTGCTTCGGCAAACATTTTTTAAATACGTTAGACTGGATTTTGGAGCCTCAGCCACGCTTTTGGGCAAATTCAGGAGGTTGTGCATGGAGACAAGTACGCGTCAGAATGGAATTACATTTGCGGTTCACGACGTTACTCCTGCAGCCATGCGCCTGCAAACGGTAAAAACGCGCGACGGCATAAGCATTCTGCTAGCCAATATTAATGAATCCAAACCCGAGCCGATATTTTACTGCTCGGAATACAACTCGAACTCGATCGCAGGTGTGGGCATACATCCGTTATTTGCGGCTGTGCATCTTGCTTTTAGCAATCATCTTCCACTCGTCTTGTCACCCGACATGATATGGATCACCATCGTGCAGGGCTTCAGTCTCCATGTGCGAAACAATGCGGAGACTCTGCGCGAAAGATTGGTCAAGCATCAGGGCAAGCTCAAGATTGAAATCAGTCGATCCGATATTCTCGAAGGGTCTCCTGAAAACGACTGGGATGATGTAATTCATCAATTGTCATCTGCTGTCAGCGAAAGTGTAGGCGGTCTGTATTCAAAGCTAGTGACCGACTTTAGCACCACCACGATTATCGAACGAACTGCTTGCGAAATCGCGCTGCTTGACACGTTTTCCCCATACTTCACATACTATGTTAGATGTATTTGCGGTATTCCTTCCATCACCCTTGAAGGACAACCGGCAGACTGGAAGAGACTGCGTGAAAAGTTGGAGTGCCTCAGCACCTTCGGTCTCGATTTGTGGCTCACGGATATGCGCATTATTCTGGATCAGTTTGAGAGAGCATGCCGCGGCGATGTGGACAAAGAGTTCTGGCAGAACATTTATAAGCAAAAGAAAGCCTACGGTGCAGAAATTGTAAACGGCTGGATTACTCGTTTTGTGCCTTATCTGAAAAACTACACGACCGGCGATTATTCGATTACTAACTTCACGCTTGGAACGCCCATGACTATTCCAGAGATTGAAGAGAAAGAAGGTTTTGCATGGAGGCAGCCCGGAGAATTGAGTACCGACATGCTGCCATCCGGAATTTCAAGCGCCCAGGTCGAGTTCGTTTGCCTTGATTCGAGCAAACACATGCGATTTCTTGGTGGCTTCATGGGAATCGAACAGCTCGAAGAGGGAGCGCTGAGGCCGAGACTCGGATGGGCCGTCAAATTTGCTGAGGCTGGCGATCTGCTTCTTGCCGATCTTCCGCCGGATTGCCAGCTCGTTCCGGCGCAATCGCCGGCGGTGGTGGATGAGTCCATGCAGGTTTTCGCAAGAGACCGGAGCTTTGATTGTTTCCTTCCGGCGGATTTCTTATCGTTTTACAAAACTTGCGATGGTATTATATTTGATGCCGGTCAGCCGGCGAAAATTCGATCGGTGCGCCAGTTGGAAGCTGTTCCTCGCCCGAAGCTCCATCCGGCATCAAGTCTGCCTTTTGAGGAAGGCGAAGAATGCGAAGATGAAGAGAGCGAAATCCAACTTTCAGGTGCCCTCTGGCTGCGAATCTGTGATTTACCAAACAACATGTTCGTCGCCATGGAGATGAAAGCGATAAAGGAAAGACCATTCGTTGGATCTCCGGACTTTGAGCAGCGCATGTTTCAATGGACCGAATATTGCAAGCTTCCTGATCTCAACAGGGTTTGCTTAATAGATCCAGCCGTTCGACAGGGTTATGTGATCGCTGCTTCATTTCCGGACTTCATAAAAATGTTCATTGCCAGTCGAGGTGATCTCTTCGATCAGGAAACCTTCCCTGTTTTCTAGACTGCACGAGCACCATTATCAGGTTCCTGCTCTCCGGCAACCATTGCGTTTCCGCCCGAGATTGAGCCAGGAGCACCTTTGGCTTCGGCAAGCAGCACGACAAAAATAGTACCCTTGTTGTTTGCTCCGTCCTGGATTCGTATCTCGGCACCGTGAGTAGTGGCGACCTCTTTTACGATCGCCAGGCCAAGTCCGGTACCAGGCTCGTCGTTGCCAGGGACACGATAGAACCTCTCGAATACGCGCTGGCGTTCGCCCTCGGGTATTCCCGGGCCTTCATCCGCCACCGTCAGTATCGACTTGCCGTAATGCACCTCCACCTTAACTGTCACCGTGCCGCCCTGCTTCGTGTAAAGAATGCCGTTTTCAACTAGGTTCGAGATCAGCTCCTCGAGCGCGGCGGCGTTACCGGACACCAGCGCCGGTTCCGGCGAGGCATGAAACTCGAGCTCGATCTTTCTTCGCAGTGCCTCTGGAACGTGAGCACCAGTAACGATGGAAGCGATCTTGTTCAAGTCAATTACCGAAAAGTTTGCCGTCCTCAAGGCGGACGGCTCAGAGCGGGAGAGAGCAAGCAGGCGACTGACTAATTTGCTCATCCTGTGGATACCCTGCTCGACTTCAGCCAGAGCCTCCCGGGCCTCCTTCTCGTGGACGAGTTTATTAGCCAGCTCGCAATAAGTTCCAAGCACAGCCAGCGGTGTTCGCAATTGATGGGCAGCGTTGGCCGTGAACCTTTTCTGCATCTCTACGTCCTGTTGTAATTGATTCAGAAGACGGTTCAACGCTTTTACAACCGATTCTACTTCAACGGGCTCATCCACCACTAATGGACTCAGGTCTCCCGGCGAACGCGCTTCCACAGCGCGCTCGACCCGCTCGAGCGGCATCAAACCACGACCGACACCAATCCAAATGGCGATTGTTGCACAGGCAATCAGGAGGACCTGCGCAACCACGATGCTCATCGTGATTCGGCCGGCCAGCTCGGCCCGGGACCTGATCGTCTCTGCAGATTGAACGATTACTCTCTTGGCGGGCAAGTCAGGAATGTTCCTTGAAACGCTGACAACGCGCAATTCCTTCCCGTCTACATTGATTGTTTGGAAGATTGGTTTTGTATCAGCCGGCATCACAGGTGGTGGCGGCATGAAAAAATCACCTGCCACTCTATAACCTTCCGGCGTTATTACTTGATAGTAAAATTCTTCGTGATTGTCATGCCTCAACATCGATTGAACCTCCGGCGGCAGATCCACTACCACACGGCCGCCGACAACATGGACACGCGCCACCACGGAGTCCGCCGAGTTCAAAAGATGCATATCATAGATCTCTTCAGACAGCTGCAGACCCAGGTAGTATGTGGCAATTGTGCTTATGACGGCGAGACCGGAGAGAGGAACAAGCAGCCAAAGCAACAACTGACGTTTTATCGATTTCCTCATTCCTACTCGATAATGAAGCCCAAGCCTTTCACAGTTTGGATCACGCAACCAGACTGATCGATTTTCTTGCGCAAACGGTGGACGACAATGTCGAGCGCGTTAACGCTCATATCCTTTTCGACGGCGCCGAGGCGCTCTATCAGCTCGTTTTTGAATACCAGGCGCCCCTTCCTTTGAAGCAGAAACTCGAGCACGAAGTATTCTCGTGATGATAACTCCAGCGTCTGTCCATCTATTGAGAAGATGTTGGTTGATGTGTCAAAGTTGAGATTGCCGACCTTTATGGCGACTTGATTCCCCCACTTTTCTTTGCGCAAGAGAGCTCTGATTCTGGCTTCCAATTCGCCAATGAAAAACGGTTTACAGATGTAATCGTTGGCGCCCAGATCGAGTCCATGTATGCGATCCTCCGGTGCATCACGAGCAGTCAAAATGACAACCGGCACCGTCATTCCCTGCTTCCGCAAGCTTTCAAGAACGCTCAAGCCATCCTTTTGGGGCAGACCGATGTCGAGAATCAGCAAATCATAGGCGTTGGAATACAAGGCATCCTCAGCCTCGCAGCCGTTGCGCGCCTGATCGATTTTGTGACCGCTATGCCTCAAGAGCCTGGCCAGCCCATCCGAGAGCTTATGATCGTCTTCAGCCAAAAGAATGTATGCCATAGAGATTCCACCAAGAAGAAGTAATGCCATCCGACCGCGGCAGCTGTCAGACCAGGAGCTTCTGCATAATGATTCTAGCTGATCGCTGCTCAACGGAGGGAATATGTCCGCAGTATAAAAAGCAAGGCCAAAGGACGAGATAAACTCCTGTATCTATCTAAACCATAGATTCTTTGAGTTTCAAACGCGTTTCTCCTTGTGACGGATGTGCCACGTTGCATCCTATGGCATCGGGGCGCTGCGATTTGGATGGATGTGCATTTCGGGTCAGCCATAGCATCCTCCTCACGCAAACTTCACGTTGTGCACACGTCGATTTCACGGACAGACCGCTAACATACCGGAGCGGACTGGGAGAGAGGAAAACGACTATGCGAACATCGAGGGCGAACTTTCTTATTCGTGCTTTTTTGATGGCGACCGCGGTGTTTGCCGTTTCGCAAGCGCGTGCTGAGGCTACAACTTACTTCGTGTCGCGCGATGGCAATAACGCCGACGGGCGGTCGTGGAAGACTGCCTGGAACGAGCTCAAGAATATAAATTGGCAAATCATTGCGCCCGGCGATGTCATCTTGCTTGATGGTGGGCAGGCTCGAATGATGTACAACACGACTATGTCTGTTACTGCTGCCGGGACACAAAGCAGTCCAATCACGATCGCCAGATCGCTCGAGGCTGGCCATAATGGACAGGTCATTATTACAGGTGTCGCGCAAGGCAATGGCGTCAGTTTTTACAAAGCGCAAAACATCGTCGTTAATGGGCGGCACTGGAAAGGTATTCGCATAACAAATAATGCAAGCAGCGGTGTGCAAGCGTCCAGCTCAAACAATATCAACTTGAAGTTCGTTGAGATCGATAATCACGCCAGCGTTGGCACTGATGCCATTCTCAACTTCAGCAGCACGCTCAATGTAGAGAACGCCATCATGCACGACAACTACAGCAATATCGATCTCGAAGGCGGGCTTCAGGACAGTGGCTTTGCCTACACAACCTTAAATTTGACCCGCAGCTGGATTTATAACAGCAGCTACTCTTTCGATCCGGACAACAATGGTGTCCGAGTGGTCGGGCAACTCAACCCGGGTGCGAGTGCCACCATAAATGATTGCATAATCGGACCGGGTTTGGGCAACTGTCTCACGCAGCAGCAAAATAGTTCGATTAGCATAAACGGTTCTCTGCTGCTCGACGCTACAGGAGCCAATGTTCGCGGGTTTGCCGCGATGAATAGATGTACTTCGTTCATGACCAATCTGAATCCGCAAGGCAATGCACATGATTGCTTAGACCAAACATCCGGTTTCCCGGGAATGTACAGCTTACAGGCTTCCGTTTTCTACGGCGGCGTTGTCACTGCACAACCCGGCCCGCATACTGCCAGCAAAAATACTCAGTTCAACATCACGGGTAATACCACATTCATAGCCAGCCAGCAGATCGATCCTAAATTTCGCGCTGATGTCGGTGCTTATCCAAACGCAGTCTCAATCAGAAAGTTGATTGCCACTGATTACAGTCTGCGACCTGATTCTCCCGCTCATGGAACCGGGGCTCGAGTGACGTCGGTGCATCAGTTGTTGACGGGCAAGTGATTGGCCCCAGGTGCGCGGTTCACTACGCAGGCGTGACTAACCACGCACAGCGCTGCCGGCATCAACATCAGCATCAACTCTAGGGTGATCTTCTTTTTTCTCTTCGATCAATTTTCCTGAGGCATCGAATTTGCGAATTTCATCGAAGCTAAGGTGATCTTCTCGTTCCTCCCTGCCGCCGCCCTTGAGAAAAATGATCTTGTACTGGCGCACGATAGTGTATACCTTGCTAGCTTTTGTGAGCGATCGAATGGTGTGTTTCTCGGTTGCATTGCCATTGGTTTCGATCACGATTGTCCAGGTGTGTCTATTGTATTCATCATTGGGGTCTTTCAGAACGATCGTTCTTCTGCCTTCTGCATCAGTCTTGTCTGACTCCACGACCTTTCTGCCGGTGGGCTTATAGTTTGATTTTGAATCGTCATCTGTAACATCGCCGCCTGCATTACTTGTTTTGGCAGTATCGTTTGATTTTGCCGATTTGTCTGATTCCGCATCAGCCGACTTCGAGTTGTCGTCCGTGGGCACGAGATCATCTGGTTTCAAAAGCTCGGTCTTGGCTTTTGAGCTGTCGTCTTTGATTCCGCCCAGCCGATTGTTGCCGGGCAACCCGGGTGTCGTGTCAGTTGATACCATGCTCGGTGCAAAATTCATCGGCATTTGTGATTCTGAATGCGCCGGCGCCATATTCATGCTCACTGGAGCACTTACAACTTGCATAGGCATAGGTGCGGACATTGACTCGCTGCAAGCTCTTGCGCTTTGATTCGAGACCAGCAATGAGATCGAGCATGCAAGCAGGACCACTAACTTTGTTTTCTGTTTGAAACTGTGGCTAAACAT
The DNA here is from genome assembly GCA_021324135.1 of Pseudomonadota bacterium. Taxonomy (GTDB): domain Bacteria; phylum Cyanobacteriota; class Vampirovibrionia; order Obscuribacterales; family Obscuribacteraceae; genus JAJPJO01. Next base: position 13,794 of record JAJPJO010000266.1, read on the forward strand.
TTTTCCCTCTCTTGTGTTCTAAATCTAAGGAACACTCTTATTTAAGAAGGTTTTTGTTTCAGGCACGGATCGCGCTTGTTTCAAATTTGTATCACAGCTCGAAATCACATCTTGTTGAGATCGCAAATTGCTTGTGCGGCGACTCGATCTCCTTGAGCGGCTGCTTTGTGCAACCATTGAAGGGCTTCCTTGTTGTCTTTGACGACACCATCGCCATGTGCATACATCAGCCCGATTTTAGTCGCTGCCTCGACATTGCCCCGCTCGGCCGCTCCTTTGTACAGTTTGATCGCCTCAGGTACATTCTTGTCGACACCCTCGCCGTTCTTGTACATGGTAGCCAGTCGAGTTTGGGCAGCGCTGGAGCCGGCTTGCGCTGCTTTGCGATACAAGCGCTCCGCTTCTTTGCAGTCTTGCTTTACGCCAAGGGCACATCGGTACAAATCGCCGATGTAAACTTGCCCGTCTGTATCTCCTCTCTGGGCGGCAATGCGAAACCATTTCATGGCTTTTTTATAGTCCCGCGCCACACCATTGCCACCCAAATAGAATTGTCCAATGTGCGTTGGAGCGCTCGAACTGCCTCTCTCAAAGGCGGCAAGATACCAGCGCATGGACTCCTTCGCATCCTTTTTGACCAACTCTCCGGCTTTATACAGGTCGCCGAGCGCGACCTCCGCCTCGGCACTGCCATTGCCTGCCGCTTCATGTAAGAGTCGAAGCGCCTCACTGCTGCTCCTGGCTACACCATAGCCATGTCGATACATGTCTGCCATACGAACTTTGGCAATTGAACTTCCTTGGGCTGCGGCTTTGCGATACCAGACCAATGCTTCCTTATAGTTTTTCGGGACCCCCGCTCCCGTCTCCAGCTTAGCTCCAAACTGAAACTGTGACTCGACGTCACCGAGCTCTGCGGATTTGCGACACCATTCTGCGGCGCCACGACTGCTTTGCTCTACACCCTGGCCATTTTCATACATTTGCCGGACCCGCACTTGCGCTGCAAGATGCCCCGCCGATGCCGCTTTGATATACCATTCAAAAGCTTTTCGATAATCGCGCTGACCAAGCTTACCATCATCATAAAGTTTGCCGAGCTCGTACTGTGACTGTGCATCACCGTTTGCCGCAGATTGTTTTAATGCCTCGGATTTGCTGTCTTCTTTGCTGATCTTATCTTCAATTGCCTCCACCGTCTGTGATATCGCCAGAGGATTTGATAACTGCTGATCAATCAATTGCGATCGGTTCGAATTCATCTGCGCACTCGATTCTTTTCGATGCTGAAATATCTGCGCCGATGCAAGCAGCAAACAAACGACCAGGGTAGCTGCTGTAGCGAGACAAATCATTCCGAATAGGCGGGATTGGGATCGCTCGCCGGCGGCAATCTGATCTCGTGCCACAGCTTCTTGATGCAGAGCGGCAGAACGAATATTTGCCGGGCCCGCTCGCGGTGCATTGAGAACGTGTCTCAAAGCATCGCCCAGCGCTTGCGCCGATTGATAGCGACTCTCCGGCTCCTTCGCCAGACAAGTCCTTACAATCCTCTCCAACTCTTCCGGGTAATCCCGATCCGGAGCAAACTCTTTCAGCGGTGGAACTTCTGAATGTGCATGCAGAGATAGTGTGGACATGGCGCTATCCCCTATGAAGGGAACGCGGCCGCATAGGGTTTCGAACATCACGCAACCAATCGAGTAGATCTCGGATCGCTCGTCGAATGCAAGACCGTTTACCTGATCGGGACTCATATAGAGTGGAGTTCCCACAATAGTGAGAGATTGATTATTCTTCGATACTGTAGTTGCCTGTCTCAAGGCGGCAATGCCAAAGTCGATGACTTTCACAACCAGCTCTCGACCGCGCGCAACGATGATGTTGGTGGACTTTAGATCTCTGTGCAGTATTCCCTGACTGTGCGCGTGCTGCATTGCCTCGCACACCTGAAGGAATACGACAATCGACTCTGATACAGCAAGTGGTCCTTCAGTGTCGACGATGTCCTTGAGCGTTTGCCCGTGAGCAAACTCCATCACCATATATGGTTGCCCATTGGGTGCAGCGCCGAAATCCATCACTTGCACTAAGTTCGGATGGTTGAATCTGGCAGCCGCTTTTGCTTCCTTTTGAAAACGCATGAGCTCGTCGCCTGAAAATAGCTCGTTATGAAGAATCTTGACGGCAACTCGTTTTTTCAGTGCGCAATCCCAGGTATCGTACACCACACCTGAAAAACCCCTGCCCACTTCCTTGATTATGCGATAGCGATGGAAAGGAAATGAGTCGGCAGAAAGCTGGTGATAATCGATATCTTCCGACTCAAGTCTTTCAATAACCTCGGCGGGCAATCGCCTCGGGTCGTCATTAGTTTGCGGCGCGGTGGTGCTATATGCGGTGCCGCGTTTCCCTTCCGCCGATTCGAAACGGTTGATCGGGCAAGTGCACCTGTGTCCGGAGAAAATCCATTGCGTTAGCGAACCGTCTCTGGCATTGCCTTGCAGTTTGCCGCAGGCGGGGCAGACAACAGCAGGATCTGCACTCTCGCTACGATCATTTTTATTGGAAACGTTTCTTGCGCGCAGCCCGCCTGAGCTATTACAAGCGCAGACATCATGAGCGAGGAGCCACTGAGTCAGCGATCCTATTCGTCCGGATCGAATCTTCTTATGGCAAACATTGCAGAACTCTTCAGCCATAACATAAATTCGAGCTACTCTCTAAACTTTATCATGAAACGTTCTTGTCCGTTTTCAGCAGCGCTTCCTGTTCATCCGCTTCTTCATCTCGACCTTGCTGCCTCAAAAGAGCGGCATAGTCTTTGATACAGGCGATAAACTCCTTTTGAGATTTGAAGACCTTTGCAGTGGCGACGGCTTTTTTGTAACACTCTTCGGCTTCGGGCAACCGATTCATGCTCTGGTAGCACTGGGCCATACCGTGATGAGCAGAAAGTTCTGTTATGCCACCAGATCGATTGTTCGTGGATAAAAGTTCCCTGTATTGATGCAACGCCTCATCAAAGCGTCCTGCGGCGAAGCTTTTATTCGCCGCCTCCCGAGCCAGTACCATGCGCCGGGCAGCAGGTCCGGATTTGATTGTGCCGACGATCCATACCGACAACCAGGAGATTATCGCGAACCACAACATGCCCAGCCCGGTGATGATTTCTCGGTCTGCAATGGTTCGGGTTTTGGTGTTGCGAAGGCTATCGTTAAGGCGAAATTCTTGCGGGCGATCCGGAAGATATGTGATCGGTACTGTAGACCCGATCGACCAGCTCTCGCCGGGCGCCCATGGTTTGATCTTCCCATAGACGTGGTTATATCCTTCAGTGCTGATTGCAGTCTGATTTCTTCCCTGATTGTCAGCAAATTCGCAAGTTATCTCCGCCCAGGTATAGCGCGCGTTCAGATGCCGTCCGCTTCCCGTTTCTTTTACGCCGACAATTCTCGCGTTCGTTTTCAGTCCGTTCTGGCTCAGAAAGGCTTGCTGATTGTCATCTGCGATATGCAAATCGGCGTCGTAGCATGTATAACCCGCCCAAATCGAAAAGAGAATCGCAACCCATGTAGCCGGATGCATGAATGGATTGACGAAGCGATTCAAGACATACGACATCATTATGCTGCTGATCGACATTGTGCCGATCAGACCGATGCCTATGGCGAGCACCTGGTTTACAACAATAATGAATGGAAGGTACTGCAATTTCTAAACCCGCACAAGCACTTTGCCGCGATGCCGTCCTTCGAACAGACTGTTGAGAGCATCGGGCAACTTCTCGAAGCCATCAATGATCGTTTCATCAAAGACGATCTCGCCGCTCTTCACCCAGGGAGAGACTATGGCGATCATCTCATCCATGCGATGGTTATAGTCGCGCGCCAGTATGCCCTGTATGGTTGCTCGCTGGTACAGCATGTGATGTAGAAATCGCGGGCCTTGCTCGGGGTTATCCAGACCGCCGTCGTATTGACTGATCGCACCACAGATGATGATGCGTGCTCGTTTCTTAATGCGCGGCATGACAGCGTCAGTGATCCAGCCGCCCACGTTGTCGAAATATACATCCACGCCTTGAGTAAGGCGATGGATCTCACTGGAGAGTTGCTCGGCGGTTTTGAACTGCCGATAATCGATAGCACCATCTAATCCAAGGTCGTCGACGAGAAACCTGCACTTGTCCGCACCGCCGGCGATACCGTAGACGCGGCAGCCTGCCCTTTTAGCAAACTGCACTACAAGGGATCCTACGGCTCCGGCGGCTCCGGAAACCAGCACTACTTCACCAGGTTTCGGTCGACCAGCATCCATGAGACCAAACCAGGCTGTTCTGCCCGGCATGCCCAGAACGCCAAGGGCGGTCGTGACCGGCGCGCTGTCGGGATCGAGCTTTTGCAGATCCTTAGCATGACATTTGCTGTACAGCTGCCATCCGGTGTAGCCCAGCGCCCAATCTCCCTCTTTCCATCGTGCGCTTCTGGACGCGGCTACAACCCCGACTGCACCTGCTCCTTGCACAACTCCAAGGGGATGCGGTTCCTCCCACGAGTTAGAGGCGTGCTGTTGAATGCGCATGTACGGATCGACGCTGATGTATTTTGCCTGGAAGAGAACTTCCTCTTCGGCCAGCTCCATTGTGATCTCGGAGCGGCGCAGCTCGTAGTGCTCGCTCGTAACGCGACCATTCGGCCTTTTGATGTAAATCCATTGCGAATTTTCAAGAGCTGTACTTTGCATTGTGGACCGAACCTGCATTCATGCCGAAGACCGAACAAAGGATTGGCGAAACCCGGAAATGTCCAGGAAATCGTCGTTGGCTATTGTACTAATGGAAGCGCACTTTATAACAGGGATGGACCGGCGCCTTCATGACTAAATACCAGAGACGTGGATTGAATTTCAGCAGTGCCATGCGCCTTATGGACAATGCAGAGAGAAGTGCCGGAACCTATCACTAGATTTTATTGACTCCTGACTCTCAGTAGGGAATTGGCTATGCCGCGGTCACTGGTTCTTCCGTCGACCGTGGCATGCCAATTATCAGCATGGCAATCACCAGGCATGGTGGCTAAGTCGTATGTGCTTAAGGTCGGAACGCCGCTGCCTCCCGGTTTAACTTGACAACCCGCAAAGTCTCTCTTAGTGTGTGATCTGATTAGCCCACTGCTCACTCACTCACCAAAGCATGACGACCAGACAGTCTGGGCGTTTTGATCTGCAAAGAATCTTTCGCTTGAACCAGCGGCGAGAGTGTTATTCATTGCCTGTATTCTGAATTGTAAGCGCTACCGGGAGGCGCACAACAATGTATCATCTTGATTTCGGCGAGCTGCATATGGCTCGCGAGGCTTTTCATCATCTGTTCCATCGCTTCGAACACACGGAACACTCTGACTCGAGAAACTGCAAAGCGGTTCCAAACCATCTGGAAGCCAATCAAAATTTGCAGCCGCTTAACTTCTGCTGTGGACAGCGCGCCAACCTCAGCTCCGGCTCCGAAGCGGAATGGAATCTGCCCGCCTTAGCAGCCAAAGAGCAAGCCGTAATAAGAGAGATAAATGTCAACCTGCTCAGGCAGGACTTATACTCTTTGTCGGCAGCCATCGCACAGGGAGCGCAGCCTCAACAGCTTCTCGATATGCTTGCCCAGGATCTCGTCGTTATGCGCCAGATCGACCAGCAAGTCGA
>JAJPJO010000215.1 GCA_021324135.1 Pseudomonadota bacterium
ATCACTCTGGGATGTCTCCTACCGGCAATCAGAGCTGGAAAGGGTCAATGAAGTCATCGAAGGCAAAGTCGCCGATCGCACGAAAGAATTGCAGGTTGAGATTGCCGAGCGTAAAGAAGCCGAGCTCGCGCTGGCCTCGACGAATAAACGACTGCAGCAGATATCGGCGGATTTGCAGCGCTCGCATGATCAGGCGCTGGACGCATCGAAAGCCAAATCGGATTTTCTCGCCAACATGTCTCACGAGATCCGCACGCCGCTCAATGCTGTCATAGGCATGAGTGATTTGCTGGTGCGAACGCGCATGAGTGATGACCAGCGGGAACTGGCCTTGACGATAAACAGCTCGGCCGATGTTTTATTGAGTCTTGTAAACGACATTCTCGATTATTCTAAAATCGAATCCGGCAAGCTCGACTTGGAAATTGTCGACTTCGATCTGGTAGAGCTGATCGAAGGCTCCGCAGCGTTAATCGCTGAGAAAGCGCGGAGTAAACAGTTGTCTCTTTCCACTTTTGTCGATCCCTCCTTAGCCAGAATCGTCAGGGGAGATCCCGCCAGAATCAGGCAGGTCCTGCTCAATTTCCTCAGCAACAGCATCAAGTTCACCGATCGTGGCGATATATCGGTTAGAGCCGTGCCGAATCAGTCGGCGTTCGACCAGGACGATGATCCGGCGCATCCGATGGCACGAATTCGCTTTTCGGTCAGCGATACAGGCATAGGATCACGTGAGGAAGAAAAAGCCCGACTTTTTCAGCCGTTCACGCAAGCCGATGCATCGATAACCAGGAGGTATGGAGGCACAGGGCTCGGGCTGACGATTTGCAAACGCCTGATTGCGGCTATGGACGGCACTATTGATTTTCAAAGTGAGTACGGTAAAGGCACCACATTCGGTTTCACACTTGCGCTGGAGACGAGCCCGGAGCAACCCGAGAAGACGCCCGCTCTTCCCTTGAAGCTGCACCATGCCAGAATTCTGTTGATCGATGGACCGCTGGGCGCGCAGCATGATTTGAATGCATACATTTCATCCTGGGGCATGCGCTGCAGCATGGCCAGCGATTTAGCAAAGGCGTTAGTGATGATGCGTCAGGAAGCGGCGGCAAACGATTCATATGATGTCGTGGTCGTTCAGCTCGGTGCCGGCGCGAAAGAACCGCTCAGTCTGCTGAGCGCCATCAAAACAACGCCCCAACTGACTCAAATAAAAATCATCGTTGTCGATCCGGCCAAGGATCCTGATCTGGAAAGAGAGTTGATCGATCAGGGGTTTTCAGCATATCTCTCCATGCCTGTCAGGCAATCGCGGCTTTTTGATTGTATAAGCGCCTTGCTGAATGACAAAATTGGCGCGGAAGGACCTCAGAAAGAGGTGGATGAGAGCACCCCCAAGGAAAGCAGTAGAGAGCCTCGTCCGGGAAATCTCGTGCTCGTTGTAGAGGACAATACTATCAATCAGAAGGTGGCGCTTTTGCAACTGCGTGAGCTTGGGGTTTCCGCGCACGCCGTGGGCAATGGACTGGAGGCACTGGATGCAGTATCAAGAACTCGATACGCTCTAATCCTCATGGATTGCCAGATGCCGGAGATGGACGGCATGCAGACTACACGCGAAATCAGGAAAATGGAAACACGCACGGGCGGTCATTGCACAATCGTGGCCATGACCGCTCACGCCATGACCAGCGATCGTCTGGATTGCCTGGCTGCAGGAATGGATGACTACATAAGCAAACCGGTAACCCAGAAAAAACTCAAGGACATATTGGAGCGTTGGCTCCCGGTCAAACTGGAGCCGGTTTCCGATGCCGTGGCGAGCCCGCAGCCCGGCCGCAAACCAGTCGAGCTGGAGTTGCTGCGCTCGACCTTCGGCGAGGAGGTTACCCAAGAGTACCTGCGCGAGTTTATGGAATTCGCCGAATCAAGCCTCGAGCAGCTCGAGAACGCCATCAAAAGAAGCAGCATCAAAGGCGTCAAGGCAGCGGTGCACGATCTAAAAGGCGGCAGTGCCACCATTTATGCTACCGAGATGGCGGAGTTGAGTCGAGCGCTGGAGGATTGCATTAACGAGGATCAGTTTGATTGGCGGCAAGTGCAGGAACACATGCAGGCCCTTAACGCTTCCTGGCTGCGGGTGAGAACATTCATCCAGGAATCCGGTGTGCTGGCTGATGCCGTTTGACTCTACCTGACGCCCTCGAATGCTTCGGCTATCGCTTCGATGTCTTCGCGTTGAAAAGGTGCATCGCTCAAGTTGGTAGCCATGCCAATCACTAACTTCGACTCGGGATAAATGATCAACTGCGAGGCGCCGCCCACCGAGCCGCCTCGATGCTCGTAGATCAGTTTGCCGCTCTTCGATCTGGTTATGTTCCAACCGATACCATAGGTGTTGTCCGCACCAGATGTGGTGCGCTGGGGAGTAAACATGAGCTTCAGCGAGCTGCTCTTTAAAAAACCGGGCTCGACAACAGCCGATCCAAAGCGGACCAGATCCTCGGCCGTCGATAGGAAGCCGCCTCCGGCCCATTTGTAGCTGTTGTCTACATAGGGTGCATTATGCACGGGCGTGTCCTTGTCTTTTTCATAGAAGCGCGTGCGTTGCGATATGACATCGCTATTCTGGTCGGCAATGGTCGAGGTCAAGCCGAGCGGGATGAATACTGCGTTTTGCATATAGCTCAAAAAATCAAGACCGGCAGCCGATTCGATCACTGCACTGAGCAGGTTGTAGCCGTAACTGGAATAATTGAAGGCGCTGCCTGGTTGTGACACGAGTGGGTCTTCAGAAAACACCTTCAGTCCATCGACAACACTCATGTAGTGATCGCGGATCTTCATCTCGTCGCCTCGGTAATGCCGGATACCGGCCAGGTGTCCGGCCAGCATTCGAGCTGTGATCGGGCTTCCCTTGTCGGGAAATTGCGGCACATACTTCTGCACCGGCGCGTCCAGATCGAGTTTTCCAGCCTCCACCAGGCGCATCAAACCCACCGCGGTGAGCGGCTTCGATACACTGCCGATGCGGAACTTGGTCGAAGGCCATACGGGCACGCGCTGCTCGAGATCGGCGAAGCCGAACCCTTCCTCATAGACTATCCGTCCATCGATGGCAACCGCAATTGCCAGTCCGGGCATGCCGCGGCCCATGAAATCATTAGCTGTTTGCCTGGCTTTGAGCCGTGCCTGCGCCGCTCGAATCTCATTTCCCAGATCCGAAAAGCTCTGAGCAGGCAAAGACTGATCGCGCTCTTTGGCAGTGGACTCGGCGCAAACAACTCTGGTCGGAAACAATAAACACAGGAGGGCTGCGAGCAGCAGAGCGGCTCGCAAGGTCATTTGCATTCTGGTATGTTCAAAAGACATATCTCGACATTCGCCTCGTTGAATTGCTCGGTGGCCAGCTTGAACTCCTCCACCCAGCGCGGATTTTCACTGTAAGGGGCCACGACGCGTTTGATCCCGGATTGAATGACCATAGCTGCGCAGGCGGCACAAGACATGAAGGGCCAGGTGTAGAGTATGCAACCATCGCAGGGATGCCCGGCAAAAATGATGGCATTGCGCTCACAATGCACGAACATCTTGTACTTTATTTCCCGGTTGTTGAGGCGCTCCGGTCGATCCTCGACCCCCTGAGCCAAGCCATTGAAACCGACAGAGATGATGCGTCTTCTCTGATCGACTATTACCGCTCCGGTCTGGGTGCTCGGATCCTTTGACCAGGAGGCGATGTGCTTTGCCAGTTCAATAAAGCGCATGTCCCATTTTTGTCTATCAAATTTGTCTGTGTCACTCATGTCTCTTCAACCGCCGTGGTGGAAGAACAGTTTTATCAAGCTCAATCATATTTCGCAATGCAGAAGCATCCATCAATTAGATGAATACCGTAAAAGGATCGAGAGCGGCCATCGATCGTCTATGCAAGTGATATAATCTCGGCTTTATGCGTCACGGCCATCGAGTTTGCCTATAAGGAGGACGTCAAATGGCAGATCAAATCGCGCATCATTTGCAATTGGACAGCCAGAAAATCCATCAGGCGAAAATTGCTCTTCTTCCTGGTGATCCGTTTCGAGTGCCATTGATAGCCGAGCATCTGAGAGAGGCAAAGGAAGTGGCTCATCAACGCGAGTTTCGATCATATCTGGGCAGCATCGACTCGGAGCCCGTACTGGTCACCTCGACCGGCTGCGGCGGTCCTTCGGTTTCTGTCTGTGTAGAAGAGCTGGCTCAAATCGGCGTGCGCACCTTCATCCGGGTGGGCAGTACAGGAGCGATTCAGGAGCACATCAATGTCACGGACCTGGTGATTTCAAATGCCGCGGTTCGTCTTGACGGCGCCAGCAAAAGCTTCGCACCGGTCGAATATCCGGCAGTTTCAGATCTCAGTGTCACCAATGCCCTGGTCGAAAGCGCTGAGCGGCAAGACTTCGTTTTCCATGTCGGCATCACCGCTTCCACCGATACCTTCTACCAGGGACAGGAGCGTTACGACTCATTCTCGGGCTTTGTCCCGGCTCATCTGCGGGGCAGCCTCAAAGACTGGCAGAAAATGAATGTGCTCAATTACGAGATGGAAGCAGCGACGTTATTCACCATGTGTGCTGTTCTTGGATTGAGAGCCGGTGCCGTATGTGGTGTTGTAGCCAATCGCACGAGCGGTGAAAAGGTGATCAGCAAAGATATGTTCGTCATCGCCGAGCAAAACGCAATCAAGACGGCCGTAGAGGCTTGCAAAGTTTTGCTCAAGCAGAGCCGGCGACGCAAAGTGGAAGTCGTCTAGCCCGCATCCGCCAGTCCGAGCGCTCCGCCCCGCCTGGATCAGTGCGGTATAATCGCTTGTAGATGACCCTGGCTTTCCAACCGCGGTCTTCTCACCAGAGACGCTCGAGGTGATTTACATGTGTTGAGGCTTAAGCAATATAATCGGCCCCCTGGTAGTGGGCTGCGTCGTTGTCGTTCCAGGACTGCTTTATCTGCTGAGCGTCTTAATTAAGAAGATCAAGAAAAATTAGAGTGGCAATATCAGCGCCAGACGATCGACTTGAGGATGTCTTCGTATGCTTGCGCGTATTTTTGAAAATGCTCAGGATTGAGCGATTGCAAAAACAGTTCCTCAACAATTCGTCCTTCCACTCCGGCCGGATAATAGATACCACGATAGAATCGGCCGTTTTTGAATCTTCCCTCCACTCTAAGCACCAGCTTATTCGCGACCGGCGAGAGCCTGATCGAATCTAAATGAAACAATGGTCCATCCAGACTGGTTTCCGGATTCGAATTCGTATACTGGTTATCACCGGTGGTGGCAACTCCCAGCACCGTCTTTAGTGCCATTATTTCCTCAATGCTGAGATCCTTTTCGCCCTGCTTGCGCAGAAATGAGAATACCTTGCGGGATGCCTCATCAAGCGTCATGCCCCGATAAGAGAAACCAAGCTCTACTGTCGGCGCCGTGTTGGGGGAGAAGATTCTTTCCCATCTCAAACCTATCTTCCCGCCACCCTCAGTTTTTTCATGCCAATTGCCTGCAAGGTCAATGCGGCTGATCGCGCCGATGTTCTCGAGTCTCATACCGGTCTCAAATTCCTATGTCGAAAGTCGGGATCTCGCTCCAATATATCCGCTTGAGAACCGTGTGTCTCAGCTCGTCTGTCAATGGCGCCTGCAGCAAGGACTACTGATGAGCACCAATGCTCACTTAGTCTGCTTCGTCTTGTTGACCATTAATTTTGTGATTGCCTTGAGGGTTGTGAGAACGCCGTACCCCTCGATGGCAATCGATTCAAAGGCGGGAATCAGAGTCGGGTTGAGGGCGCTCTGCATACGCTCGACCGGCATGGCATTCGTCAGATCACGTTTGTTGTATTGAAGAACCCAGGGGATGCCCGTGCCCTCCTGAACTGATAAGTCGTTGTAGCGCAGATTGTCGTGCATGTTTTTCATCGAATCGATATTAGCCTTCTCGCGCTGCGCGTTCGAGTCAGCGACGAAAACGATTCCATCGGCGCCACGCAGAACTTGCTTGCGGCTCTGGTCGTATTCTTCCTGACCGGGAACGGTATAGATCGCCACGCGCATTTTAAATCCCGAGCCCAGGTCCGCCACCTCGATGGGCATGTACTCGAAGAAGAGGGTTCGCTCCGTTTCAGTGCGAAGCGATATGAGATCACCGCGGCAGGACGGATTGATCTGTGAGTGGATGTACATCAGGTTCGTGGTCTTGCCACCAAGTCCGGTGCCATAATAGACCAGCTTGAATGTAATCTCCCGGGTGGCGTAATTTATTAGAGGCATGTCAATGGGTTCCCTGGGCAACCATCTTCATATTTAGCACTTTATTGCTATTGATGATCATGGCAAGGCGCTGTTTGAAAGATATTTGAAGTCGGCTTGCCGATAAGTCGGCGCCACCGCCGGGAAAATTTGCTGATTTAGCACTTGGCGCCGGGCGGAGCCTGCCTTTGGTGTCATATTCGATACCGAGTCCAGTGCGATGAATCAATTGCCCCACCCCATGCCAAGGCAATACCAAGCCAACAACAATGCCGTGGAAAGAATTGTTGTTAAGTAGTGATACCAGCGCAGCCTCTTTGCCGCAAACCCGATCAGGGAGACGAGTACCGATATTGCAAAATAGCACCACAAAATCGGTGGAGCGTAGGTGCAGATGAGGTTGAAGTGATCAGGCAACTCTTTGCCTTCCGGGACGATGATGAAGCGGAAGGGCGAGGTGTCGCCTTGTTTGGGCGGTTTGTCACCAAAAGCCTTCAGGTAATTCTGAGTCAAGTTCAGTCCATCGGTGCATTCGATGTAAAACGCCTTGTCAGGCTTATCTCCGCAGATGAGAACCCCGCGGCGATCGAAACCTCGAACGAAGAATCTTACTTTCTCGAAGACCACGCAATTTATGCCGCCGGGACGGCCAGCCGCTTCGCGAGGAAATGGCGCCCCGGCAGCCATCATATTGGGGATGAGCTTGTTTGCCGCTCCGCTGGCCGTGCTCATCGTGCAGTACACCGGCTTGCCAATCATGGGATTGACATAAACGAACCCCGGAGCACACTTACTCCACGGCTCGGTTTTTTCAGGGTAGCAGTGCTTCTCTTTGTAATGCCACTGAGCAAAACCAGCATACCACCACATTTGTTTGACCACCCGCTGCTCAGGGCCCTCCGGCGGAAAGAGCTTGCGACCTTCCTCATCACACAGGTAAGTGAAATCTTTGCCTTGCGATGGCTCCTCGTGCACCCGGCAGAACACGGTGCGCGTCCGCATATGACGGCGGAGCAGATCAAACAGATCCTCGATATTGCCTCTTATGAGCTGATATTTGCCGACCTCGACGATTCCCTCATCATAGATTGAAACCGTCTTGCCGCCCTTGAACTCAATCACTTTCAGACCGTCCACGGTTTGAAATTTGGGGGACAGTTCCACCCTCAGCGGCGGCAGTTTGTATTGCTCAAAGGGTTTGAGCACGATGAATATGCAAGCACCACAGGCAAACAACAGCAAAGACAAGATCAACTGCATGGGCAGTGAATTCAGAGCCCGCATGACGGTGCTATCCGAGATCTCTTCGACCGCTTTGGTCACCGACATTTCGATCGTCGGCGGCTTAATCTTGCTCTCGAACTCGGCGCTCAGTTCGGCGACCTCGCGCGTCGGTTTGCGCTTTAGCATAGATTCGTGCGCGCCGGTCCTCATGATCGATGAAACGTCATCGGCGCGAACGGTTCTGTTCTTCTCGAGCTTGCGCTTTGACATCTGAACATAGGCATCGTTGATCCGCTCGTGCAGAGGATCATCTTTTGGCAACTCGTCAGCCGCCAGCTTGATCGCCTCGAGATAGATCGGCTCGGCAATCGCTTCCTGATTCTCATACTTGGCCGCCAACTTGAGAAGGGCGGAGAGGTATTTCTCCGGCTTGATGCTTGGTCCGCCCTTTACCCGCTTCGCCTTTTCCAGAACATTGACTGCTTCTTGGGGCTCGTCGAGCAAAACATGAATGTCGGCCAGAATCGTCATGCATTCCACCAGAAGGCGCGGGTCCGGCTCGTTGCGCTCCTCCAGGCGCTGGATCAAAACGGAATAATGGTCTCTTGCACTTTCCAGCTGCCCGCCGAAGTAGAGCTTATGCGCTTGCTTGAGCGCCACTTCAAAATCCTCGGCTACATCTACAGTCTTCCGTCGTTCAGTTTGAGCGGAGCCGCTGCCGCCATCATATGCAATACCGGCATCGAGATCACCCGCCTCAGGCCGCACTTCATTTTGCACTGCCAGTGGTGGCGTAAAGTCACCCGAAGCAGGCAATATTAGGGTCGCCGAGGCTGCCGGCCTGCCATGCGCCGGGGGTGCAGGAGCTGATTTTACAGGCGCATCAGAACTTGAATCCTGGCTCTGCAAAATACCAGCTTCATTGACGATAAACTTCGGTCCCGGCTCCTTTTTTTTATCAGCTCGTTTCTTTTCTACCTTGGGCTCAGGCTTATCATTACTTTCGCCGCTTACCCTCAAGGGTACGACCGCCTCGCTCTCCCTCCGATCTTGATTCGTTTCTACCCCGGCATCTGGCTCTGGGGGAGCAGCCGGTGCAGAAGGCGACTGCATGGGAATATCCCAGGTCGGATTTTGCTGACCGGGCTGCCAATCTATGTCGATCGGAGCACTTGCGGGGCTTGCCTGGGCTGCATTGCTAAGGCTCAGCCATGGTGCGGGCAAAGCGGCGCCGTCCTCTTGAGCGGGTTCGATCTCAAGATCAGGCTCGCTTTCGTTCTCGACAGCCGGTTCGTCTGCATGCGCTTGCGCTGCCAGGGTGGCTTCATGTTCATTTGAGGGCTGTGCCAGTTTGAGCCATGGCGCAGGCACATCCTCGCTTTGCTCGTCCTGGCTTTCCGCTTTGCATTCGCTCTCAAACTCAACCAGCTCGTCTGGTGAGGGCTCCGCAATCTGCTTCTGGTCTGCTGCCTCGGGCGTCTCAACCGGCTCCTCTGCAGCGATCTCGACATTTTTTATGCTCTCCAGAGTTTCGGCGCAAATCACAAGAGGCGGGTGCTCCTCCAATTCTGCCACCACTGATGATACCGTGCGGGTAAGGACCCGGTCGATGGCGTTTGAGCCAGACGCGTCTGCCTTTGGCTCAGCCTCGGACTGCGGTGCACATCCAATCTCGCTCTCCATCTCGGCGATTAAAGGATCGATCGCGTCCTTGCTTTCCGGGTCGCCTGCCGGTTCGTAGCCGGCTGCAGCAAATGGCTCATCACTCTCGGCGCTGGCGCAAAGATCAGGCTCTAGGATTGGCTCCGCCTCTTCTTGCTCCTCGACCACTCTCTCCTCGCTCGCCAGATCGACGCTGCCGGACTCAAAGGGCGGCGCTGTCTCATCGCCCAAGTCAGCCTGACTCTCGAGCCTATCGGCGGCATGCTCCTCGAAAGGCAGAGCTTGCGCCTCTTCCTCCGGTTCTTCAGGACGATTCAAGTCCATGCTTTCCGGACCGCTCTGCTCTGATCCCGCTTGGGGTGCTTCACTCTCCGCCTCAGCCTCATCCTCAGCAAGGAACTTCGACCAGCCGAACAGCGACCACTTTTCTCCACCATCAGACGAGTTGCTGCCTTTGGACTCCTCCGAGTCCTGTGTCTTATTCTCGTCCTTATCAGACTGGCTAGCCATCGCCACACCTTAAGCTCTGCAACAATGAAGTCCCCCGAGCAGCGGCGCAATCACGCTGCTTGGCAGTTGCACAGGCGTCAACTGATGTTCCTTTGCAGCGGTAGGCATCTGACTTAAACAAAGAGTGACTTCCAATCAGCCTGAGGGTATGTAAAACGAACTGACCCTTTGCAAATTGTTTTACCCAGCAAGACCACATTTTCTCTATTCAAGATAAGAGATCATGATGCCGTTCAAGGTAATTTGTTGGGTTTAGACCCCTGTGACTTTTCTTTTAAAGCTTTCAACATATCGTTTAAGTTCAAAGTTTCCACAAGCATGGCGCTGTCTGCAGGGGCTTTTAGCTTGGCTCTTGCAAAGTCCAGCCTGCCGCGGGCTCGTCTGATCAGAGCAACTCTCACAGCTGGTTGGGCTTGCTCGTCGCTAGCCGCTAGATAATCAAGCGCGCTTAGCTTGATCGCCAGCCGGCAGAGATCACCCGAACCATTGCCCTGATCTTTTGCCGCGGACAGTCCCTTAAGATAAATCTTCCTGGCTTCTTCATAGCGACCCCAGTCTCTAAATGTATCAGCCAGCTCTTCCTGCAAGACGAGCCAATCGCCCTGTCCATTTACCTGCTCCAGGCAATCGCTGATCAGGCGTGCCGCTTCGGAATACTTACCGGACTGATTAAGCAATTTTTGCAGCTCGAGCGTGCCTTTAATCATGGCGGCTTTATCGCCACCGGCTCGGGCGGCTTGCCAGTCATTCTCTTTGATGGAGAATTCTTTGGCTGAAAAGGTGGGGATGATTTTCTGGGGAAGGAGACGTTCATCAAATCCGACTTTGCAAGCGGCTAGCAGAACGAGCACGACGGCGACCACAAAAAGGTGCCCCTCTGATCTATTTGACAGCGTGCGTCCTCCTCTCTCGATGTAAAGCCAATGATCGAGCGATCAAAATAGTTTATCATAGCCGGATTGACTCTGCATGAAGACGAACAAGGCAATGCAGCAAAGATGAACGCGATAACTCTCAGCAAGCGGCAAATTGCATTTCTGCTCGTTCTGCTACTGATTCTGGCATTTGTTTATGTCTCTCTGCAGGCACCATGGGCGACGGCATCGCTGATCACCGACCATGCCGATCAGGAATTGCTCCGCCTCGTGCCCCGGATTTTCAGCCAATTTTTGATCGCATCCATAGGCAGTACGGCACCGCTTCTTCTCTATCTTTATGCCGGGCGAAGCCAGATCCGTACGCTTAACAGTCGTCAGTTTTTTCTCGAGTGCGCGATCTTTCTCTGCCTCTACTTCGTCGTTGTCACGACTCGATTTCTGCAATTTCCGATTGCCCAGGATGATGCTTATCACGATTACAAATATGTGCAAAACTGGCTCTCATTCAAGACTCTGGATTACAATCAGGGCGAGCACGTGCTCGGCTATACTTCCCATCTTCATCTCATACTCTTGTTCGTTCTCGCACTGGCTTCCAGCACGCACGATATAGCCCTGCTCTCTCCGATTGTCAATGCCGCCTTCAGCTGTCTTGTATTTATCGCACTGCATGCCCTCTGCCTGCGCATTTTTCCCGACAGGAGACAGGCGTTATTGGCATGTGCCGCTTTTGCATTCTCAAAATACGATGCCATGGAAGTATCCGACGGCAAAGAAACAGCGCTCGTGCAGCTGCTCATCGTTTTCTCCCTGTTATCGCAAACCGCCCAGAGATGGGGATGGCATGCCTGGTCCGCTACTCTTCTCTTTCTAACTCGACCGGAAGGCCTCATCTGGCTGGTATTGAATGCGGTGCACGATCTGAGGGCGCAGGGCAGCAGAATTTTGAAATTTTGGCTATTTCCCTTGCTCTTGATCGGCATCATCTACGGGATCATTTTTTTCCATTATTCCACCGTCATTCCGCACGGAGCCCTGGGAAGATCGGCGATGTTTCAATCGGTGTTCGAGCCGGCCAACCGGGCGCCTGGATACATACTGACGACGCTGGGTTATGAAACTTTCGGCGATATCGTGCTCCCGCCTCTAACACTGGTCGATGCGATTTTCGATAAGTGTTTTAAGATAGCTGATTACCTGGTCGCCCAGACCTGGTTTGCACGCATACTGCAAGGAGCGTTAGCTTTATTGGCTCTGGGACTGGCATCGCGCAGCATACCGGATCTGCGAATTTATTTTTATTCGCTCAGTTTCATGCTGATATTTTTTGTCGCAACTAATCCATGGACATTTACATGGTACTACAGCTGGTTCTCACTGGTGCCACCGCTTTTGGTGGCATTTGCCGGCGGTTATGTTCTCAATCTCCGCATTCCCCGCTATCAGGCACTAGCCAAGCTGGCTCTGGGCGGTGTCTTGATATATATAGTCGCTCACGACGCCATCTGGAGCAAACATGTGCTCATGCAAAGCAACGACTTGCCCCGGCTTTTGACATACAAGAAGGCGAGCGATTATTTGAATATATACTGTCAAGATGCAAATACACTGGCCAGCTACGAACCGGGCGTGCTCGGTTATTACTATACAGGCAGGGCAAAGATGATCGATCTGGGCGGACTGCTGTCCGACGAGCCCTTGAGATTCTACCCGGTGCCCGCCTGCGACATGACCCGGCGACTGGTGTGGGGATCGATTCCGCCGGAGGCGGTGCTGAAACTGAAGCCCGATTGCTTCGTGACGCTCGATTGCTTTTGCGATAATGGTCTCTTCAAAAACGATGCCTTCCTGTCGCAGTACAGACTGGTTCGCTTCTGGCCGTGCAGCACATGGGGGTCGAACGGCCTGTATGTCTTCATCAAGATGGACAGCCTGACCAGAAATCCGAACTTCAAACCTTTCCAGGAGGAGCTGAGCTCTTCAGCTCCGCAGAAGTCAAGCCAAGATCGTGCTTCTCATAAATGAGATCCGGGATTAAATAAAGGCTCAGGTTGGAAAGATTCCAAAGGCTGATCAAAAAGTTCGAGTGACTGATGGCTCTATTCCAGAATCTGAAATGTTCTCGCTCATACGTGGCGGTCCTCATCGTACAACTTCTGGTTATTCTGCCGTTCGCTCTGCTTTCAATTTTCTGGTCCAGAATCAGCAACGTCCTTACAGATCCATCTTTCTCCGCCGATCTCACGCGCCTGATACCGGGCATCTTGAGCCGCTATAACATCGGCATGACTCTTGCATTTATCGTTTTTTCAATCTTCTCCTTCTTGCAAAGCAAAAACGTTGAGCGCATCAATGCCCGCCAAATTGCCTTGCTCGCCTGTCTCGCTTTCTTCTTTTTCTGGCAGATCGCTCTGTGCATCCTGCAGTTTCCAATCTGCACCGATGACACATACATCGACTTCCGATACGTCTACAAGTGGGTAAACGGTTTGGGCTTCGACTACAACGTCAACCAGCGGATTATGGGCTTCTCGTCGCCGCTGCACCTGGCTCTTCTCAGTCTCACCTGCTTGATTTTTAATCGCCACGACATCGCCCTGGTTTCGCAAATGCTAAATGCCGCGCTGATCGGGGCTTCTTATTTGCTTTTGTTTCAAACCACCAGGCGCTCTTTCCAGAGTGATGCCCTGGCAGTGCTCGCGGCTGTAATTTTCGCCACCAGTCCGCTCAACCTCTCGCACAGCATTATCGGCAAGGAGGGGCCGCTGGTGATCCTGCTCATGATTGCCTCTTTCTGGGCATCTACCCTGGAAAAGCCATCCCTGCTGGCATGGAGCGCGGCAGCACTGGCCATGACCAGACCCGAAGGCCTCATCTGGTACATCGCGGCATTCATTTGCCGACTGGTGAAAGCGGGCAAGCCGGGCATGAAGATCTGGTTGCTGCCATCAATTGTCCTGGCGATCTTTTATGCCTGTTTGTATTTTTACTTCGGAACTCTGATGCCTCATGGGGCAATCGGCAGAGCCACCATGTTCCACGCCATCTGGGAAGCCAGCGACCTGACTTGTTTTTACATCCTCGAGCATTGCGGAGCGGAGACTTTTGCGCACAGCCTCGCCGTTATCTTCGCGCCCAATCTGGAGACATATAAAATCGCCTGGGCCCTCCAGGGCTGTATAGCCTTCCTTCTCCTCTTCGAATTGTCACGCCGCAACAAATGGCTCACGATGTATGCTTGCGCGAGCATCGCATTGCTTTTCTTTTTTGCCTGGTTCAACCCCTGGGTATTCCCGTGGTACTACAGCTGGTTCGCTCTCGTTGCACCGCTGGTAATACCACTTGTAGCCAGGGCCGTCTGCCCTTTGCTGAAGAACTTGAAAGCTTATCCATCGATGCTGTTCGTTTCGGGACTCTGCCTTCTCTGCACTGTGAGCGCCTTCATCGCCGATCTGCCGCCGGCTCGTTTGATGTTTCTGGGTGAGCATGGCATTGAAGCGACGATCTGGCCGATGTTCAAAACGCTCCGTTCCTACCCGTTCGCCTGGGGCGAAGGGCAAGAGCGTTTACTCTTGTACAAAAAGGCGGCGGAATATTTGTCCCATAGACCCGGTACACTGGCGACATGGGAGCCCGGCTTGCTGGGGTATCTGATGCCGGAGCGCCAGATTCTCGATTTAGGAGGTCTGCTCTCCAATGATGTTTTGAAGTTTTATCCAGTGCCGGTAGGGCAGCGCACCAGAATGATTGTCTGGGGTTCCATACCGCCCGAGAGTGTAGTCGAGTTGAAACCGGACTGGGTAATCTTCCTGGACAGCTTTGCCGACAACGGACTTTTGTCGGACAATCGATTTCTCGAGACATACGACCTGGAAAAATTCTGGCCCGGCAAGATCTGGGGCGGCAACGGCGTTTATTTATACAGGCGAGCGAGCGACTCTGAGGGAAAGCCGTCGCAGCCAGGCAAACAGGAGTCACCACATGCTGAGACCTGAAGCTCCAAGCCGGGCGCAAATCCGAAGTGTCGCACTATATATGGTGGCATTGCTGGCTGTCTTATTCGCTCTCTTCAAGGCAGAAACGTGCCTGCGCATAGCGGGCAAGAGCAATATGATCGCTACTCTCTCGTCCAGCCAAACGCAGGAGCAGATCGCCAATGCTGACAAGAAACCCGACGAGGCGTTCAATCAGATGCTCGGCACGCTGATCAAGCACGGCCGCTTTCGCGAAGTCAGTGAATTGGTCGGCAAGCGATTGAGCGAGCCGCGATTCAATTCAACCAGCCCCGTGCCCGACAAAAACATCGCCGAGAAAGCGTACCTCCTCAAAGCCATGGCCGATTGCGCCATGCGCCAGAGAGATTTCAAAAATGCGCGTCTATATCTGGAGGAGGCGCGATCACTTGCCGAGGCCAAGCACGACCTCGCGCAAGAATTCGACATAGCCGATTCGTTCATGGCCTTGGCTGCACAAGGACACAAGTTCAGCCGCTCGAAGGAAGGCAGACTTTTCTATGCGGCGCTTTTCGACAAAAGTTTAGCGCGAGCAAACGAGATCAGCACAATGTCGTCATTAGACCCAGCCAGAAAACGCCGTTTAAAAAATCATGCCAAAATTGCCCTTCTGGAATTCGGCAGGCTGCTTGAGGTCGAGAACTACGATCCTGAGCCAAGCAAGGAATTTAGCCGCTAAACTCACCAGTTACTCACACTTCATATGATAGGATGGGATCACTGAGGCGAACGTTTCTTTGCTGGGCGTCGGATTACTATCATGAAGAATTCAGGGCGAAGATCTCGTCGCAAGACGAGGGAAATAGGTCAGATCGCGACCGCACTCAACTTGTTCATCGGTTTGATGATCGTCGGCGTGCTCGCCATTTTCGCTTACGAGCTCAGCCGGATTTTGCTGGTTCGCGAGCAGTTGAAAACCTGTGTTGATATTGCCGCGCTTTCCGGAGAAGGAACGCTTCTCTCATCAACGCAGCCATTCACGACCGCTCAGAGCGAAGCGCAGCAAACCGCGCTCACCATGTTCGGCCGAAACACGATTTTAGGATCCTCGATGAACAGCGTCACGCAGGTAGCCAGTCCGACCGCTCTGGCGCCGCCGGCTGGTCAGGCGCAACTATATTTTGAATGGATAGATCCGGTTTCCGGCACGGTCGGCGGTCCGACTTCCAATGTCTTGCGAGTAACCGGCGCGTATTCATATCAAGTCTTCGGCGGCAGCTTCATGGGCATCGGCAACACCGTCTACACGGTGGCGGTGGGCACCACTGCATCGTTGCCGGCCATCGACCTTTATGTCTGCCTCGATCTCTCCAGTTCGATGGACGACCAGACACCGGTCACCTGGGTGCAGCGTTACTGGGACCCTACTGCCAATGGAGGAGTGGGAGCACCAAAATATGGCGTGCCGGTCGGACCACCATCAGGCAGCGGCACGCTGGCAACAAGCGGCTGCCCGACTCTGAACGGACAGCCGCAAAATGGTTTGCCGCCCCAAAACCTCGACGCGAGCCAATCAGCCAATGCCGTGCCCTGCAACAAATGCTTTAGCGAGGTGCAGGCGGTTAATTATCCAACGGCGCAGACCGCTCCATTAAGAGGTCTGACTGATATGGGGGCGCCGCCGGGCGATCACCCGCCGCCACAGGGCGTCGGAACAGGAGGTTTAGTGGTTGGCAGTCCGGCGGGCGGCCACGGCAAGTACAGTGCGCTCACTTTCCATGTTAAAGAGCAGGATTCCTTTGATCCCATTCTCGAGCGTGCCGATGGAGAAAAGGAGACGGAATCCGGCAGTGCCGGCGGGGTCGAGCGGAGCGACGGGGCTGTTGAGGAGAGCGATGAAATCTCAAATGAGGAGAACATCACTGATGGTCCTCAGCAAAGAAAAGGAATCGGCGTGCGCAAGGCTTATGCGCATCCTGATGCCATGCCCTGGGAAGCGGTAGCCTCGGCGCAGGGAACCAGCCCGTCCTATCCGCCCTGCACATTCACTCACTTAATCGTCAACATCGACGGCAATATTCCCTTTGGCGGCTACAGCGCCATGGGCTACAATTACCCGACTCTGGGCAGCGTGGTCGAGGCCTCGATCGGCAATCTGGAGAGCAGTGCTGCCGCCTCGGCTGCCGGTCTCGATTTGACCGCCCTGGGCGTGACGCCGCAGGCCGGCTATCAAACCGCCTACCAGATTCTTGCCGCCCAGCAAGTGCAACCGCTGGCAACAGTTGAGAACACCCTGAACACATTCATAACCAAGATCCGCTACTCGACCGATCCTCACTTCGGATTCGTTGCCTTCACCGATGTGGCAGGAAACGCTCCAGCCGACAGATACTACGATTACAACGTGTCCTGGGCCTATCCTCAGGGCGGAATCGGCAACTTCCCGCTGCCCGCCTATCACGTCAGCCAGGCAAACAATAACTATGCGCAGATATCGAGCACGCTGACCATACCCACGACAAACGGGCCGACATCGAACATGCTCGTGGCCAGCGGCGGTACAAATACCGCCCAGGCGTTGGCCAATGCTTTGAATCATCTCAGCCCCAGCGGCGGGGCCTCGACGACCAGGCAGGGTGCTGCTCGGGCAATCGTTCTGGTCACTGATGGACTGCCGACTTTCGATCTGAGCGGCAACGGCTACAACACTCCGCCGCCCGCCAACACACCGGCGCAAAACGATGCTCAGACCATTGCCAACCAGGCATCGGCGGCTGGAATTCCTATATATGTCGTCGCCCTCAGTCAGTCAGGGGCACTGGACGGCTATATGGATACCACTTACTCCGATACCGCTCCTGGTGGACTGTCATACATATCCGGTCACGGGGCAAAATATTATCGAGTCGATTGGAATAGTCCGAATCAAACCTCAAAAGATCTGAATGCAGTTTTTGGAAACGTTGCCAGACAGCTCTGCAGCTTAGTCTCAACCACCAATATCCTCACGGGAAACTACTGACGTTCAAAAAAATGCTGGCAGAGTTTGAGCGCCGCTCACCCCCGATAAATTGAACAGGAAACCATGGCAGTTGGAAGAAAAACGAAGCGCAATTTGATCGGCACGAGCATGGCTGAAATGCCGCTTGCTCTCTGGATTGTGATTATGGCGATGGCATTCCCTTTGATTGTTATGGTGATGCTCTCGGTCAAATTCGGTTTCTTCTGGAATGCCGCCCGCGATGCGTGCAAACAAGCAGCCTCCGCCCAGACTTTTAAAAACGCGCCGCCTGACGGAACCTTGTCCGCCATGGATACTGCCGAATCTGTGGCTAACATGGCAGCATCCTCATTCTCGGGCATATCGCTTGTTCCCGGGCCGGATGGTCGCGTGGCTCAGGTGAGCATAATAAAAACGGATCTGACCACCCAAACGCCGAGCGTTCTATCAGCCGACCAGCCGCTGAGCGGAGCGAACGCCCCGCCCGATCCGGAAAATTTCTATTATTCGATCCAGGTGCAATTGACAGGCGATATTCAGCCGTTCATTCAACATCCCGGCGTTCAGTTCGGCGGTCCGCAAGTGCCGGGGTTGACGGCTCCCTTTCGCGTCACCTGCTCTTCGCAGTTCCCGTTTGAGAACGTGCAGGGTCTGGATGATTGAGACTTGAGGCAGGGCAGGAGGTTGAGTTGAGGATCAGGGCGCAGAGGCAGCAAACGAGATGCAGCGGCATGTCCTTTGCCGAAGTGGCCGCCACCGCCTTTTTTGTCATCGTCTTCTGCGCTCTGGGCGTCGACATTGCTCTTCTGATTTTCGGAGCTTCCGTAAACGATGCCGCTTGCCGAAACGGAGCCCGCGCCGCCGCTCAGGGAAGCACTTCTGCTAAAGCCAGTGCCCTGGCCACGGCCGCGGTCAATGCCACCAAAACCGATGGCTACTTCATCAGCCAGCCGACGATCACTCTTTTCAATTACAACGATTTCGGCGGCAACCCGCCGCCCAACGACACGCCCTACGTTCAGGTGCGCACGCAGGTGAGCGTGCGTTTGCCGGCGCCGATTTTCTTTTTTGGCGCCAGCTTCAACGGCGGCAACAGCATGATCTTTCAGCAGATTTACTCCTATCCGATCATCAAGACCAAGATTCTCATGCCTGGATAAGAGGCATGCAATAGAGAAGCATACATGAGCGAGAGCAGCCTCCAGGCGAAGCCGAATTTGAGCAATGCACTTCCCTCCAGGCGCATTTCATTTCGCTGGCTCTATGTCCTCGTTTTTTTCCTGGCCATTATCGAGTATGCCATCGCCTGTGGTTGCAGGGTGTTGGGCGACAACCTGGAAAGCGTCCTGTCGGTTGCTCTCTTTTTGATTGGTTTTGTCGCTTATCGCTTTCGTTCTCACAAAGGAGCGATCCTGGTTTTATGGGCGACCCTCATGTTTTCCGTCGCCCGGTTTCTCATCTGGCGCGTGTGCATCAGCCTCAATTTGAATACGCCCGCCAATGCGGCCGTGGCTCTGCTCTTTTTCTCCTTCGAACTGTATTTTGCAGTTTTGCTGGTCACCGAAACGCTTTTGTTGATGCCCTTGCAACTCGAGAATGTTGCCGTTCCCCTCCCGGTCCCCAGGAACAGGGAGCCGGACGTGGACGTATTCATTGCCACGCTGGCGGAGCCACTGGATGTGGTGCGCCGCACCATCGCCGGTGCGCTCTCAATCGATTACCAGAACAAGAAAATCTACGTGCTTGACGACGGCAACCGGGAGGAGATGCGGCATTTAGCCGAGAGCATGGGCTGCAGTTACATCGCCAGAGCCGATCGCAGCGGCGCCAAAGCCGGCAATCTCAACAACGCCTTGCGGCAAACGACAGGAGAGTTCATCCTCACTCTCGATGCCGACCATGTTCCAGCCAGCACAATTCTCGATTACACCCTCGGTCATCTTCTCAATGATGATAAAATCTGGGTGGCTCAGATTTCTCAAGATTATATAAACACAAGCGCCCTCGACAAAAATATGAAACTGGCGCAGTCAATTCCGCATGAGCAGATGCTCTTCTTCAGTCTGATTATGCCGGCAATCTCGCGTCTGGGCGGTGCCTTCTGGGTCGGCTCCGGCGCCGTTCTTCGCCGCTCGGCCCTGGATAAGGTGGGCGGAGTCGATGAGCGAACCGTTACTGAAGACCTGCACACGAGCATAAAGATGTGCCAGTCGGGCTTTAAGGCGCTGCACATCCCCATCAATCAAGTCTTGTGCATGCAACCCGAATCGTTGCGCGCCGATGCCATTCAAAGGCGGCGCTGGTTTCGCGGCGCCATTCAAGTCTTGCGAGTCAGTAATCCGCTCCTGGTCAAAAATCTGACCATCCAGCAGCGCATCTGTTTTTCATTCTCGCTCTGGGTCTATTTCCGCTTCCTGCCGCGGCTGGTATTTATCCTCGTGCCGGTGCTTTTTTTCCTCATAGACCTCAGTCCCTTGCGAGTGCCGCTCGCCTCACTGACCATCGTCTTTCTGCCCTATTACCTTGTTGGTCTCATGCTCTTTCACAGTTTCTATTCACGCCATCATGCCGTGTTTCTGGCGGAAGCTTACGAATTCTGGCGCACTCCCGGGCTGTTCGCCGAGCTGATCAGCGCTTTATTCTCATGGCGCAAATCGATTTTCAAGACGACGCCCAAAGGTCTGGCCGGCCAGTCGGCATCATTCGACCTGGCAATTGTTGTGCCGCATATCGCCCTTTTGTGCCCGGCCATGCTCGGCATATTTACGAGCCTTCTCTGGTTGTTGACGACCACCGATTACCTGGCGGCGGGATTCGTTCTCTACTGGAACTCCTATAACTTCCTGCTCTTGCTCTGTGCAATTTGTCTGGCGATCGAGCATCCGTTCGAGCCCAGGCACATCGGTGTCAAAGCTGATTTACCCGCCGTTTTAAAAGCAGGCGATGAGGAGCACGAAGGCAGGTTAGTGCATGTAAGCGATCGCCATGTTGAGTTCGCAACCCGAGGCCGTGAAACCAATTTTGCTGTCGGCGCCGCCACGTTGAATCTTGTCGATTGGCAGGGAAAGCCAATTTCATTGCCTCTGTCGGAAATTGTCAAGGATGTCTGCAATGAAGAAGAACGGCAAGTGACATTCAGTTTGCAAACCGATCACTGGTTCAAGCAGGATCACGATGCCTACAGGCGTTTTATCGAGACGGTCATTTGCCGAAACAGCTCCTGGTTCGTACCCGATTGCCAGAACTCGATTGCTTCGCTGCCGCGATTCTTATATCTTGTACTGAGCACACCATTAAGAGCCTTGAAACATCTCCCCAATTAAGCATGCGGACTGACACTCGAGAAGACCCGAGCGGGGCATTGCCCAGATGGATGCTCTGCATTCTTCTTGCTCTTTTCGGCGCCGCACTTCTAATGGAGCGCTCATCAGCCCAGGAGCCGGACGCGACATTCAAAGCGATCGATAATCGCAAGATTTTGCTCCTCCATCCTTATGGACAGGTCGGTCTGGTGGAAAGCGGGCGGTTCTCTTCAGGCAACTCCTGCTATATCGATGATCGGCACGCCAATTTGTACGACCTGATCAAGGGTTCGTTTCGCCGGCGCTGTCTCTGGTACAGGCGCTTGCCGGGCGGCAGGTTGAAAGACGGCGACGGCACGCTTTTGTATGACGACAAGGCGCCGGAAAGGGATCAAGTGAATCATATGTGGTGGCTTGCCAATGCGGCGCAGGCGCACTACATGCGGTATCATACCTACCCAGGCAGGGAGCAAGATCTGATAAACGCTTGCTTGCCTGAGCACGTTTTTCTCAAGCACTCCGCCCCTGGCATCAAGCTTGTTCTCGGCTCCCAGACGGACAAGAATCGTATCGAGCGGGCCCGCAACGGATTGCCCTGGGCTGATGAGCCGGCCGCCTCACCCGGGCAGATTCATTGCCTGTGCGCAACAGACGGCTCGTTTTTTATGATCAGAGGCTTCGACAGAGACGGCCAGCCGCTCACCGCTTCGCCGCCCGGCGATCATTTCTTTATCGAGCTCAAGCAAGGAAGGGACCTGACGGCTGAGCATCTGATGACCTTCAAAGATGTCTGCCTGCCCACTTCCGATTGGCGCCAGATTCGTGTTCAGATAAGCGACAGCGGCGAAGTGAAGAGTCAAGTCGAGCGCTGGACCATGCTCATATCAACCGTGCTATGGCTCTGTTTTGCAGGAAGCCTGGCATTCTTATTTAAGGCACGAACCACAAAGTCCGTCAGAGTACAGGTCTTCAGCACAATCGTCTTTGCAATCAGTTTGCTCTCCACCCTTGTATGGTACATCTTTTTGTACATGAGATAGGCGGAGCCGCGCCGGCAGTAGGGGCGCGCTCGCCAGGTCGGATATAGTTAAGCCGGCCGGGCTGTGAAGAGGTCATTGGCACGACCACTGATTTACAATGGTGTAGGCAAGGAGACGACGGTTTTGGTTCAAATGCCCGAGATGGAAGAAACGACGCCAAAGCGTAAGCTTTGCATAGCCTGCAAGCAAGAATTCTCAGGTGATGAGGTAACTTGTCCCAACGACGGCACCACTCTCACGCCGCTCACCATGGAAACGAGCGTCGGAAGCACAATTGGCGACAAATACGAGATTCTGGCCGTGATCGGCGGCGGTGCCATGGGTCTGGTCTATAAAGCCAGGCACATGCTGATGAAACGCATTGTCGCGGTGAAAATGCTCCATCCAAACATGCTTCCGGATGCCGCCACGGTAAAACGTTTCCAAAAGGAGGCCGAGGCGCTCAGTTGTCTCAACCATCCCAACATTCTCACCGTCTTCGACTTCGGCGTCTCCACCCAGGGTCATCCCTATCTGGTTACGGACTACCTCGAGGGTCAGACCATTGCCGAGCTGCTCGAGCAAAATCAGCACCTTGACTGGCCCAGGACGATCAAGATATTCATGCAAGTCTGCTCGGCGCTTGCTCATGCGCATAAAAACGGCGTCGTCCACCGGGATATTAAGCCAAGCAACATCATGCTCACTGAGTTCGAGGAAAATGAGGACTTTGTCAAAATCCTCGATTTCGGCATTGCCAAAGTGCTCAATGAAATGTCCGAGGACTCCTCGCAACTGACCAGGACCGGCGAGGTCTTCGGCAGCCCGCTTTACATGAGCCCGGAACAATGCCGCGGCAAACCGCTCGATGCGCGCTCCGATATTTATTCATTGGGCTGCGTCATGTACAGAACGCTTACCGGCCAGCCGGCTTTCTTCGGACAGGATCTGGTCGAATGCCTGTACAAGCATGTTAATGAAGAGCCTGTGCCTATGTGTGAAGTGATTCCGGAAGCCGGCATCCCCAGCGAGCTCGATGCTGTCGTCCTCAAGTGCCTGGCCAAGGATCCGGCCAATCGCTATCAATCGATGCCGGAGCTGAAGGAGGCTCTCGCTAATGTCATCGGTGTGCCGAGCGCCTCAGGAGTTCTTTCCGTCAATACAGAGGCCTGGCTGCGCTCCGGGCAGACAGTCGCTCAAACCATTCCGCCCGTGGCTCACCCGCAAGAGTCGGCATCGAGCCTGAGCTCGACATCGAGCGGCAGAAAGCCTCCGCCATTGCTGGAATCAACCGATCCCGATCCGTCCGCGCAGGCAATTGCCGCAAGCGCAGCCGCCGATTCAGGGGCAACTCGCTCAGGTCTGTCTCTGGCTGATCCGGCCAATGTCTCAATTACGATCAGTGGCGGCGGACCCTCAACCATCAGCACCGCCGGTGGTGCAACGGCCGATTCAGCCGCCAACAGCTCATTGCCCGGCGATTTTGTCTCCGGTGGCAACCTCCCCAGCATGACAAGCGCTAATGCTTATTCCCAGTCCGGCACCGCGCCCGATACCAGCAGCGCTTCCGGCTTCAAGAAGTCCCTGATTTTCGTGGCTGTGGGCATACCGATCCTTCTTTTGATCCTGGTACCGTTAGTGGTGTCATTATTGCGGGCCACGAAACCGGAGACCGAACCGGGCTCCAAAGCCGTTTCAGCCAGCAAAAGCGACGATCCTTACACAAAAGCCATGGCCGGCGGCATTCAAGAATATGAAAGCGGTGAGTATGCCGAGGCCCAGAGCCAATTCAAAAAGGCAATTCGCGAGGCACAGCATCTCAAGTTGCCGGAAGAGAAATTGACTCTGGCCTTGCATTACATGATTACCGCCCTGGTTGAATCAGGTCAATCAACCGAAGCGGAGGCTTTCGTGCGCACGCTGGAGCGCGAAGCGAAGGCCGATCGTGACGGCGGACCGCCGCAATCTAATGCCGCTGCCGAGGCCTATCTGGATCGGGCGACATTGCTGATCAAAACCGGCAACAAGCAAGACCGCGAACGCGCCAAGCATTTGCTCGAGGAAGCCCTGAAGTTCTTCTCGCTCAAACCGGAGACAAACGCTGATGAGATGCGGACCATTGCTAAGCTCGGGCAAGTAGAGCTGATGGACGGCGATCTGGATAAAGCTCAACAGCTCATGCAAAAGGCAGTCAGCATCGCAGAGAGCGATGCCAACGTCAGTCAACTGGAACTGGCGCTCAGAATGGAGCAGCTCGGAGACACTTATGTATTGCTGGCCAATTCGATGGAGGACGGCAACAAATATTACGACTCGGCGCAGGAGCTCTACAACAGAGCATTGCAGCTGCGCATCACGAACCTGAAGAGCGATGACCATCCGGCCCTGGCACAAAGTTATAAGCGCATCGGTGTCATGTACTATTTGCGCGGTCAATACGACAATGCTCTCAAGGAGTTGAACAAATCGCTGGAGATCAGGCGGCGGCAGAACAAG
Organism: Pseudomonadota bacterium; assembly: GCA_021324135.1. Taxonomy (GTDB): domain Bacteria; phylum Cyanobacteriota; class Vampirovibrionia; order Obscuribacterales; family Obscuribacteraceae; genus JAJPJO01. The sequence continues at coordinate 24,331 of JAJPJO010000215.1, forward strand.
CCTTATCAGCTGGCGGAAATTGAGCGAGCCATCTCTTACGTTTATGTAAAACAAAAGAAATTCGCCGAAGCTGACACCATGTTCAAAGAATCGATTGCCACGGCCAAGAACGCCGGCCCCAGCGCCCAGGCGGAGATCAAGAAATGGGAAGCCGGCTATAAAGCTCTGAAGAAATCAGTGCGCTGATTTCTTGATCTTCCCTTCCAGCGTGCCAAGATTTTCAGCGGCCATCTCATAAGCAGGGTCGAGTTGCAAGGCTCTGCGGAAATCGGCTCGGGCTTTTTGATAACGCCCCAATTCCATGAGAACATAACCGCGATCATTGTAGAACTCCTTGCGGCTCGGGCCGAGCCTGACCGCCTCATTGTAGTCTTCGACCGCCGCTTCTTTGCGCCCCAGTTTGTACTTAGCAAGAGCCCGGGTGAAGTATAGATTCTCATCGGACTTGTTGACCTTGATACCAATAGTGGTGACGGCCTCGGCGCGATCGTCAACACCCATGGACATGTAGACTCTGGCCATTTGCCTGTATGCCTCAGAATATGCCGGTTTCAAACGCACCACTTCCTCAAAATCAGCAATCGCTTCATTGTAATCCTCAAGCGCTGCATGACTTATTCCCCGTCCATAAAGGGCGGAATAGTTTTCCTTGTCCATTTGCAGAACGCGATCGTAATCCTCTATGGCTGTTTTATAGTCCCCGAGCAGAAAGTTCACGCCGGCCAGATCGACCAAAATGTTGGCGTTGCCGGGCGCCAAAGCAGCAGCCTTCTCCAGATCTTCTTTGGCCGTATTCAGTTTTTGCAGTTGGCTCAGCACCCGGCCCCGACCATGCAGCGCCTCAGCTGATGGTGTCTTTTGTTTGGCAATGACGCCATTGTACTCCAGCAAGGCTTCATCATATTTGTGCTCTTGCTCCAATTGCAGTGCCAGAGCCAGCTCCGAATCGGGGGGCGGGGCAGCCGTTTTTTTGCCTTGAGCTTTTTGATCGCTCCTGGGCGGTGCGCTTAAAACGCCGGCGCCCTTGGAAACGCGCTTTCCTATGCGGGCCAGTCCATCAGCGATATGGGGGCGCAGCCAGAGATAAGCAACCGCACCACTAATGGTGCCAACAACAATCAGAATGCAGATGAGAAGGAAGTGTTGCTTGAGCTGATTTGCAAAGGCATGGCTGCCGGCCGCCTGATCGGATGCGGATTCCCTGATCGGCCTTTTGTAGCCCGGCTGCATCGATATAGGAGCGCGGCGATTGTCCTTTCCAGGGATCTCGCCCGTCTCCGCTTGCTCGCTTTTGCCGGACTTCGGCATGGCAATGTTGAGCTTCGGTTTCGGCGGCGGAGCGCTCCTGCTCTCCAACAACCTCGTCTTCTCACGTTCGCGAGCCGGGGGCCGCCTTCTATGAGGATCGTCTCGGCGCGCTGCTTGTCCCGGGCTTTTCGATGAGGTAGGCATTTGCGAGTCGAGCACAAGAACGGTCTGGCTGTCGGTCGCTCCTATCTCGGCATTGACGATTTCAGACTCCATGCCGGTCGGGCGCGAGGGAATGTAGTCCGAGAAGAAACCATGCGTGACCAGGCGGGCTTGCTCGAGAATCCAATACATATGGCCGAGTTGGAAAACCGGCTCTGATGCATGCTCTCCTTCAAGAGCGCCGGATCGAGGATGGGGATCTGGCTGCAGCACCGACCGATCCGTTTGCCCATGATCCGGCTGCGGCTGCGCGTTCCCCTGATCAGGCCGTTCGACCACTGCAGCGGGCTGCGAAGTTGCCTCTCCATCCTTGCTGCTCCGCTCCGGCGCTTGAGCCGCTGCAATGCCGGAGCTCGAAGGCAGCGGCGAGACGTCGATTTTGACTGAGACAGCGAATGGCTGAGGGCTGGATATGTCATGACGCGGCTGAGCGTTACCCGGCACTGCATGTGGTGCGGGCGGGTTCGCGGTGGCAGGCTTGGCTCTGGGAGCTCGATCGACAGGGGTCAATTTCAATGGCCGATCGCCGGGGTGGTTCACAACCTCTTGAGCTGGACGGCTGTCGAGCGACTGTTGCTCATCGAGATCATCCACCCAGGTATCATCGAGGCTCTCTTCCTTGCCGGAGCGAGATCGCTGATCGAGATTGTCTTCGTCAAAAAAGGTCATCGGATGGAAACGGTCTCAGTCTATTAGTGTCAGGTCTGAGGCATATTGGACTTGCACTCAAAATGCACCGTAAAATAATACTCGGCTCGAGTGTTCCTTACTAAGGTTCCCAATTCGTGTTATATCAGCTTAGCCAGGAACTCATCAATCTTATAACAGGGTTCGATGACAATATACCTCCTCAAGGCCTTAAGGAAGGGCTTCTGAACAATGCCTGACACGTGCGCAACCAGAGAGCTCTCCTGGAACGGTTTTCCAGCAGTTCAGATCGGCAACGACTATGTGCGCGCCGTGGTCGTGCCCACACTCGGGGCGCGGATCGTCAGCCTGGTCAGTCGCATTCAATCCGGCGGCGAGCGCGAATGGCTCTGGCGCAATCCGTATCTGGAGCCGCAGCTGCCCGACTTCGGCGCACCATACGAGCAGGAGTTCGATCTGGGCGGTTGGCATGAATGCTTCCCGTCTGTTTCGAGAACTCATTATCCCAAAGGTCCCTGGGCGGGCTCGGAAATCCCCGAGCATGGCGAGCTCTGGTGCCAACCCTGGAAGGCAAAGGTGAGCGCCTCCACCGATGAGGCAGAGGTGCGTACGGTTGCTTACGGAGTGCGCTTCCCATATCGTTTCGAGCGCAGCATATACATCCGCAAGGACGAGCCTAAAATGGTCCTTTCCTATACCGCAAACAATCTGACCATCTTTCCATTTCCATTTCTCTGGTCGGGGCAGTTATGTTTCGATGTCCGACCCGGGATGAGCCTGGCGATGCCGGCACAGGACATGATTGTCTTCTCCTCCAAGGACGGCCGTTTCGGCCACCTGGGCAGCATTCAGACCTGGCCTGAGTTGATCAGCGTCAATGACGAATACTTCGATGTCAGCATCTTTCCGGCCAAGGAAAGCGGCATCGCGGTCAAGCTTTATGGGGCGGCGCCTCGTTCGCTGCTTCTCCGCGAACCCAATACAAACGCCGGGTTGCAATTGCAAATAAACAACGAGCAGATTTCCCATCTTGCCCTCTGGCTTAACTTTGGTGGCTGGTGCGGTATGCCGAAGGGCGGCAACTACTACAATGTCACCATCTGTCCGAGCATCGGTACGCTTGATGATCTCGAACTGGCCGTTCATCACTTCAAGGAGCACGGGCAATTACAACCCAAAAACTTGCGCACCTGGAGCTTCGAGATCGCTTTTCAATGACATTTTGCATTTCGTTTACCTTGGTCTCCATCCTCCCGTCTTACTCACGTTCGCCTGTTTTCATGGAGCTAAATTGCGCCGGGACGCCGCCCGCTCCGGGAGCATTAAGGCAAGGACAGCGTCCACTGGTAATATAGAATCGGAGGGCGGAACCATCTCCGCAATATTAAAGAAATTATGAAAGAGAGCATGAGAAACAAAGGAAAGATCCACGCACCATCCGTGGTACTAGGGGTACTGGCCGGATCGATAATTGCTGCCGGGGCTGCCTTTGGTCTGGCGTTCGGTCTGGCGAATTCAGGATATCTTCAGAAGCTCGCACCGAATATGATACCAGGCAGGCAGCCGGAGATCAGCCAGACGGACCCGTCTGCAGCCGTCAAAGTCATGATGCTTTCCGAGAATACTATAGCCGAAATTGCCAGCCGTTCCAGCAAGAGCGTGGTTAACATCGACATCAAGAAAACCGTTCCGGTGGCTGCACCACTGATGGTGATACCGGGTCTTGGACTGGGGATCGAGCAGCCGGGGCTGATGCTTCCCAAAGCGCTGCAGCAAGTCGGCTCAGGCTCCGGGATCATCATTAAGGAAGACGGCTATATTCTCACCAACAATCACGTCGTGCAAAACGCCGACGAGATCAAGGTGACTCTCAGCGATAAGCGAACTTTCAAAGGCAAAGTGATCGGTCGCGATTCAATCACCGATCTGGCTCTGGTCAAAATCCCGGCAAGCGGTCTTCCCGTCGCTAAATTGGGCACCAGCGCCGGCATCAGGCCAGGTGACTGGGCAATCGCAATCGGCAATCCGCTCGGTCTGGATCATACAGTCACACTCGGGATCATCAGTGCCATCGGCCGGTCGTTGAACGAAGTGGGCAATGCCGGAGAGCTCATCCAAACGGATGCGGCCATCAATCCCGGCAATTCCGGCGGCCCGCTTCTCAATATTCACGGTGATGTAATCGGCATCAATACTGCCATCAGGCAGGACGGACAGAACATAGGCTTTGCCATTCCGGTCGATGTCTTCAAGCAAGTATCGGATGAATTGATCACTAAAGGCAGGATAGCCCGCGCTTACGTGGGCGTCTATATGCAGGAGCTGAGCCCGCAATTGAACGAGGCGCTTGGCGTGCCGGAGGGAACCCAGGGCATAGCCGTGGCCGGAGTGGCGCCGGAGGGTCCGGCCAGTCGCGCCGGTCTTGCTAAAGGCGACATCATTCAAAAGGTCGATGGCAGTCCTGTTGACAGCAGCCGTTCCGTGCAAACCCTCGTGCGCAAGCATAAACCGGGCGAGAGCATCTCATTTGTCATATTGCGCGAAGGCAAACCGATGAATGTCGATGTGCAGGTGGACGACTATCCGGACACTGACCAGCAGTCATGAGCGGCACTAAAATGCAAGCCATGATCCTGGAGCGCCCGGGCGCCGCCCTGGAACTCGCCAGTGTCGAGCGCCCCGAGCCGAGCAGCGATCAGGTTCTCATTCAAGTGGAAGCCTGTGCCGTTTGCCGCACCGATTTGCACGTGCTCGATGGTGAGCTGAGCAATCCGAAGCTGCCGCTCATTCTCGGACATGAGATTGTCGGGATCATCAGGCAAGCAGGAGCGAGCGTAAAGGGATTGCATGAGGGTGATCGGGTCGGCGTGCCGTGGCTTGGCCGCACCTGCCACAACTGCAAGGAATGCCTGAGCGGCCGCGAAAATCTCTGCCAGCGAGCCAGCTTCACCGGCTACACCATAGATGGTGGCTATGCCGAGTTCAGCGTGGCGAACGCCGAGTATTGTTTTCCAATTCCAGAGCAGTATTCAGCAGCAGAAGCGGCACCGCTTCTTTGTGCCGGGCTGATCGGCTGGCGGTCGTACAAAATGGCCGGGGCGTTGGCGGCGACCATGTCGAGCCGCCCTGCTCTCACCGCCGGTGATACCATCGATCGATCAATCTCCAGGCTCGGCATTTACGGCTTTGGCGCAGCCGGGCACATCATTGCCCAAGTGGCTGCCCGGAGAGGCAAGCAGGTTTACGCCTTCACACGCTCCGGCGATCACGGCGCTCAGGAATTGGCTCGAAGACTCGGTTGCATCTGGGCCGGTTCATCCGAGGAGGCACCCCCGGATGCGCTCGATGCGGCGCTAATCTTCGCTCCCGTCGGCGCCTTGTTGCCCCTGGCTCTTAAGCGGCTCGACAAGGGCGGGGTCGTCGTCTGCGGCGGCATCCACATGAGCGACATTCCCCCATTCCCATATGCCGACTTGTGGCAGGAGCGCAAAATTGCCTCGGTTGCCAATCTTACCCGCCTTGATGCCACGGAGTTTTTAGAGGTTGCCGGCGAGTGTGAGATTAAGACGGAGATTCACGAGTATCCCCTTTTCGAGGCCAATCAGGCCCTGGCCGATCTTAAATCGGGCAGAATTAAGGGGGCCGCGGTTTTGATTCCTTAAGGCTTGAACCGTTGCGGCACAATGGCTACAAACTCTTCCTCCGATTTTCGGCATCAGCCCTTTACCTCTGTGCTATACGCACAATCGCGTACCCTTTTAGAGCGATTTACAGTTTCCGCCGGCGGGTTTAAACTTGTACTAGCCGAGGCTTTAACGATGAATCTTCGGTTCTTTATCGAACTTACCACCCGATTGCCCCAGACTAAAAATGCCAGGCGGGAGAACACTCCTGCTCAAAATACTGATACGCTCTAGATATAAAAACCGCACCCCGAGGCTCCCGATTGGGATAAAGAAAGCATCCCTGCTGCTCGCTCCCTTGAGAAAAGATAGAACCTGATAGCCCGGCGGTCCTGCACTGTATATGGTGCATTGTCGATTTAAGGTTTGCCACCCAAAATGAATGCCACCACCGATGAAGACAATCTGCAAGTGAAAGGGGTCCAGCCGGAGGAACCGTCAAGTCCGGCTGAGAAAGCCGTGCCGCCGCGCAAAATTGAGGGCAAGTTCGCCGGCCGTTATGAGATAGTCGAGAAAATTGGTCAGGGCGGCATGGCCTCGCTCTATCGGGTCAAAGATCTTCTCTTCGGCGAAGAGCTGGCCATCAAGGTTATTCGCCCGGAGGTGGCGATGGATGCGGTCAGCCAGCGGCGTTTCCGCCAGGAAGCGCGAGCGGCGCGCGAATTGAACCATCCCCATATCGTCAGCGTCAGAGCCTTCGACATTTCCCCCGAGGGCATTCCCTTCATGATCATGGATTATGTCGAGGGCTGCGACCTCGGATATATCCTCAAGGGTGGTCCGTTAGCTTTGCCCGATTTCTTCCAGGTCTGCCTGCAAGTGACAGGCGCGCTCGTGCATGCTCACTCGCGCGGCGTCGTCCATCGCGACGTCAAGCCGAGCAACATTCTGGTCACCTCGAAGGAATCCGGCGAGGTCTGGGTGAAGCTGGTTGACTTCGGCATCGCCAAGCTCCTCTACGCACTTGATGATGAAGACACGACGATGCACAGCCTGACGAGAACCGGACAGACGGTTGGCAGCCCAGCCTATATGAGTCCGGAGCAGATTCAGGCTAAAGACATCGATGCTCGATCTGACATTTATTCATTCGGCGTCGTCATGTTCGAAGCGCTCACCGGGCAATGGCCCTTCAATGCCGGCAATCCGCTGCAACTGGCCATGCATCATCTTACTACCCTGCCGCCCAGCATCGCCAAAATCAACAAAGAAGTTCCGCCCCACCTGGAGCGGATCGTCAAGCATTGTCTGGAGAAACGGCCGGAGGATCGCTACCAGAACATGTTCGATCTGCGCTCCGATTTGCAGCTCGTCTCACAAGGCAGAGAGCCGCTTTTGAAGGTAGGCGGCGCCGGCGCCGCCCTGGCGCAATCATCGGAAAATTCATGGGTCGATCTGATCAAAAAGGACGCCCAGAAAGAGCTTCCCTGCGTCATGGAAGGGAATTTGTCGTATGAGCTCAGACTGAACAATGTCCTCGAGCAAATCTTCGAGCTCGGCTATAACGGCGACTCGATTTTGCGACTGAAATCACACAACCCCGAGTTTACAGGCGTCGTACTTCTGCGCGACGGCAGACAAGTGATCGCCGCCAAATTGTTGAACGATCCCATAAGCCCATTCGATGCACTGAGACGCATGCTCTCGATGGCTGATGGTGAGTACAAATATTCGATCATCAAGAAGGAAGATTACAACGCGCCTGAGTCGCCCTTCGTTCTGAGCTTGAAATATCTGCTCTCGATCTATCCCAATTATGAAGCGCTTTGCGAGCTGGTCGATCAAAAAGCGCTCAACGATCTCGTCTTTGCAGTCAAGTCGGACGGGCGCGATGCCATCCATTCTCAAGACCTGGAGCAGGTGGCTGAGATAGTCAGCCAAATGGATGATAAAAACGAGGCGTGGAGACCGATGACGCCGCCGCGTCCGACTGGCGTGTCGGATAGCGGCTCGCCTCTGATTGCCAAGGAAGTGCTGGAGCTGGAGAAGAAATCGTCAGGCGCCAACCAGCAGAGCAAGAAGAAAACCGGGCTGGCCTGGCTGATCAGCTTCAGCAGCAAACGAAGCGGTGCCATTTTCATGACCATCGTGTTCATGTCGGCGATGATGGCGATGGGCTTCCAGATCCTTAAATCGAGCGTCTTTCAGCAATCGAGCCAGGGTCAGGCCTATAGGAAGAAACGGCGCTATAGAAGACATTCATTCAACCCGACACCGACGATCGACGGGCAAAAGACGGCGCACACAGGCGAGCAAACCAGATAATAGAACTCAGTCTTTCTCCAGGTCGCTGTCGATGCGCTTTTTCTCGCCGGGAATATTGCTAATCGTGGCCCCCCGCAGGCGCTTGAGGAAGGCGGTAATTTCCTGCGCTTTTTGCCTCTTCTCATCATCGTTGAGATGCTTGCCGTTGCCCCGAGCCAGGCGCAACTCGTTTGCAACATAAAGCAAAAGAGAGCAGGCGGCGGTAATTGCCAGCAATGAAATTGCAAAAAGACAGAGGGTGAAGAATGGATTCATCGGGGATCCGGGGCGCAAGACGCGCCAGAGAACCGGCTGGGCGTCGTGTTGTCCTTATTATATTACATGCCTTTCATCTGATTGTGTGTAAGCTAAGATACAGCTGGGTACTTAGACTATTACTACACTCGATACAAGCAATACTGAGAAGGCAGAGCCTCGATTCGACAAAAAAACGTTCGCCCAAATCAGCAAAGGGATTGAGAAAAGATCTGATGCAAGCAAAACCATTTTCATTCAGAACCCTTGTAGTTGTTTTTTTGCTGGTCGCCGTTTTTCTCAGCCTTGATGCCATAGTTTTCGCCAAGGAGGAGGCGGAGAAAAGATCAGTTGCACAGAGCGGCGCGGCTGGCGACAAAGCAGCCGGAAAGGACGATTTGAAGAAAAGACTGACGCCGCTTCAATATCATGTCACACAGGAAAAGGGCACGGAAACTGCCTTTACAGGACAGTATTACAAGAACCATCAGAAGGGCCTATACAAGTGCATCGTCTGCGGTGAGCCTCTCTTCAGCTCGAAGACCAAGTTTGAATCGGGATCGGGATGGCCGAGTTTCTATGCCCCTCTTAAGAAGGATGTGGTCTCAGAGCACAAAGACAAGGATGAAGTGAAAACGGAAGTTATCTGCAGCCACTGCGGCGCGCATCTCGGACACGTTTTCAACGACGGACCCAATCCTACGCACATGCGTTATTGCATCAATTCGTGCTCGCTCGATTTCGAGAAAGGGAAATGAGCAAGACTATCATCCAAATCGAGCATGATGCCACCGTTGGTCAACTGGTTAGCTCAATCCTGACACCTAAAGGCTATGAAATCGAGCTTCAGTCCAGTGGTCAGAAAGCGCTTGAACTTCTCAAGCAGAAGACCTTTGATATTGCCATCGTTGGCGATCAACTCGACGATCTAGACGGCATCGGATTCATCGTGCAATTCCGCAAGCACTTCGCCAAGCAAAAGCTTGTCTTCGTGACCAAGACCTGGCCGCCAAGCGAGCTGTACGAGCGGCTCACCAAAGATCTGAAAGTCGACCTGGTGGCGATCAGACCGCTGAAGGCGAGTATCTTTGGCGTGCAGATCGACTCGCTGCTCGGCGAGGCCAAGCCGAAAGGGGCAAGCACTCTCTCACCGGAGCAACTGCATTTCGAGGCCATGCAGGCGTTGCGATCGAAGTATATAATCGTGCTTCCCGAGCGGATCAAGAAGCTCACCGAAGCATTCGATGCCGCCCGCGAGCAGCGCCAGCAGCCGCGCTATCTCGAGGATGCCATACGCCTGGCGCACAATCTGAAGGGCACCTCCGGCTCATGTGGTTTGATCGAGCTGAGCGAAGCATCGGCTCATCTGGAATCCGCCTTGAAAGCCATTCTCGCTTCCGGGCTGGTGGAAAACGAAACCTCCTGGGACGAGATCCAGAACTTTCTCGACTATGTGGTTCAGGTAGCAAATGTGGTGGCATCGAGCAGTGAAGTTTTGGAAACAAGCACCAAGCTCAAGGATTTAGCGGAACAACAAAAATTCGATCTGGTAGACGATCCCGAACTGGCAGGCAGCACCGTATACAGTGCCGATGCCGGCTCAGCAAAACAAATGCAGATTAACGCCAATCGCCTGCCTGCCTCCACGACCCAGCTCGCCGAAAGCTCCAACTCGACAGCCGGTGAGGTCGAGGCCTCGCGGGTGCCCAAGCATCTTGCACCGGTTGTGGTATCACCTCAAACGGTAACCATGGATACCGGACTGCTGGCCGGATCGAGCATCGCCAGTCGCCTGCTTCCCGTCAGCGACGATGCCACATCAGTGCGCGTTCTTATCGTATCGAGCGAGGCGTTGCCCGCAATCGAGCGGCGCGTCGACGGTTTACCCGTGCAGTTGATCGGCACGTCGTCGCAAGAAGAAGCGGTAATCATGGCCAAGGCCCTGGCTCTGGATGCGGCGCTGATCGACATAAGCATGGAATCGCCCTCGCCTGGAATAACTCTGGCTCGCACATTGCGCACGCTGCCGGGCAACGAGAGCCTGCCGGTCGCTTTTGTCTCGACATCGAGTCAGCCCAGCAGTGCCGAGACTGCTCATGCCGGAGCATCCCTCTTCCTTGAAAAACCAATCAAACAGCAGATGCTGGCCAATGCCGTCGACTACTTGCTGAGCGTCAGATCCGGCGGCAGGCCGCGTATATTGATCATCGACGATGATGAGGACTTCGTGAAGGTGATCGGCTCCATTCTGGGCAAAGAGGGCATGATCGTTAAAGCGGTTCTGATCCCGGAGAATGTTCCGGAAACGGTGGCTCAGTTCGCACCGGATGTGGTGCTGCTCGATGTAATGATGCCCGGCATAAGCGGCTATCAAATTTGCCAGCAAATCAGAGAGCGCAGTCAGTTTCAAGACCTGCCGATTTTGTTTCTCACGGCCCAGACCGGCTTGAGCGCCCGATTGGCTGCCTTCGAGGCCGGCGGGGATGATTATTTGCCCAAGCCTGTGGCGCCGGCGGAATTGCTCATGCGCGTCAAGGTCAGACTGGAGCGTGCCCGCCTTTTGAGAGAACGGGCGGACAAGGATGTTCTTACCGGTCTGATGATCCGGCGAGCTTTCATGGAGCAGCTGAGCGGTCTGCTTTCCGAATCGAAAACCAATAACTTGCGCTTCAGCCTCTGCCTTTTAGACATCGACCATTTCAAACATGTTAACGACAACTACGGTCATCTGTCAGGGGATCGAGTATTGGCCTATTTCGGGCAGTTGATTCGGCGCCGCTTTCGAGTTGAGGATTTGCGCGGTCGCTGGGGCGGAGAAGAATTTATCGTCGCCTTTCGGCATATAGACAAACAAACAGCCAAGGGCGCTCTGGAGCGTTGCCTGGACGAGCTGAAGGGTCAAATTTTCGAGGGTGACAACGGCGAAATCTTCTCGGTCTCGTTCAGCGGCGGGCTGGTCTCCTTTCCTGAGGATGGCGAATCGCCGCAGACTTTGATTAAACTGGCCGACGAGTGTCTTTACGAGGCCAAGCACCGGGGCAGAAGCCAAGTAGTGGCGAGGGGCGGCTGAATAGCGCTTGTTGGCAGGCGCTTCCGCTTGCCTGAGTAGCTTGATGTTTTGATCCGACGAACTCTCCAATTGACTATAATGTAGAAGCGCGCATCATTTTGAGTCCGTTTAAGGAATGTGATGAGCCTCAAATGGACGCGCCGGGGCAGGGGTTATTGGAGCGCCGTGCTTGAGTGCCGACTGAAACGGGGGCGCGGCCAAATGAAGTGCCAGGGTGGTCATGGCTAGAATTCTACTGGTGGAAGACGATGAGAATCTCTCTGAGACCGTCTCTGACTGGCTAACTTACCAGGAGCATGTTGTCGAGACGGCCTTTTCGGGCTTTGAAGCGCTCGAGCAGCTCGAGTGCGGCTCATTCGACCTGGTGATTTTGGACTGGAACCTGCCAGGAGTGGAAGGCCCGGAAATTTGCAAACGATTTCGGGCCCAGGGTGGCAGAACGCCAATCATCATGCTTACGGGCATGGATTCATCCACAGAAAGAAAAGCCTGTCTTGATGCCGGGGCGAATGATTACTTGAAGAAGCCCTTCAAGCTAAAGGATCTTTCCACCAAGTTAGACCAGTTTTTGCTCAAGCAAGACGGGCAGAACTGATCTTTCACTCAATCTTTCACTCGCCAGGGCCTGATGTGGGCCTGTTTGTACGACATATACAAAAATATGGCGCCCGCTAGAGAGCCGATGATGAAAGCGGGCATGCTTGCCTCCGGTCCAAACGGACCACCGGAGGAGAACAGATTGCTGCTCAGAACAGGATTCATCACGGAGGGCCCGATGTCCGTACCCGACACGTTGAAACCATATATGGTGCCTTCCATGAAGTCCCATGCCCAATGAAGACCGATCGGCAGCCACAGTCGCCGCGTCAGCAGATAGGCACCGGCTAAAGGAAGTCCGGCCTCGAGCGAGAGCACCGAGCAAAAATAGAGCTTGTCGTTCAATGTGACGTTATCGACCGGGTTACTATAATGAGCGAATCCGAAGAGGAGGGAGGATAGAATCACAGCGGCAATCGTGCCGTATCCGGTCTCCAGCCGTTTAAAAATATAGCCCCTGAAAATCAGCTCTTCGGTGAAGGCGACGATGAAAAACAGAAGCATGGCCGGCATCAGATCCACAGGCCAGCGCCATGAATCGACAGTGAATCCGCCCACCAGGTACATTGCACCGAGCATGGTGCTGATTAGAACCGTGCCTGCAAGAAAGCCGATCAACATATCAATCAGGGCTTTGCGACTGGCCAGTCCAATATCAACCAAGAATGCCAACGTCTTGCTTCCTTGAAAGAAAGCGATTGCCAGAAGGCAGGCACACAATGAGATGAACTCGCGAAGGCTGTTGGCGTACAAGCCGATCCCGGACAGATCCCAGGGTCTGATAATACAATCGATCAGCAACAAAAGTCTGAATAATAGCGTGCCGAATCCCAGCACCTCGAGAGTGTCCGAGAGTGCCTGGTAGGGGCTTTTGTTGGCGGCTACGGTATCTGATTTGCGCAACTGTCAGCTCTTGAAACTACATGCTTTTCGGGAAAAACTAAAGAGAGCCAGGCATATTGCCTGGCGGACCAATCCCTGAGCGTACGCCTGTTAGGTCAATCGATCACCCAATTTCATTGACCGGCAATATGGACCAAATTATGACGCATCTTGTTCATTTAATTTGTGATTACGGACCAGGTGATCTCGCCTGGGCGGAAGTGGTTTCGGCCTTCTCGCGCTACCTTCCGCCTCCAGCTCGGCTACATTGCACTACCGTGCCGCCCTTTGACACCATCGCCACCGGCTTCATTCTGGCCCAACTGGCAGGCGGCGATGATTCGCTCAGACCAAAAGATATCATCGTCTTTGCCAATACGGCACCAAGGAAAGACAATCTCAAAGCTCGTGTCAATAACGAAGGCGAAGGTCTATTGTTCGTCAATTTAAAAAACGGAGTGCCTATTCTGGTCGTCAATAGTGGTCACTCATTATCATTTTTAAAAAACGACATTCAAGAAATCTGGAGCACAAATGTTGAGGACTCAGGCAGTCAATTCCGCTCTCGCGATTTCTTCCCCGCTCTGGTCGCCAAGACCGCTAATAGCGACTACAGCTTCATCAATCACAAGCTCGATCCATTCGAAACTGTGCCGGATCCGCCCTCTTATGTGATTGGATATATTGACTCTTTCGGCAATATAAAAACGACGATTCGCACAGGAGACGAAAGGATTTCGGAATTGAAACCGGGCGATCGCGTAAAAATCCGCATTGGCAGCTATATTCGAACAGCATCGGTAGCCACCGGCAGCTTCAATATAATGGAAGGAGATCTGGCGCTGGCGCCGGGAAGCTCTGGTCATGCGCAAAGATACTGGGAGATCTTTCAGCGTGGCGGATCGGCAGCTAACGAATTCGGCCATCCATCCAATGGCAGTTCGATTCACATCATGCCGATCTGAAAGAAAGAAGCCGGGTCCCTACCCTCTTTTTCCCCGCCGGCATCCCTATCGAATTTTTTCAAAAACTCTGACATAGGAGTAAATCAGGCTACTGCCCAGTCCTCCTCTCATTTGCCATCGTAAGTGAAAATGTATGAAAACTCTGACATGGGATGGATCAGCTTTTCAAGCGCATTTGAACGATCGGCGCTCGCGTTATTTGATCTAGACCCTTCAAGAATTTCAAGGAAAACTCTGACATCGGCATAGGATTTGATAGCGGCTGGGTTCTTGAGCACCCGTGTCAGACTTTTTCGAAAAAAGCATTGGGAGTGAGAAAGATAAAATTTGGTAGGTCCTTCGTCTTTGTTCGGTTTCCGCGAGGGCTTAAATTGAACCTTTTTGATCCTTTTGTCGTTTTACATATTGTTAGTGAAACAACAGGAGGTTGGCTCATGAAATTTGGTGCTGCAACATTTATCAAACGGTTCATTTGTCAATTACAAACTGGTGAGCCGTTTTCAACCAGGGCTGTTCTCTTCTGCGGTACGCGCGCAGCAGTCGATCAAGCATTATCGCGCCTGGTAAAAAAGGGCATAATTCGCCGCTTGTTGCCCGGTATATTCATGCGAAATGATCCCGGGGTTCCGAGTCCACCCTTAGCTGAGATCGCAAAGCTCAAAATCGAATCATTCGGGCGCAAGATTTTTAAAGCGTCAGCTAACGCCGCTATACAAATCGGCATTGTGGCAGGCGCAATTGATGATACCAAATATGCCACCGATGGTCACAGCACATCCTTTCACTATAATGGTATCCGAATCACCGTCCAGGGCATGGCACAGAGGAAACTCATTCATGGCGATGATAACGTCGGTCTCGTCATTCGCGGACTTTGGTATTTAGGAAAGTCAATGGTCACTGAAGCAGTTTTCAATAAAGCTGTCAGTTCGCTTTTCAGGAAGGACAAGGAACGGCTCCGCTCATCGATCAGCCTGCTGCCCTGGTGGATTTCTGATTTTCTGACGCAAAAGCGCGTCGCTTGGCAGGATCGAAAAGTAAGCGAGGAAAGACTCTTGTATCTTGTTCGAGCACCTAGAGTGCCTCGACTTTATCTTCTTTGAAGATGATGCGCTCGCCGTCAAAGCGCTCAATCACAGCCAGTGAATGCACGGGCACCTTTAGATTGCCCAGTGCTGCTCTTCCGCCTTCAAAAGACTTTTCGATTACTGCTCCGATGCCCACCAGGGTTGCTCCGCTCGCTTCAACGAGCGCGACCAGTGCCTTGAGCGTCTTGGCAGTAGATAAGAAGTCGTCGATAATCAAGACTTTATCATCCTGGCCCAGGTACTCGTTCGATACGATTAGCTCTACCTCACCGCCATGGGTGTGCGAGGGAGCACTCTGGCGCAATGGCTCACCGCCCATGGTGATTGGTTGATGCTTGCGGGCAAAAACTATAGGCAGATTCATAGCCATACCGGTCGACAGAGCCGGTGCAATGCCGCTTGTTTCGGCAGTCAATATCTTGGTAGCCTTGACCGCGGAGAAGTGCTGAGCAAATTCTTCACCGATTTGTTTCATCAGTAGAGGATCAATTTGATGGTTCATGAAGCCATCGACTTTGAGAATTGCCTGATTGAGCACTTTGCCGTCTCTGGCGATTCTTTCGACAAGTACTTTCATTTCGCCCTCCTGGTTTTGGCACGCCCTCTGCTCATGCGAGCCGTCTTCGCATTGCCGGTGGTTCTACGCGAAGAACTGCTCAGGCGGGCAGCCAGTGCCCGCCTTCCTGAGCCCGATTTGCCGCCGGGCTTTGCAGCAGCAGTGGCTTTTGAACGCGCCTTGCTGACGACCTTTGCAGCCGTGCTGCTGCCTCTGCGAGAACCAGCGGCCGCTCCTGCACCACTGACGGTGGCACCGGCACGGGATCGGCTCGAGGGCTTTACAAGATTTACTTTGCTTCGCGAGTGCCTCTTATCTCCCAGCTTGCCACCACTGGCGGTGCGAGCCGCTTTAGTCTTAGGCGCGGCCTTGCTGGCGCTGACGCCCAGGGGAACCTCTTTCTTGGCTGAGCGAGCCTTATCCAAAGCGCTGGCAAGCAGTTGCTCCGGTACCGGCAGACTGGGGCGTTTTGAAAAGTCCGGCAGTTTTGCCGGTTTCTCCCTGGCAGCCTTCATGATCAAGCTCAGCGCTTTATCCATCTGCGGATCCTTGCCCTGATGAAAATCATGCGGTGCAATGTCGACGTCATAATCAGGCTCGGTTCCATAATTCTCAAGCCCCCAGCCGACATCACTAAACCAGAAGCTGAACTCCGGCTGAGTCGTGATCGTTCCGTCGACCAGGCGATGCCTGGGCCAGATGCCAATGACACCACCCCAGGTGCGCTTCCCGACCAGGGGCCCGAGATTGTATAGTTTAAAGCAGTGGCTGAAGATGTCTCCATCGGAACCGGCAAACTGGTTAGTGAGAGTGACGAGCGGTCCTTTTACCGACTCGGGTGGATACGCCTGCGGTGGTGCCCAGCGGCTGACGTCGTAACCGACGCGCTTGCGCAGAAGCTTTTCCAATAGTAAGGCCGAGACATGGCCGCCGCGGTTGTAGCGGACATCAATAATTAAGGCATCGCGGTTCACCTCCGAGAGATAGCCGCGGTGGAACTCGGCAAAACCCCACGGGCCCATATCGGGAATGTGTATGTAACCTACTTTGCCGGCCGTTTTTTCATGAACATAGCGGCGGTTCGCCTCTACCCAGTCGCGATAACGGAGAGGACCTTCATTGGAAAGAGCCTGCACGGTAATAACTCTCTCCTTTTTGTCGGCGCCGACAATTTTAAGGCGGACCTCGCGCCCGGATTGATTGAACATGTATTGATCGACCGGCGTTTCTCTGTCGACCGGATTGCCATTAACGGATACGATCACATCCGTGTTTGAAATATTCAAGCCGGGGCGAGCCAGAGGTGAGGCGCTGTACGGATCCCAGCTGTCCCCTTTAAGAACGCGCTCGATTCTGTATCCCTTTCTCTTAGAATCAAATTTCAGATCGGCGCCTAGAAAACCGATGTGGTAAGAAGGCGAACGCCGGTAGTCACCACCGTACTCGTATGCATGCGAAGTGCCGAGCTCCCCTTGCATTTCCCAAATCAGATCGGAGACTTCAGAGCGCGTGCGAACCCGGCCTAAAAGCACGAAATAGCGATCGTGCACAAAATCCCAGTCGATATCCGACATCTTCTCATCCCAGAATTGCTCTTTCTGCAATCGCCAGGCTTCCTCGTACATTTGCTGCCACTCCAGTTGCGGCGTCACCAGAACCTGCGCCCGAGCCAGATCGAGAAATCCGGATTTACGCCCCGATCCTGAGGCGCTGCTTGGCTCACGACCTTCAGCTCCGAGCTTCTCCAGAGCATCGACGGCGCGGATGCGCCTGTAGGAGCGATAAAAAAGGGTTTGATTGTCGAAGGCAAGCGCTATGCGGCCGACATCCTTTTGCAACGACCCGGCACGGGCCTCTTCAAAATCGTAGGCCATCAGCGTGCCGACAGCGAAGTCCTCCTGATACCAGGAAAAATTCGGCTTGATCCCATCAACAGAATAGAGCGTGAACAAGGCTCTGCCTTCGGCGCCGATGATCTGCCCATACCGCCCTTCACTCACCGGAAAGGCTAATATGCGCTCTTCAATTCCATCGAAATCGATTTCGATGAGCGCGCCTTGTTCCTTGTCTGATAGTTTTGCCTTCTGGACGGGCTTGCTCTTTTTGTCTTTGAGATTTGCCTTTTGCCCGGCCTCGGCGCGAGACTCGACTTCCTTGAGCACTTCCTTGTAAGCCTGGTCCAGTGCCGCTTTGTAAAACTTCCTCAGATCGGCTTTGCTGGCTCGACTGCCCAGCTTGGCCACAGCCGGCGCTATGTGCAACGAGGCGGCACTGCTCTTCCGATTTGCACCAGGGGCGGTGCCAGACTTACCTTCGCCCTTGTCACCGGCTCTGGTACCATTCTTTTCCTGCCCCCTGGACTCGATTTTGCCGTCATCGTCCTGAGCCGGTTGAGCTTTCTTCTTCCTGACCACCACGATCGGCTTCGGCTCCTGCACAAAGGGTGAGGGCACATCTTTGCGCAGAGTCACCAGATATGGTTTCATGGCCTTTGGAAACCCATAGTCGAACCGAACCATATCGTAAACCGGATAAAACTCACGCACCCCCAGGAAGTAGAGATATTTCCCATCGGGGTCAAATGCCGGTGACGTGTCGTAGCGGACTTCATTGGTGACATTATGGACGGTATTGTTCCGGAGATTAGCAATTTTGATGATAAACGTCTGGGGGTGCGGCGCCCAGCTGTAGGCAAGCCAGCGCGAATCCGGCGACCAGTTGAACTCCGATATTCGCTCAGCCGGACTGCGATCGATCAGTTTGCTCTTTTTGCTTTCCAGATCCAGAACCTGCAGCTCATGCCTGTGATTGGCTATTGCAGCCCGTTTGCCATCAGGCGATACTTTGAGATTGACGACGCGACCAAGGTCATTTGCAGTAATGAACTGCGGCGCCTGGCTTTGATCGGCTGTGTGTAATTCGATGCGCTCGAAGCCGTCGACGTCGTTGACCACCAGGAAGCGTTTGCCATCCGGAAGCCATTCGGCAAAGCGATAGCGCACGCCGCTTCCTCTGCCGTGCTGAATCGGCGCCCCCTCCCAGTTCCCCATAGTGATCGGTTGCCCGCGGGCAATCAGAGCCAGCGAGTGTCCCTCAGGATGAGGAGAGAAATGCTCCAGGTACTCTCTGCCGTCAACGAACTTTCGCTGCATTTGCGGCGTACTGGCCGGAGTCTTGACGTCCAGCCGCTTGTCCGTGCCGCTCTTGGGATCAAAGAGATAGATGTCGGCACCGGCGGTATAAACTATACGCTGGCCATCAGTGGAAGGGAAGCGGACGTAGTACTGCATGTGGTGTGTATGCTGTTGCAAGTCACTGCCGTTCGGGCGGCATGAAAAAATATTGCCCATGCCGTCGTGATCGGAGAGAAAATAAATCCGGTTGCCTATGATCATCGGCGATACCGGATTACCGCGGATTTTGATTAGTCTTGTGAATCGCCCTTTGCCGTCCTGGTCGATCCAGAGGTCACCAGCCGTGCCACCACGATAACGCTTCCAGCGGGCCGGATCGATGGCATTGCGGCCAAGGACCGTGCGCCCGTTCGCGGCAATCATGAATGTATGCACGTGCCCCCAACGCAGGCACTCTGCCTCACCGCCATGGCACGAGATTTTGAATGCATCCGTTTCTCTCAAGAAAGCGGAGCGGGCATCGGATGTGAAATAAATCTCTTTGCCATCGGCCGACCAGCCGCAGATCGACAGAACACCGGAGCCGAGATAAGTGAGGCGCTTTGGTATGCCACCATAAGAGGGCATGACGAAAACTTCAGGATGCCCTTCTTCTCTGGCAACGAACGCCACCAGCTTTCCGTCTGGAGAAAGCCTGGGCATCGAGAATTCACCGCGACCGGCCGTTAATCTCTTTGCATAACCACCATTGGTGGAGACTTCCCAGAGATCATCCTCGCATACGAATATGATTCGATCTTGACAGATTGTTGCAAACCTGTAATAGCCGTAATCATGCTCGTTTTTCTTCATAGCTCATCCTGCATGCCCAAAAGTGCCATTCTACCAAGCGGCGGTCGGCAATACGTTCAAAGATACAGGCGGAGAGCAACAATTAACATGCATCCCTCAGTCAAGTGATTATGATTGCCACTTGTTAGAGGCAGGTTCAACCTTGGTACAGTAGATGTAGCCTCGACTTTTGTCGAGCACCAGTCATGACTCGTTTGCATACTTGAGCGCTTTAGAAATTCAGGTCAAAGAGACCGAGACTCAGAGGCTGAGTGCTCAATTGAAGGGAATCAGATGTTACGCAAAGAAGCCGCTGTTGATCCGTTGGCGACACTGATGGTCGGAACCGGCGTAGTGTCTCCGCAGCAACTTGAGGAAGCAAAAAAGTCCGCCAAGAGCCTGAACGTTCCTCTCGCTAAGGCGGTCGTCATGCTGAAGATGGCCAGCGAGCAGACCCTGAGCCTCGTTCACCAGGCTAATGATCTCGTCCAGGACGGCACTGTCTCAGTCGACCTTGCCATCCGTGCTGTTCGCCTGGCTCGCCAGCAGAATATGGCGCTGGCCGATGCCATCGGCGTGCTTGGCAATGTCCACAAAAAAACGGCCCGCGTGGCGACAGTAACCACGCCGCTCACCGATCTTTTGATCTCCTGCCAGATGGTTTCGATGGAACAGGTCGGCAGAGCCGTCATGCAAGCTCAGGATACCGGCATGCAAACCGGCAGAATTTTGGTTTTGAACCGCGACGTCTCGAGCTGGATGATGCAAGCTGCTTTGCACGGACTCTTGCTGGCGCGCGACAACAAGATCACGGCCGATCAGGCTCAGGATGCGCTCATGGCTGTCGGCCACAGGCGGATCAGTATTGAGCAGGCTCTCTTCGAATTAGGCTTGTATGTCGAGAAAAGCGCGCAGACGGTCAAGATAGGCGAGCTCGTCGCCATGGCCGGGCTCTTGTCCGAATCCGATCTGCTTGAATGCCTTGAAATTGAGCTCAACAAAGAAAAGCAGTTTGGTCAGATTCTTTTGGAGCAAGGATTGGTTACCCATGATTTGCTGGAGTCGGCAATCGTTCTGCAGGATATGGTGGCAAACGGCACTCTCAGAGCGTTTCAAGCAGCCGAGGCTTTAAAAAACGTTTGTGAAAAACAAGTATCCGTCTATCAGGCAGTGGCTGAACTAGATCCACCGCCCATGGCGCCGCAAAAGACGATAAGCCCCTGTCAGCTCCTCATCCAATCAGGTCTGGCCAGCGCTCAGTCACTAAAGGGTGTGGTCGATGACAGCGAAACAAGCTCGATCAAGGTAGGCAAGAAGGTATTGGCAGCAGGGATTATCAATGAGTCGTTCCTCTACCTGGCGTTGCGAACGCATTCACTCTACAGGCAGGGCTTCCTCTCGGCCGATCAAGCAGTAAAAGCGCTGGCTGCCTGCAAGACTCAAAACATCAGCCTGGACGAAGCGCTCTCCAAGTTGGGTTGGTTTGTGCCCGCCCGGATGCAGTGGATCTGGACCTGAGATGTCGATGCGTTTGCCAGGCAAAGTCGCGCCTGAGGATCTCATCAAACGAGTTGTGTCGGCTCTCTTTCTAGGCGCTCTTGTAGCCATTCTCTGCGCGCGCTCAGCCTCTGCTCTTGATGGAGATGACGATCAAGTCAGTCATAAACTGAAAGTGTCGAACCGCCCGCAAGTGGCTCTGGTTCTGGGTGGCGGCGGAGCGCGCGGAGCAGCGCATGTAGGCGTGCTGAAAATCCTCGAGCAGGAAAACATTCCAATTAATTGCATTGTCGGCACTAATGTCGGTGCGGTTGTAGGCGGTCTCTACAGCGCCGGAATCTCAATCGACGCGCTCGAGGAGATGTTCACAAAAAAATCGCTCATGCGCTCCTACCTGACCGTGCCGCTCAAGCTTCGCATCCTGGCTGTGCCTTTGCTCTATCTGCCGCGCATGGTTGGTGAGCGAACCTATGATGGGCTGTATCGTGGCAATAAGTTCCGAAACTTTTTGAATAAATACGTGCCGCAGTCCGAACAAGATCTCGAAGATCTCAAGATCGCCTTCGCGGCTGTAGCTCTCGATCTAGTCAGCGGCAAAGAGGAAGCAATCAAAGCAGGCAATCTGGGAAAGGCATTGCAAGCCAGTTCCGCCATTCCGGTGCTGAGGAAACCGGTGAAGATGGATGATAAACTCTACGTCGATGGCGGCGTCATGTGCAACCTGCCCGTGAGGCATGCACGCGAGATGGGCGCCGACATCGTCATTGCCGTCGATCTTGATGATCCTCAAAGGCAAGCCAGGGAGCAGGATTTCTCCGCCATTGGCAGCGTCACCCAGCGGGTCATCACCCTCCATCTGGCCAATATCGATCGGGCGCAGGCTGCTGAGGCTGATCTTCTCATCCGTCCTCGCGTAGCGGACATCGGCTTGATGTCCAGCGACAAGCAAGACGCCAGGCATGCCATTGAGGCAGGCGAACGCGCCGCCTTAGATACGATCGAGGATATCCGCAAATTGCTTGAGAAATTTCACGTCAGTCCGTAGCGATCCGAAAAGTTCCTCAGATCGCCATGGCGATACCATATATAGTATCAGGCGCTAAAGTCCGCTCGCCCGTTTCGGATCGAAGCGACGCCCCTATCCTGATTAAGGGAGCCAAAAATCAGGTGGACATTGCCCGATCGTAGCTCGGTATGCTGATCGAATTACTGATACTGGCCAGCTCGGAGCGCAGATAGTCCTCCAGTCCGCCTTCCATGAGATTGCGCACTTCCTGGAGGAAACGTGCAGCCGGTGCCCCATCGATCACTCTATGGTCGAAGTTGAGGCTGAGAGTCATGATCGGTCTGATCTCGATTTTTCCATTGCGGACGACGGCGCGTTCTTCCACTTCGCCTACGCCAAAAATTGATGTGGCAACGCAGGGCGGAATCATCATTTTTATGCCGTATTTGCCCAGAGTAGAGACACCAAAGGTCGCGCCCTGATATTTGAGTCGAATCCAGGGGTAGCGATTGCCCAGGAAAAGCATGAGTCGGCGGAACAACCAGGGCATGTTGTTGAAGCGATGCTGAATGTCCAGGGTAGGCACCTCTGAGATTTCCGCTTCGCCATAAGCCCGCAATTCACGGGCAATTTCCAGCACCGGCTTGGCATCGGCATTTTCAATCGCCCCGAAAAACACGGTCGGTTGAGTGCCGATGTAGCGCTCGATTGTAAATCCGGCAACGATGTCTCTGAAGGTTACGAGCCTTCCCCACGGCAGCCTGAAAGTCCTGCTGTCGGGATGCGACCTCTGGGCCACTGCGATTGCTTTCAGCAGGATGGCGGTAACAGTCGTGCGGTAGCCCATCTCCTTGAGCTGAGCGCGTAAATTCTCCGCCCAGGTCATGTCGACGTCACAAAAGAGATAAGTGGGAACGCTGCCTTTGTTCACCACATTTATCAGGTCAAGAACGTTCCAGCGCGGTCTTGGAATATCTGAAACAGTGAAGTTAAACAGCTTTTTCGTGTCCATCCTTTTCGTGTACCTTTGGTCTCGACAATCTATACAGCAAATATCTCACGGTCCGACAAATATACGGAACTATGTAATCTACTCTATAACTAAAGTTATAGGTTGACAACTGCACCTTATCCTTTGAAATGCCCGCTTGGCCGACATTAATATCAATCCGGGAAGTGCTTATTTCACTTTAATCTAACTAAGGTGGCGACGATGCAAAGTCTTAAGCATATGTAATATGAGTTATAGATGGCGAGCCGGGCAATTTGTTCCAACGGCCAGTCGCAGCCCCGGTGCTCAGGCTCTATACACCTCGGCCGATCGACGCCACCAGGATTGTTTTTATGGTGGCACATACGGTGGCGCGCAAGCCCGATTGGCGCTCAAAATCGTGCCCTCGGGGGTGATGATACAATGGGAAAAGACGGGTGGATGGGGCACCCGTCTTTTTGTCACTATCCAGCAGCTCTGTAGCTCTTGGTGTTTCGCTCCTGTCTCGACCTCAACTTAAGACGCAGATTGAAGCTCCGCTGGGCTACTGGTGCAATCAGTGTGCTGGCTAAGGCACTGCTGATTGAACCTCAGGACTTCCGGATGGCGCCCTGCCGTCCTTCGCTCCCGGCGATGGCAGCTTCTGCCTGGATCAGTGCATCCTCGTACCCGTGCGTGTAGCGAGAGCGCATCTGCATTATGGCGGAAACCGACAATGTCGAAGTTTGAAGGGCGACAATAAACTCTTTGGTGTAAATGCTCAAATGCCTGTTCAGCAGCGGAACGCGCGAGCCGACAGGATGGTCGGCCAGGGCTTGCATCAGATCAGCTCGGGCTCTTTCGATTGGCTCCGAGTCAGGTCGGCGCCCCTGGCACAAGTCCATCCAGGTCTGTACCCAGACGCGCCGGAAACGCTGGATGGCCATGGTTATGCGCATCACCGGCAGGCTGGTCGATACCGCCTTAGCTGATTGCTGAGGCGCCTGCTGCTCGAGACCTTTTGTGCCGCCGCTTTTCGGCCGATTGTTCTCAGGGGTGTCTGCTTCGGTGGCATATATGGTGGCGCACGGTTCGCTGCTCAGACTTAATGTCTTGCTGCCAACGCGGCCGCGCATGCGAACCTTTACAGCAATGACGGTTGGCTCCAGCTGTGCGTTGCCATCCTCATCCAGCTTTTTTCCCTCAGGAATTGTTGCGTCTTTCATGACGAACGGACCCTCCGTTCTTACCTGGTATTGTCCGCCTTGAGCATATCCAGGGCGGCTTTCACACGATCGTGCAGAAGAGGCTCGTCCAATTCTGAATGCCAATCTTCCTCCGCCAGGATCTTCAAGCCCGGCTCAATCGTTATCTCGCGCCATCTTTTCGGCTTGAATGTTTCCTTTCTCAAGAGCCGCTGTTTCACACGCACAGACTCGGCCACGTTATCTATAACGTGAATCAGCTCATCGTCAGTCAAGCCGTAAAGAAGGGATTGAACTTCCGAGAGCGGCAGCGCTACGCTTTGCAGTGCTTTGACCGAGACGATCTGCAGCACGTGCCGCTCGCTGTATCTGGCCTGCCGTCCTTCAATCTCAGGCCGGTCAAGCAAACCCAGCGTCGTGTAGTAGCGTATTGTTCTTTTGTCAGGAGCCGCCGAGACCCTCTGATCTTGCTGCATATCCATGAGCGCATGCTCTTTGAGCATGCGCGCCACTTCCTGGCAGAGTTGATCGAGAGAGTATGATTTGCGTTCCGCAATCATAACAGTATTGTCCGCCTAAACTGTCATGCTGTCAAGATACCGCTTTTCTGAATGTCAATCGCCAAATGTCCTATTTTGATAGGTTTTCAGGTGAATCTCGCGAGGCATCGTCATGAAGCAATGTTACAGTGTGACACCAAGACACCGGAATGTCAATTACTGTCATTATTAATGCCTCTGACCTGAGAACGTCCGCAGTCAGTAACCTGGGCGTTACGTATCAACTGATGAGAGCTGTTCGGACTTTGCTTATTCGGGAAAGCCTGCAGCCTATCCGCCGAATAATGTCTCCCATTCGATAGTCCAGACATATTACTGTCATACTGCAGTCTCGCCCAGACACTGAGCAGGCAGAGGTGACCTCCAAATTTTCCTCGGCTCAGTCATATTGGATTTTTCAAAAAAGTCTGACATAACCGTAGGTCTAGAACTGGTGAGCTGTTCCAGGTAAACATCCAGGTACCGTCCACGTCAATTCGACCGTTTTTAGCTGTCAGACTTTTCTGCAAAGTTCAATATATATAGGAAAAGAAAAAGAAGAGGGAGGGGGCAGCTATACATTACTGTCATGCTTACTGTAATCAAAAGCCGCGTCACGGCCGGACGAGGAAAGTTCTCGGCTCGCTGATGTAGCCTTTGGCTTGGCTGCCATCCCGTGCCAGAATTGCCACCTGGTGCTTACCCGTCTTCTCCATGATTTCACGGGGAATTTCAAAGATGCCCTGGCTGACAGGCAGTTCCTTATGAAGCACGAGCTGATCCGGTGGCGGGACTACATTGCTTGGCAGGTCAGCGAATCCAACATCAGAGCCGGAAATAAGCACAAACACTCCACTGGCGCCCCTCACCCCTCGCGCATCAAATGAAACGAATAATCGATCGCCCCGCCCGACAGCAGGCATCACATACTGATTCAAGTCATTTGAGCGCGGCGATGACTGCCGCAGCTCAACAAGCGGATATATTTGGTTGGAGTCCGCACCATGCGCGGACAGAAGGCTCACTCTGTACTGCCCCGGCAAAAATTGAATGCCCAGATCGCTTATGGTGCCGTTCATGACCCAATTGCGATAACGGCTCGGAATGAATAAAAGTTTTCCGCAGCTCTCCTGAGCAAATGGACCTTCACTGTAATCAATCCAACTGGCCGGTTGATGTTGCGAACGCCAGACGAGGCGTGCCCGCCTGGCAATTTCCTTTGCCGGTATCGAGCTGGTTGTCGTTACCTCGAGCCAGGCAAGAGAAAAAGGATCAAGCTGGCGTGAGTGGCACAGCCAAATCGTCTGAGCTTGCGATGGCTCATCAATTGTCCAGGAAGGCTGGGCGGAGGCGCTGCCGGCCGAAAATAGTTTTTCTCCACCGGGTCGCTTCCATCGACTATAAGCGCCTTTTGAAGGGCTCCAATGCAAAACCTCGTAACATTGGGGGTCACTAGATATGGTGGCAAGCAGCCCTGAATAGATGAACTCCCTCGGTCCTGGAAGAGGCCGCTCTACTGTAACTATCTTCGCGTTGTAGTCTTTTCCGGAGATGGCCTTATCCATAATCTGGCGCAAGAGCTCGGGTCTACCGATCAAGCCGGCTCCGGCAAAATCCTGCGGCAAATCGGCGAGCACCACTTGTGTCCCCGGCGGGCTGGCGCTGCATTCTCGAGCCAGCTGCTGCTTCAATCCTTCCATCTGCAAGCTTGCTTGTACCCAGGCATACATATTGTGTTGCAAGGCTAGATACCAGACAGCTGCTAGAACGAGGAATGCCACCAGAGGCGATGCCGACATGAAAGCACCAAACCCGTACTTACTGATTGACTGTCGTCCAGACCATCTCGCTAAAGGCAATCTTGGAATAACGCCTGCACTCAATAGAAGGCATAAGAATGAAGATCCCAGGAAAAATAGCCGGCTGCCGACAAGGTTGGGATAGATGTGCCAGACCTGGAATGCAGGCAGTTCGACCAATAATAATGAGAGCATCAGAAAGACTGTAATGCGCCTGCCGGAGATCGATTGAAATCGTCGGGCGACAGCACCTCCTGCCAGGACAAGCCCCGCATACTGAGCTGTCCTCAAGAGATCGCTGGCGAAAGGTTGCTCCTCATTTACACCACAAAGAATTTTGCCGAGTGTCGGCCCATCAGCGAAGTTCTTCAATGCTTTGATGACACTTTTGAAGCTGGTAGACCCGTATCCACCGACAAGCGATCCAATCATTGCGGCTCGAAAGATAAGAAAGAATAGAAGAGCGGCGAAATATCCCCCGATAATCAGACATCTGGTACGCAGCGGCAATTGGCTCCAGCTCAAAGGTTCAGCCAACAACACCTCGGCGGCAAGCATGACCAGAGGCAATGTCACAGCCATCTCTTTGCAGTGCAGTGCAA
Source organism: Pseudomonadota bacterium (assembly GCA_021324135.1). Lineage (GTDB taxonomy): Bacteria > Cyanobacteriota > Vampirovibrionia > Obscuribacterales > Obscuribacteraceae > JAJPJO01. The sequence goes on from JAJPJO010000215.1 coordinate 51,372, forward strand.
TCAGAAATGAAACAAAAGACAATACCAGAGCGCTTCTTGAATCTACAGATCGGTAATGAATGTAAAGGCATAGCGCAGACAAACAAAAAAATGTGCAGTAAACGTCCACCCTTCCAATCATCCATGCTACCGCCTCTGGATGAATTGGATAAAGGATGAACAGCAGTGCTGCACATGCGCCAGTTAGAACGCCTCTGGCATTGCCGTTCGGCGCTTGGCTGTTCGATTTTTCATTGCTCAATTGCCAGCCCAGAACTCCGACAAGCCAGGCACAACCGCTAAAGAAGAGCAAGTTCGAAAGATGGAAGCCGAAGGCGCGCATGCCCCAGAGAAAATAATCGGCCCAGATGGAGAGCGTTATTGCCGGTCTGAAACTAGTCAAGCCATCGGTCTGGCCCGTGACAGCGGAATGCCAGCAAAAGTTCAGCCCCTGCAGAGCCCTGAGCAAATGCTGAGCAGGTGTTCCTTCGCCATGAAAAATATGACAAGCATGATCGAGATGTTTGTAATCATCAAGCAGAAAGCCGACATGCAAACATGGTTGCATGACAGTCAATACAAGTGCGATGCAACAAAGAAGGCTGGCAATACCGGCGACAAAACGCCGGCTCCGAGCCGCTGGGGACGCACCGGCATCATCTCGGCTGACTGAGCCGGTTTGCCGATCGTCTCGCACCACCGGCGGTGCAGCAGTCAAAGTTGGGTCTTCCCTGAGTCTCACGAGCGCTTACCTGGATGTAAAGCGCCGCCATTTTAGCATCGTCCCTTCAAAGCCAGGCTAAATCAGCCTCATAATTCCTGCCATCGCGGTTGTCGAAATCTGCTCAGTCTTCCAACTTGTATCCGACACCATGAACATTCTTTATCAACGACGGCTGTCCTTTTGTATCGATTTTGCTGCGCAACTTCTTCACGGATGTGCGGATTGTTTCTGGAGACTTTTCAGAATCGGCTGTCCAGACACGATCGAGGAGGGCTTCGGCGCTGAAAACTTGACCCTTATGTCGCATTAAGAATTCCAGCAAGGCAAACTCCATGCGCGGCAAATGAATTTCTTCTTCGTTCTTCGTCACCCGATGGGAAACGACATCGAGCGTCAAGTCGCCCGCTTGCAGAACTTCTCCGGCAATTGCCGAAGGCCGTCGCAAAAGAGCCCGGATGCGCGCTGAAAGCTCCTTGAGATGAAATGGTTTCGTCAGATAATCATCAGCTCCGGCATCGAAACCTACTTCTTTATCGGGCACTGTGCCCCGGCCGGTCAAAATGAGAATCGGCGATTGCCCGCCAAGCGCCCGATATTGCTTGCAGACTTCAATGCCGTCCATCTTCGGAATGGTCAAATCCATCACGATCACATCGTATTTATAGGACTTCATCATGTCGAGGGCGTCAAGCCCGGTCTCCACCCACTCGACCAGATAATGCTC
>JAJPJO010000284.1 GCA_021324135.1 Pseudomonadota bacterium
AGACAAGAAACAGCACGAAAAACCGCTTATTGACGAGGCATTCTCCAAGTATCGCCGGACGGAGAACCGTTGAGAAAGCGCCAGGCCTCGTCATAAGCACACTTTTGCCATTCTGGCAAGCCGTTGCCGAGGGATTGACGCTGTATTGCAAATGGAATATTCCTATTATTAATGGCAGCTTTTTCGTTTTGATGTAAGTTCCTATAGCTCGGCATCATAGCTGGTCGCAACGAGGGTTTCGTCGATGTTTAATCGTAGACGCAGTGGCAATATGCTTGTCCTGATTGCCGCCTTTTGCTTCATCGTAATCGTGCTCCTTTTATTCGGGCTGGCCTATGTAAGGCTTATCGGCAGCAGCTCGGAACAGCGAACTGCCATCGAGGCGGCGGCCATCGCGGCTGCACGCGACCTGAGCACAATCGTCATCAATACTCCTGAATTCGGCTTCGTGGGCTTGTCCGACTCCGCCCCGAACGGATCGAGCACCGTGGCAGGCGACAGCTTCGATACCACCACCCATTCGATCAACACCCTCATAGGCACAGCCAGACTGGACATGATCATTGCTCAAAACCTCGGTGTACCGGAAATGCAAGAGCTGGCTCTGAACGATCTGACAGCAGCCAAAACCGAGGCCAATAATCTAATCGCCGTGCTCGATGCAGCCATTCTGCCTGGCGGCAGTGGCACCGATAAAAACGGTAATACAGTGACACCGTACGTATCGGCAGAGACTGCCTACCAGCAGAATCAAATTCGTATGACCGGATCCTCCAGTTACGTGACCGGCTCGATGAGATTGACTCTAGGAGCCATACAAAACGGTATCGCCACCAATATCCCGGTGCCAAAACCGGCTGGAATTGACGGCAGTTTGAACACTACAAACACAATCAACAACTGCTACCGGTCATACATGGACATTCCATTCAATGGTCAAGATTTTGTCTTTGCCGGCATTGGCGCCAACGTTAAGCTGGTCGACCCGAGAATGTGGGTCGCGGCGCCGACCGGACTGCCCTATTTTCACCGAACGATTTTGAAGGCGGAAGCAGATCAGATCGTCAACGATCCGACTCATACAAGTCAAACGATCCACGCCATTGCTTGTGCTCAGCCGGCCAGCGTTTATGACCCAAGACCAGCTCCGGGCGCGCTCCAGATCAGCTTCCCGGACGGTCCGCCGAACAATCCGGATCCAAACGTTTCGCCCGCCACTCCTCTGTACAAACCATATGACTTATATGCGGCTCCAATGAACGATCCGACCAATGCAACCACGGATTATTTCATGAGCAACGGCGGTGATTATCCAGTGGCTGCAGCCAGCAACATCGTCATCGATACGCCCGAGTGGCCGGTCGCTTCAGACACGCAACACATGGCTTCCACGGCTTGCAAAATTGCGGTCTATGACTGGCTGAGACGAGGTGGAACCAAAGTTGATGTGAACTCAGTAGTGGGCATGCACAACACGCCGTTCGATCCAGCCGGACCGTGGACCCCCTGGGGCAGTCCTTCGGTTGGTAACATCCCATCGGGTATTTCTCACATTTATCGATTCGATCCCGACGGCGTAGTCACCTACGAGAGCAAGACTCAGAGTCCGCAGCCCTATTATGTCGTCGCCGACCAACAAATCTACATGACTTGCTTTGATGTTCTATTCAACGGTGCAACTGCATTCGATCTCGGACAGCCCCCCGCCATTACGCTGGGACCTCCCTTGAGCTGCACTGATGGAATCATTGAATTCGAGCCGACTTTTGATATGTTCGTGCGCTGCTACACCCGCAAGCCTGGCACCACCACTGGTGGCCTGCACGCCGGCGAGCCGTTGGACAATCCGCTCGTAGTCATGGCGCCTGCTGATGTCAAACTCTCTGAGAATCTTACCTCCGGCACTGCCTCAGTCGAGACCATGGTGGTTACGGGCAAAGGTGCTCTTCCTGGGGGTTATATGAAGGGATGGGGCATGAAGGGCAAAGGCAAGGGCGGAACGGTTACTCTTTCAGCGGGCACAATTGGTGCACCTCCGACTATCGTCGGCCGCGAAGACTTTATGGAATCGGCGCCCAGCACGATCGACCGCACGCCGAGCTGGTATCAGCAATATGCTACATTCAGCGGATCCGCTCTTCGCACTACCTATATGACCAACGGCACCGTCTCTGATATTCGCTTCAGAAGAGTGCTGGGACTCTGGTCCAACGCCACAGGTACTCCAGTGGAAAGCGGTTACGTCGGCATCCATTAGATTCTCCCTGAGTTCCGCTCATGAAAAGGGCACCGTGAGAACGCTGAGTGGATTGCAATAATCATCGGTCCACATGCGGAAATTTGGATCGACCATGAGCGGCTGCCAACCGCGATTGCGAAGCTTTTCAGTCAATTCTTTGTTGGCCGATAGAATGACCCATTGAATGAAAAAATGCTTTCTGATCCCCTCCGGAGATCGATCGTATTCATTGATCGTCAGCGCGTCCAGCTTGAATTCAGCAGCCAAACCGGCGAGCACCGGTCGCAAATCATAATAGGCGTTGGTGATGTTGAAGGCTAGAACACCATCAGGAGCCAGTTTCTCGAGGTAACTACCGACTGCTTCCCTGGTGATCATATGGACCGGAATTGCATTTCCGCTGTACGTATCAGAAACGATCAGTTTGTAGTACTTGTATGGTGCTCTCTGAATTTCCAGGCGTCCGTCCCCGCATATCAAATGAACTTTGGCTTTTCTCTTCTTCGCCTTATATAGATAGGTGAAGTAAAAGGGATTATCGGCAATGTCGATGACGGCAGGATTGATTTCGTAAAAGTCAGCGGTCTGACCTGGTCTAGCCAGAGCTGCAGCGATGCCGCTGCCTAATCCCATCACCGCCATTGGTGCAAGCGGTCTGTCTACTCCCGGTTGTTTCGGCCCATGTCGAAATTGATAGGCAGCATCCTTTGAGGGTCCATCGCCTGTTGGATGGTCCTCGACTTGCCAGGCGTCCTTACAGACAGTCTTGGCTATCTCTCCTAAAGGACCGTCCTCATAACAGTAGAAGTAGGGATTTCCGCGCTTGGCCGGATTGAGGCTTTCAGCGCCATGAAGGCTGTCTCCATTCCATAATTCGATTCTCTGGTCTGCCTTATTCTCGACCACGGAAACGCGGCTGAAGAAGTTTCTTGCCTTGAGAATTACGGACTGATCGAGGTTGGAGAAGCTCCACAGGACAAAGCAGCCGACCAGCGCAAGACCGACACGGTATTGAGCTATTGTACGCGCCAGAATCAGTGAGCATGCAATTGGAATTAAGTAGCGAAACGAGAATTCGATCAGGGTGTCGAGGAGTCTGAAGGTGCCACCGAGTTCGGTGGCTTCCCTGGCATGACTGAGGAAGCCTAGCTGACAAAGCCAGGAAAGTGCCGTGACCGACAGAATCAGTCCAAGCGCGACGTTCGCGGATGGTGTCAGCCGTTCCGACAACCGAGAGAAGAGTTTTGATCTCACGGTCAGGATAATTGCAGAAGCGATCAGTAGCATCGGGTATTCTTCGCCGCCTTTGAACAGCGACGGTGCCATCAGTGTACTGAAACAACTCCCGATGACACCGCCGGCTGAGATCAGAAGATAATACGTGGTCAGATGCCTTGTATGCGGCCTTTCACCAGCCACGGTTCCATGACAAGCGAGACAAACAAGCAAAAGGGCAATAATGTGTATGGAAATTCCGGTGGTAATGGACGTGTCTTCAAAAAGCACTTCCGATACATTCGTTGATGTTACCAGAATCAAGGCAAGCAGCACCGCAATTGGTGCCAAGAAGCGCGATATTTTGAGCACCATCGGACTCATTCTGCTGAATGCGATGATGAACGATACAAGGTAGATGAACAACGGAATGATCCAGAAAAGAGGGAGCGAGCACAGGTCTGTCGTGACGAAAGTGGTGAGAGCGAGAACCAATGCCGAAGGGATTGCAGTCAAAACCAGCAATCGCAGTTTTTGATAAAGGCTAAATTGCTCGCTTTCTGTATTGTCTTGCACTGAGATTGGATTTTCGATGGCAGTTTTTGACCTGTGGACGAGCACTCCGCAGACAGTCGTGAGAACGGCAAAGGCAAAGTAAACAAACTGCAAGAGCTGAGATTGCTGAGTCAAGTGAAAGTTAGGCTCGATCAAAAACGGGTAGGCAAGCAACCCGGCAATTCCACCTGTGTTACTCGATGCATACAAGAAGTATGGATCGGCAGCCGCGATTGAGTTCGTTTGCGAGTACCATTTTTGCAGAAGTGGAGCTGTGGTCGAGATGGCAAAAAAGACCAGACCAATCATGCCGATGAGCATGCTGAATATCCATATGAATGGGTGTTCTCCAGGCGGCACCATTCCCGGTGCCCTGATTGGAAAAATGATTAATGGCGACCATATGACCAGTAAGTGCACGATCAGCTGATATGACGAGGGCACTCTGGAGGTGAGCAGATGAGCGTAAAGATAGCCGAGCAAAAGAGTTATTTGAAAAAACAAGACACAACTGTTCCACACATTCGGCCCGCCGCCAAGGTTAGGCAGCAGAAGCTTGGCGACAAATGGCTCCACGACAAACATTGCGAATGAGGCCAGAAGAATTGCGGCACTGTAGAGCAACGGGGCGAAAACATTTCTCAAATTGAGCGTTGGTTTGTTGGAATCAGTCACTTTGTTTTTGCCTCAACGGTTGGAATCCGTTTTACCTCAAAGACTTGAACCTAGGAAAAAGGCGTAATGAGAACGCTGAGCGGGCTGCAGTAGTCATCCGTCCAAAGACGTACTCGACGATCCGTTTTGAGCGGTTGCCATCCTTCATTTTTGAGCATGTCTGCACTGGCATCGTTTGTCGTAAACAGCACCCAATCCGAAGCCGATTGCTCGACATCATCCGCACCGTCATCTCCGTGCTTTGTCAGGGCATGCACCTTCAACTCATCAGCCAGAACGTACAGAACCGGTTTGAGATCAAAGTAGTGATTCGATATGTTGAATGCGAGAATGCCGTCTTCTCTGAGTTTACTCAAATACATCCGGGCCGCTTCCCGGGTAATCAGATGCGTCGGTATCCAATCTGAGCTGAAAGCATCCACCAGGATCAGTTTATAGAATTTGTATGGCGCTCTCTGGATACCGATGCGACCATCGCCGCTAACGATGCGCACGTCCACATTTCGCTTTCTCGATTGAAACAGGTAAGTAAAATAGAGCGGATCCTCGGCAATGTCGATCACCTTGGGATCGATCTCGTAGTAGACGACAGTTTGACCTGCCTTTGCATAGGCGCCGGTCGTACCACATCCAAGGCCTATCACCGCCATTGGTGCCGGCTTGCTCGAGTCCCTGTCCTGGATCGTCATTCGTTTTGAGCGAGCAAACGCCGGCTCATCCCCGGAGGCAGCAATGTTTCTTTTGCGCTGCTTAATTTTGTCTTGATATTCAAGCAGCGTTTCCGGCGGTCCAAACAGTTTCAACAAAAGAGAGCCCATCGGACCTTTAGGATAGTAATATGTAATCGGCAGCCCGCGCCATTCCGGGTCCAGGCGTTCGGCACCATGCATGGTGGTACCGTGATAAAACAAACAAGTTTTGATGCTCGTATCCAGGCAGATGGTCAACGAGCCAAAAAAATTACGGCTTTGCAGCAAGGTTAAGTCTCCGGGCATGCAGAAATTGATTACCACAAGGGCGGACAGCACGATGAGCCCAGCCCTGAGCTGCATTCGAGTCCGGCTCAGCAACAGGCAAAGCATAACAGGCAATAATATTTGCAGGGCCGCATGGATGAACCAGCAGAGCAAATAGCTGACAAACACTGCCGCAGCGATCGAGATTGATTGTACCTTTGAACTGAAGCGCTTCAGTATTTCGATTCTCGGCAGAGCCAGCGAGGGTGTCAGCAAGATCCCCGCTGTCAGGAACATGAGCGGATATTCGGCCCAGGTTTTGAAAAGAGCCGGAGCAAGAAACGTGTTGAAGGAACTGCCGGCGATGCCTCCCAGGGAGATAGTCAGATAGTACGGCGTCAGGTGCCTCGGATCGGGACGAAGCTCAGCCAGCCTGGCATGACACGAGCAACACACGAGAAAGAACGACAGAAGGTGCAGGGAGAGACCGGTTGTAACCAGATCAGAGCCGAATAACGGCTCTTCAGACCGCGCCGATGTGATTAATAGCACCACAGCCAGCACCGAGATTGGTGCGGCCGCCTTGATGATTTTCAGCAGCAAGGCAGGCGGTCTGGAAAACACGATTACAAACGAGAGAAGATAAAGGAAGAGCGGGGCAAGCCAGAAAAAAGGAATTGAAGACAATTCATTGGTTACGTAATTTGTCAGGCCCAATACCAGGCTTGATGGCACCATCGAATAAATGAACAGTGCTCCGTACTCTTTGAGCTCGCCCAGATGATTGTGATCATCAGGCGCAGTCAGACTCGATGCCGACTTGGGCTCTGCGAGAGTCGATGATATGCGATCGCTTTTGAACCGGTGATAAACGACGGCACCGCTGATGGCCACAAGGAAGGCATAGATAATGTAGACGATC
>JAJPJO010000234.1 GCA_021324135.1 Pseudomonadota bacterium
AGGCAGAAACATCGTAATAGTGAACATAGCAGCTATGGAGAACAGATGCGCTTTCCAGCAATACAGATACCGAAACGGGTAATACGTCGAGCCGACTTCTACTCGCAATATGAAGGGGAAGTCGATGAGTATGGTTTTAACTCAAGAACCATAAGCAATTGGCAGCCATTCTTTCAATTCCTGTACGAAGGGTACTTCAACGTTGAAACCATCGGACTGGAAAACATTCCTAAAGAGGGCAGGGCTGTTCTAATAGGCAATCATTCCGGAGTGTTGCCGATTGATGCGTTCATGACTTACATTGCCATGATTTTGCACCATCATTCGCCAAGGCGAATACGCTACTTGACCCATGAGGTTCTTCTCTCGACTCCGTTTGTGAAAGATTTGATGCGAGGCTTCGGGAGTGTTCCAGCAACATATGCCGTCGCGCAACAGTTGCTTGAAAATGATGAACTTGTCTTCTTCTATCCTGAAGGTCCGAAGGGAACCGGTAAGCCATTTTCCATGCGGTATCGGCTTTATGATTTCAATCCCGGTTTTGTGAAAGCAGCTATTGCTACCGGTTCTCCAATCATTCCCATAACCACCATCGGCGGTGACGAAATTTATCCATTGTTGGCTAATCTAAAACCGTTGGCGCATCTTATCGGTGCGCCATACTGGCCCGTGACATTGACGCATCCCTTGTTGCCCTTCTTCGCAAGCTGCATCCCACTGCCGGTCAAATTTCACATAAGCATAGGAAAACCAATTTATCCGAATTGTCCTCCTGAAAGAGCTGGCGACAAACAATTACGCATGCAGATAGCTAGAAATATTCAATACGAGATCCAGAGAGAACTGAATTCTCTTTTGCGAACCAGGAAGTCGCCATTTGCCGGCTGGTAAAGAAGCCATGTTATCTCAGTAATACCGGCGTTGAATTTAGAGCGCTCAGTGGGATGAGAAGGAGCGAGTTCAGGTGCATATCCCTCTCGGCAGATCTGTGCCATGATTTAGTTAAATCTACTCCAGCGCCATAATGCCAGACTCAAAGAATCCAGACTCCAACGATTCTAAATCGCGTCGGAATCGATTTCGGCGGACGCGACTCTATTTGGGAATTATTGCCTATTTCGGAATAGTCTTCGCAGCAATGGTTCTTATCGCACCAGACAGGATGGGCGCTGGACTGAGACCTTTTCTGACCATGCCCCTCTTCACGATCTTAATCTTCGAGGCGATATTCGGAGTTGGAGATATCACTGATCGGGGCCCCCCGACTTGGAGCCGCTCACGCAGCCGAATACGTGGTTATTTGAGACTGTTCCTCCCAATTCTGGCTTTCTTCTTCATACTGGGAGCATGGAAGGACTATCTGTGGATTATCCTGCTAAGCCAAGCTGTTGCGCTTCTCTTCTACTGCGAACTCCTGCCTTTTGCCGTAGACAAAGTCATGCAAATGGAAAAATCCCCAAATTTCTTGATCAGCAAAGTCGGTCCCTTCGCTGCTTTCTGCACGCCGGCCCTATTTTTAAGTTGGCCCATAATGATTTATTTCAGCTCCATCGGGATCTCAGTTGAGGTTATGAAACCCATATTGGCGATGCCGCTTCCCTTTTATTTACACATCCGTCAAGTCATACCTTGCTTGGAACATCAACCACCGTACGGCAAACAACTCTTACCCTGCCTTCGAAGACAAATCATGCTTGCCACGCTACCCTCTGTACTTTTCTTGTTGATTTTCGGCATCTTCGTGGAGACTTGGACTGTGATTCCACTGTTCTTGGTATTTACCGCTATCAACCACTTTTTTTTGCCGACGATAACTCGACGAGCCCTGGCTAGACATCGGCAAAATGTATAATCGGTGAAGTGAAGATGAAAGTCGAAGATATCGTAAGAGGCTTAAGGCGGCACTATGAGAGCATATCTTCGTATGAAGACAACGGCATCTTCAAGACAGTTTGCATGGGGTGGGAATCTACATACCATTTCAGAACGCTCTTCATGCGCCCGAATCGCTTGCTCTTTGAATGGGATAAGCTAGACAATCAAGGCGACCCATGCAGGCTTATTGTAAAAGGTGACAAAGGTCAATTGTTTTGTTCGAGCGCAATCTTGGAGCATGTGCGATCGATGAAACAACTCACTCAAGTCCAAGATGTTCGAGAAATAAATATGCCCATGTCAGGCGCTGCTGGTTGGACGCAGGGTATGAGCGATACTGTTCTTCCTCTTCTTATTGCTAACTCAGGAAGACCGTGCTTCGCCTTCAACAGACTAGCATTTTTCAAGATGGAGGACGTAAACGGAATGCCATGCTATCGTCTTCGCGAAATCTACAGCCCAACGCATATCTGGATAGCAGAACATGACTTCACAATACAAAAGTTCGTGGATGAGAGTTCGATGCCATTCCCTTTAGGTTTAGTCTTTGACAGTGCAAGAATTGGACTCGCCACATTCGGTCCTCGCCTCACAAAGGACTCAAATGAAGCGGCCGAATTCGCCAAACTGAAAGACAGTCCGGACTTGCTTGAGTGCACATTTACCAAGGTCAGCTACAATCATTTAGCCGATTCAGACTTAGTCTCTTGCGCATTCAAGTCTCAGGAAGAATGGGCCACATCTAAGTCATTCAAATGAACACATCTGTACATCGAATGCTCCTAGCTTTACATGAAAAGCGGAAACTCAAATGGCAAATTTATTTGCATTCGAATGGGATTCAAGTTAATGCGCTCAGCACAACTCCTCTCATGTCCCTGCGAAGACAGCTATGAGCAGAGCAAATAAGACCACCAAGACAAGACCACCTGCCAAAAACAGCCAGATCTTTTCATCAAGAGTGCCTACTGCAGTGGTAGGCGGCTTCTGAGAAAATTCTGTGGGCGAAGTGGTATCACCCGACAGTGCGATTGGTTTATGTGATTCACTGAGTTGACTACGCTTTGGGGCGCGAGCGGGGCGCGAGAAGTCGAGTCGATCGATGTCGTCAATTACTTGCTCAATGTTTTGATACCGCATCCGGGGCTCCCGAGCCAACATGCGCTGCACGAGTAACTCGACTCCATGAGGAAATTCTTGTCCCATGCTGGCTTCTTTCAAACTAACTGGGGTCTCAGTCTGATGCATCATGATTGTGTGAATGGGAGAGTCTCCAACATGGGGCGGCGTCCCGGTAAGGCATTCATAGAGCACGCATCCCAAGGAGTATATGTCAGATCGGTTATCGACTGGATACCCCTTCGTTTGTTCTGGACTCATGTATGCAGGACTGCCAAAGACGCGTCCGGTTGTTGTGAGAGCTGGTTCAATAGTCGATTGATCATCCAAAATCTTTGCGATGCCAAAATCGACCAGCTTAAGAAGTTCCCTGCTTCCCTTCGTATCTACGACCATCATGTTGCCGGGTTTAATGTCTCTATGCACAATATTCTTTTCATGGGCATGAGAAAGGGCGCGGCAGGCTTGTTTGATTAACTCGAATGATCGCTCGATTTTAACTGGGAATTCTTCTTTTAGGATTTTGTTTAATGGTCGTCCATCCAGGAATTCCATTACGATGTATGCAACCTCAGATTCATAGCCAAAGTCAAACAGTCGCAGAATGTTCGGGTGCTCCAGCTTTCGTGTGGCTTTTGCCTCACGGCGAAACCGTTCTAATCTCTTATCGTCCAGCTCTTTCAGAATCTTGATGGCTACCTTCTCGTTCAAATCACTGTCCGTACCAAGGTAAACGCTTCCTGCACCACCAGCACCAAGTTTGGCTCCGAGCACATACTTACCCCCAGCCAGAGTCATGCCTGTGAGGTCAGCATTTCCCATCAAATATGGATTTGATGAAACACTCGACATTAGCGGCCTTGGGTTGCTTGAAGAAGCCGCTTTACTTACGTCCTTGGTGTTGTCGTCATTAATTGTTGGCATCTAACTCGGCGCCGCCTTTCTGCCTGTCGATTAAATTATGCCACGGCATCGCCTGCTCATATTGCCGTAGCAGAAGGTCTTCGAGGGTATGATAATACAAGAGTTTGGGTACGAAAAGACTACGCGAACCAAGAATTGATGCAGTATGGTTTCTGACCGAGAACAACCAGTTGACGATGCTGGAGAGGCTGATGTAGGTCCATCAGCCTCCATAGAACAGAATGCATCTACCGGATTGAACACGTCGTCCATCGTGCCCACTGGAGTCCTCAGTGAAATCTTCGATCCAAATAGCTTCCTTGGGAAGGTCCTAGATGGACGATTTCTCGTAGAGCAATTGATTGGCCAGGGCGGAAACGGAACAATCTTTGCCGCGACGGATATCAAACAAATGCGCAGAGTTGCCGTCAAAGTTTTGACGGACAATCGAAGCACGTCCGTTCGACGATTCAATCAAGAAACAAGAACGGCCCGCTGTCTGCGACATCCCAGTATAGTGGAGGTCTTCCACTACGGTGTCGAATCAAATCATCCGTTTTACGCTATGGAATTGGTTTCAGGAACACCGCTAACCGCATTAATTAACAAGAAACCACTGGGGCTGCATCGAAGCATGTGCATAATCGAGGAAGTTTGCGAAGCGCTGATTTACGCTCATAGTCAAGGAGTCGTCCACAGAGATGTGAAGCCCAGCAACATAATGATCGAGAGTCCCAATGATCTCGTAAAGATTGTCGATTTTGGCGTAGCAAAGCGGGGAGACTGGGACGTAGGCGATGACGACAGCGTGACGAGAACCGGCGAAATATTTGGCACGCCTCTCTATTTAAGTCCAGAGCAGGCGAATGGAAAGCAATGTGATGGGCGTTCTGATATTTATTCCTTAGGCTGCGTTTTCTATGAGTGTCTTGTTGGAACGCCACCACATGTAGGGTCAACACCGATCGAAATATTGATGAAACATAAGAAGGCCGTGGTAGTCCCGCCCAGTCAGGCGCACCCATCTGGCGGCTACCCGGAAGCGATTGATTTGATCGTTTTGAAGATGTTAGCTAAGAAACCAATTAATCGTTACCAGAGCGTTGCGGCGCTCCTCTCTGACTTGCAAGCGTTTCGAGCAGGAACGTTGAACACCAGTCATATAGTTCTCTTTGAACAAAAGCCATTCGTTCACAAAGATACTCCTAAAGCCATCTCTTCTCAGAACGTAGGGGACCAGTGGAACATTTGGATGGCGGAGTCCAAGCAAAACCTGGATGTATTAAACGCGCTGCTTAGGCAGATCGATCTTAGATCCCCTCAAATGCTCTTGATTATGGGAGTATTAGTAGTAGGTTTCCTTGCATCTGTAGTCCATCGGCTGGTTGCGGATGGGCGTTTGATTATGTTGTCCCATGATCAAGGAATCAGCCTTTACTGCAAGCCATCGACCATTCAAGAAGCCGGAGAGATGATCTTAGACACAGAGCATGGAGAACTTCGCCTCCTGATTCCTCCTAAGGTGGACGTACGCCAGGCTGGCCATGAGCCGGGACCTGGCGATTACTTCAAAGTATCCTATTACCGAGCCGTATCGCAATCCCAAGCCGATCAATCAGACCGACTTGTGCTTGATGGAATTGACTATGTTGACACGAAATCTGATGCCGAACTTAAGATGATTATTCAAAGCGCTGCTGAAGCAGTTGAGGATTTCGTCCAGAAACCAAGGACTGGAGTGAAAAAAAATCAACTGTTCGGCATTAAAATTCCGCTTTCATGCTTCCAGGTAATCTCAAGAAACCCAGACACAGCAATCATTTCAGTTAGTACAGAACCTTGGTTAGTGTCCGGCCCAACAGAGCTGCAGTGTGACCTCAAGAGGATAAACAATCGATGGGTGGTGTCAAATGTTGCACCTTTCGGACACCGTATCAAGGCTCCAACGAAGAGGTTCGACGCTCCGCCCAAAGCAAAGTCAACGATACCGGCCAAATCTGCTACCTCAAAAGTAGCAAAATCGGATAATTCGTACGCACTTAAAAAGCCCGTCAAGGTCGATACAGCTATCTCACTGTACTATCGAGGTAACAATTATCTCGAAAAGAAGAACTATTCAATGGCGATTGATTCATATAGTCAAGCTCTTCAAATTGGTCCGAACCTTACGGTTTGTTTTCTAAAGCGCGGTAAAGCTTATGTAAAAGCTGGTCAGTTCCAGACTGCTCTTGTGGACCTCAATAAATTCCTTGAACTTGAGCTTGATCGTAAAAAATTCCGTGGACTTGAGCTTGATCGTGATGTCCACCGTCCAGACATCAAAAATCTTGAAGAAGCTTTCTACTATAGAGCGCAAGTCTATGAGAGCTTGGGGCTAAAT
>JAJPJO010000236.1 GCA_021324135.1 Pseudomonadota bacterium
GTAACAAACGGATCGGCTGCATGAACCAGGATGTCGACTGAGACTGCCGTCACCAGAAAGACATAGTATGCCGGCCAGATTTTGAAGCCTCTTCTGATGAGAAAACGCTTTATGTCTAAAGAGCCGCGCTTTTTCAATTCGTGGAACAGCAATCCGCCAACCAGAAAACCGCTCAATACAAAGAAAAGGTTGACACCCGTCCAGCCGAAGCGCACGCACCAGTTTGCCACAGGTTGTAGCGAGCCGGCTTTGACGGCAGGATCCAGATGGTTGAAGAGAACGAGGATGATGGCTGCCCCTCGCAACACATCTAACTGAAGCATTCGACCACTACTGCCGGCCATCAATGTACCTGCTTGCTTATACAGAACTTGAATCCGTTGCTAGTCAATCTATTGTTATACCCGTTACAGCGCTCGCCTGGCCCGCAGATATTCCTCTGTATCCTTCAAGCCGCCGGGGCTGCCGATTTCGTAGAAACGTCGGCACATCTCATAACCAGCCATTTCACCGCTTGCAACCAGCGCTTTCATAACATCCGCTAGATCGAAGGGCTCATTCTCGGGATAGGAATAGAAAACGGATTTTCTGAAGATCGACAATCCGTAATCGATAAAATTCATGCCGGCGGTCTGATTGACCTTATCGTACACTTTCACCAATCCATTGGCGAAGACGACATTGCTCTTGTCCCAGCGATTTTCATTGGGGAGAACGGTCATCAAAGCGGGTTTGCCGCTCTCAATGAAACACTGATACACGGGAGCGAAGTCCGCATCCAAGTACGAGTCACCGTATATGATGGCGAAGACATCCTCCACCACAGGCAGTGCTCTCCTGATCGCTCCGCCCGTTCCCAAAAGCTTTTCGCCGTCGTGCGAATAGAGGACCTGAAGTTGAAAGTCTCTGCCATCGCCGACAAATTCTTCGATTGGTTGTGACAAATGCCCGAGGCAAAGAACCACCTTGCGCACACCCTCGCGGCGAAGCAACCGCAGCTGGTGCGCGATGAAAGGTTCTCCCGCCACCTCAATCATTGACTTGGGCGTGTCCCTGGCCGCCTCTGCCAGGCGAGTTGCCAGTCCCCCAGCCAGAACCAGGGTGGTGGGAAACTCTGCTTTAGGCTCCTCAGACAATTTGCTTGGTACCCTCGAAGTCGAATTTGAAGCGGACCTCCATAAGACCGGCTTCCAGCATCGTTCGCCGCAAGCGCATTTTATTCTCGGTGTAGAACATCAAGAAGCCACCACCGCCGGCACCAATCAATTTGCCGCCCACGGCGCCGTTTCGCAAACCGAGCTCATACCACTGATCGATTTGCGGATTCGACATTTTTTTGGAGCGCTTCTTCTTGTGCTCCCAGTGCTCGTTCATCAATAGACCAAAGCGTTGCAATGCGCCGGTTTCCAGTGCCTCTTTGATGCGCAAACCGAGATCTTTCACGTAGTGCAAATTATCAATCATCGATTGATCGCCCGTTTTGCTGCTGTCGTCTTGCTCCTTGAGTATGTCGGCGGCATCTCGAGAATAGCCTGTGAAGAAGAGGATGAGGTTGTCCTCCAGGTTGAATATATTCTCCTCACTGATTCTCAGCGGCGCGATCTGAACCTCGCCGTCTTCCTTGAAATCAAAGCAAGTGATACCACCGCAGGCCGAAATATACGTGTCTTGTTTGCCTACAGGCTGCTTCAAGCGATTAATCTCGATGTCGGAAGCCGATTCCGCCAACTGCCTGGGCGGAATCATCTCTTTCTTGTAAGTGTAGAGAACCTTCAGCAATGCAGTCGTAAAGCTGCCTGAGGAGCCGAGTCCGGTTCCCGCCGGTATGTCGGCCATACTGGCCATCTCTATTTTGATTGTATCGATGCCGGCTACTTTCAGGGCTTCGCGAAAGATGGGATGCTTTATCTCATCGATCTGTTTGGCGTGCTCCATCTGCGAGTACTTGATGATCATGTAGTCGACGAAGCTCTCGTGCAGAGTCAGATAAACATACTTATCTATGGCGCCGGCCAGAACGAAGCCGCCGAATTTCTCGTAGTAGGAAGGCAAATCGGTTCCCCCGCCGCCAATCGAGATACGTAGTGGGCTTCTGGCTATGAGCATTTTGCGTTTCCTTAGGTCCGGAATAACTTCAATTGGTGCGATCAACCCAATCTTGAGTGTTATACATCCTTGACAAAGCAAGGCGTATCATATGCTCAAGTGATATCTGAGAGACGAAGAATGAGGCGCATTAAGAACGTATTTCTCGACCGCGATGGCATCATCAACGAAGTAGTCTTTCGGGAAGCGGGGATCTCTTCTCCTCGTTCCCTTAGCGAGTTCAAAATACGCTCCGACTTCGCGGAATTCTACAAACGGCTTAGCGAAGACAAGCAGTGCAATCTCTTCGTTTTCTCGAACCAACCAGACATCGCTCGGGGTCTGCTGGCTGAAGCGGACCTTCAGGCCATATCCGAGCACATGAATGAACGCTTCCGCTTTTTGGAAATCGTCTACTGCCGCCACGACGACAGCGACGAATGCAAATGCCGTAAACCCAAGCCAGGTATGCTCCTCTACCTTTTGGACAAATACGGGCTCGCTCCTGATGAATGCATCGCCATCGGCGACAGCCACAAAGACGTTCTCGCCGCCAAAGCGGCAGGATTGCGCAATATTCTGCTTGCCGCCAGTTATAATGAAGGGCGCGCGATCGGGGCTGATTTTACAGTTTCGTCCTTAAACGACATATTTCTTCTTGATTTATTTATTTAGGTGATAGGCGCACCGGTTAAGGGAATGAAGGTATTACCAAACTTACTACTGGGCAGCTTGCTGCCGGCCAATTAAATCAGGACGTGGGACATGAGTTTTACCAAATCCTTCCTTGACCATTGCGCCGCCGTAATTGGCGCCTTGAATCCCGACGATATCGATAAAATGGCTGCTGTTCTGGCCGACGTTCGCCAGCGCGGCGGGAGGCTTTTCCTCATCGGCTCGGGAGGCGGGGCCGGGCACGCCTCGCATGCAGTTTGCGATTTCCGCAAGCTTTGCAACATAGACGCTTATGCGCCCTACGACAATGTTTCCGAGCTCACGGCTCGCATCAATGATGACGGCTGGGAGAGCACCATACTCAATACCTTGAAGGTGAGCCGCTTCGCTGCCCGGGATGCACTCTTCGTTTTCTCAGTGGGCGGCGGCGATCAGGATAAAAACATCAGCGTTAATCTCGTCAAAGCCGTTCAGTATGCAAAAGAGCTTGGCGCAAGCGTTGTCGGCGTGGTCGGCAAGGATGGCGGCTATACCAGGCAGATGGCTGATGCGGCCGTGGTCATTCCCAATGTTGATGCA
>JAJPJO010000204.1 GCA_021324135.1 Pseudomonadota bacterium
CCTTTGCGTTTGCCTGAGTGGCGCACGGAGCAGTCCCGGGAAAAGGCTGAAAACGCCTTCGCCATCGACATCGAATCCAGCGATGACTGCCCATACTTTTCAATCAGAGTGATTGAAAACGTCAGAATCGGTCCCTCGCCGCACTGGTTGAAGCAGCGCCTGCAGGCGCTCGGCATGCGGCCTGTAAACAACGTTGTCGATATCACTAATTTCGTCATGCTCGAGTTCGGGCAACCTCTGCACGCCTACGACATCAAGAAACTGAGCGGCCGATCATTTGCCGTGCGCCGCGCCAGAGACGGTGAAAAAATCGTTGCGATCGATGGCAAAGTACGCGAGCTGAGCAATGAAATCCTGGTGATCACCGATGAGAACAACCTGGTCGGCATCGCCGGCATCATGGGCGGCAAAGACTCGGAAATCAGCGACGACACCAGAGACATTGCTCTTGAGGCTGCTTGTTTCACTCCCAGCCGGGTGCGGCGCGGCAGTCGACTGTTGGGTCTTTCCAGCGACAGCTCCTTGCGCTTCGAGCGCGGCGTCGATTTGCAAGCGGTGAAGAATGCCTCGGACAGGGCGACTTACTTGCTGTGCAAGTATGCCGGCGCCGCTGTTCGCATTGGTGCGCTGCACGATGCCGGCAGCGCCCAGTTGGCGCCGATGCTCGTCAGCATGCGGCTCAACCAGGTCAGGCGCCTGCTGGATGTTGAGCTGACGAGCGAGCAAGCGGCTCGCTATTTCACCAGTCTTGGCTTTGAAGTGAGCGAGAAAAACAGCTCGGCAGTGACCGTGAGCGTGCCGAGTTTCCGGCGCGGCGACGTGGCAAGAGAGATCGATTTGATCGAAGAAATATGCCGCCTGCACGGCTACGACAATTTGCATGAGAAAATGCCGGATCAAACGGTCTGTCCAAAGCGACCGGACAGGCTTGCTCTGGAGGTACGGCAAGTGCTTGCCGCGCAGGG
The DNA here is from genome assembly GCA_021324135.1 of Pseudomonadota bacterium. Lineage (GTDB taxonomy): Bacteria > Cyanobacteriota > Vampirovibrionia > Obscuribacterales > Obscuribacteraceae > JAJPJO01. The sequence continues at coordinate 966 of JAJPJO010000204.1, forward strand.
ATTATGCGAAGCCTGGATCAGCAGTTTGCGCAGTGCGCAGGAATTTAATCAAAACGAATCGGACTGGCTGGTTCGCGTCCTCAATCCTCTCTCGAGCGACCATCAGGTCTTGCGCCAGAGCCTGATCCCCGGCTTGATCGCAGCTATCAACTACAACCAGGATCGCGGCAATAAAGACGCCTGGCTCTTTGAAATCGGTCGAGTCTACAGGCTGGCAGGCGCGCCATCGGCATCGTCCGATAATCACAAGGACGACGTGCACGGCACAGGCGTAGTTGAAAATCTTCATGCCGCCGGCATCATCTCGGGCTCTCACATAAGACAGGTCGTGCAAAGCCGCAAGGATGACGACGCCGTCACTCAGCAGCCTGGAATGCACGAGTTCGTCGACTTTTATCGCATCAAGGGCATAGTCGAGAATCTGCTTGAGGCACTGCGCGTGCCGCTCAATCGCATTCGTTTTTTCAAACCCGAGCAGGCCGCCAGTCTTTTTCACCCTTACCGAGTGGCACAAGTCGCCTGCGTGCCCGATGCGGCTGATAACTCGAAAAACGGCAAGGCCGAGAAGCTAATCAAGCTCGGTATTGTCGGTGAGCTGCACCCATTTCTGCTTCAGGACAAGCAGTTGCGTCAGCCTGCCTTTGGCTTCGAGCTGGATCTGGAGCTTCTATCAAGGTGCCGAGCCCAACATGCATTTTCAGACATTGCCATCACGCCGGTTTTGGCGCGGGATCTGACCGTCGATCTGCCGATAAATATTGATCAGGCCGTAGTCAGGTCGCTGATCGAAGCGCAGGCCGGAAAGTTGCTTGTCGAGCTGGAGCTGGTCAGCATCTACCAGTTGGACGAGCTGAACCGGAGCTTGTCATACCGCTTAACGTTCCAGGACAGGGAAAAGACCCTGACAAATGATGAGGTCGAGGAGCGCCTGGCGATCGTAAGAAAGGCTCTGGCAGACAGTCTTGGCGCACAATTTCGCGCCTGAGGGCGGCGACTGTGGGCATCAAGAACAGGCTTGAGCGGCGCTCTGCGATCCAGAGAAAATGACTTGCATTCTGAGCATGCAAGCCGGCGTTTTTTCCCCTTGAGGTTGCCAACAAAAACACACTGGTAGGCGTTATTTGACATAATGTGTGAAATAAAGGCTTAAATGAAGAGGATATGTAGAACGAAATTTATGCCGGGTATATAGCTTGCATGGCTGATGACAGCGGGGCAAAATTTAGGTTTAAGCGGACGGGACTTTAACGGGACTTTAGATGTACAAACTGGCGGTTAAAATAAAACGATTATTGGTCGCTCTTCTGGTCTGTGTGGCTGCCGTCATAGTTGTGCCACCGCTGCCATTCGTTGCCGGCGGCAACAGCCTGCATTACTCGGTACATGCTCTAATAATCATCGGCGGCGCGCTTATATTCGCGCTCATGCTCTTCGATCGCGGCTCGAAGGTGCAGAAATACCAGGTCTTCATGACGATCGTAGCGGCCACCTGCCTGTACGGCTCGCTGGGCAATATTTTTTACCATTTCTGGAAGATAGAGCCAGGAGACATGCTTGATTTCAGTTGGGCGCAAGTGATTCTCATGAATCTCGCCGGTGTGCTGACCACTTTTGCCATGTACAAACTGGAGCCGTTCGACTCGTTTTCCTCAGGCGGGCTGGAGAGATTGCAAAAATCCAAAGCCCATGATGCCGACGAACACGCTCCGGAAGCCGGCGCCCCTACACTTGAAACAGCCGGCTCGGCCGCCGATTTCATGCGGGCGGGCATCGGCAAAATGAAGAGTTCGAAAACCGACATTCAAGCGGCCCAGCCTTCGGCCTTCTCCAAGCCAACGCCCAAAGACCTTTCCAGTGTAGAAAGCGCTCAGGCGATCATGACACCATCGGTGGAGATTGATCTGGATGCAGCAGATGAGATGCTCTCGACGCCTCTCAACCCATCCAGTGCTCCGGCTCGCCCCGGACCGGGCGTGCCGCCCGGAGGCAGCGCTGCTCCAGCCGACAAATCAAAAGGGGCGGCGGCCGCCGGCAGCGCCACCGGAAATCGCCTGCAAGCTCAGCGGCGCCGAAACACGAGCACATTTACTAAACTGCAAGCTCTTTCGGCAAGCGGCACCGGTTCGGTTGCCAAGCCTCCCGAGCGAGAAACAGCTGCCTCCGCCGGTGGTGACTTGCGCAGCCTGCTCGACAGATTGGATACCGACGAGTCCGAGCCGCTCACAGAGCCGATGATGGATGAGCCGATGCCAGTTCCTGCAGCCGAAGTTCATCCCCTTCAGCCACCAGAAGAAATACGGATCGACATATTATTCACCGACTTCGAGAAAACCAAGAAAGCACCGCAGGCGGTGCGACCACTGCCGGCAAGCAGCGGTGCTCCGTCAGGTTCGACAGCTTCTGCCCGACCAGCAGGCTCACCGGCCTCGTCATCTCCTTCTGCTCCAGCCAAACCCTCGCCAGCCGCCCCAACACCGGTGAACCGCCCGGCGCCGGCTAGCACCGCAGGTGGTGCAAATGCAGCGGCGGCCACTGCCGGTAGAAACAGTGCCGCTCCAGCAGCGCAGTCCACAAGCCCGGCGGTGGGCAGATCGGCTGAGCCGCCGGCCGGCGGCCCCAAACTGGCCAGTCTGCTTGATCGAGCCGAAGCCCTTGCTGATGAAGACGAGCCGGAGCAGACATCGCCGGCCGAAGCGGAAGCCACAGCCAGCGCCGCTGAGGGTGGTCTTCTTTCAAGGCGCTTCATGGAATTGTCCGAGGATGAAGAGCAAGCACCGGCAGTTTCTGCGCCTCAGGAAGAGGCGGCGGAGCCAAGCGGAGCAGCGGAGCCTGAGTCGGAGGAGCGCGATGAGAAGCTCTTCTCGCAGGGTGTAGACTCCGAGATCGACGACATATTCTCCAATCTCGCACCGGCTGAGGCGCAAAGAGAGATCAATCGCGAAGGCTCGAAGCCGCTGGAGAGCAACGAATCGCTCTACTCAAGAGAATCGGAAGAAGCCGAGGAAGTGCGGCAATCAGAGCCGGCCGAGGAGGCTCCCAAGGCGGACAGCAAACCATCGGCCAAGGAAGAACCGGTTGTCGCCGAGGCTGCCGGCGAAGAGGGAGAAGAAGAGCGCGGTTTGTTCAACGAGTCGGTTGATGAAGATATCGATGATATTTTCAGCTCGCTCGCCCCGGCCGAGGCGCAAAAGACCGTAGATGACGCCTACAAGGCCAAACCCAAGGAAGTCGTTGAAGAAGAGGAAGATGAGAAGCCGGAGAAATTCTCTCGCGAAGAGACCGGTGAACTGGCTGTTCCAAAAGTGACGATCGAACCGTCGAGCAAGAACCCTGAGCCTGAAAGGGTCGAGGCGGAAGAATCGGAAGAGCAAGCCGATGAAGAAGCGCCGTTGTTCAAGCTGGGCGACTCCGATGTGGACGATATTTTTGCCGGCATCACGCAAGAGGCGCAGATGGACGTCAATGCGGAGACGCTGGCGCGCATCAAGCATGAAACGGCCGAGCCCGAGGAGCCAGAATCGCGCGATGAAACAGGCGAGCATCCGGCAGTCAAACCTGAGGCGGTATTGCGCAGTGCTACGCAAACAGGAGACATGCCCGCCATCACTCCAGAGCAAGCGGCGAAACTAAAGGCTCAGGCGGAAAAGTCGACTCAGAGCGCTGATGAGAGCGCCGAAGAGGATGAAGAAGCTGAGGGCGAGAGTGAGCCGGAACCAAAGGCGATACCAGATTCGCCGGAAGCGGCACGCTTGAAGAAGGAGCTCAAGGAGTTCGGCAAGCTCTCCGTCAAATCCGCGGCAGCGCCCAAACCGAGCGGCGATAACGTCGGGACCATGAAGACGATCGGCAAGCTCCTCATCGATACACAAGCAGTCGAGAACATCATCAAGGCGGGAGAACAACGCAAACTCGGCGCCGGACTCTCGACCGCGCGCATAATCAGCACAGCACGCGGTCAGGGCATCACCGAGCTGTTGAATAAAATCGATCTGTATGAAGGCGTCACCGGCAGTTTGATTGTCGGTCATGATGGACTGGTTATGGCCTCCACGCTCAAGCAGGGCTGGGACAAGGACATGATGGGCGCACTGTCCACGGCGCTTTTGAGCACCAGCAATCTGACCACCAAAAAACTCGAGATCGGCAAATTGCGTCAGATGGTCATGTTGACCAAGTTGAACGGCACTAATAAGACAACCGTTCTAACCGATGTAGACGTCGGTATCCTGGCGGTTTTTGTCGAAGAGACCCAGATCGATAAGATCGACGGTTTGCTCGACATCATTCACAAAACCATCCACGGTTAATCTGTTTATTTGCTCGGTCCGGCACTTTCAAGCGCGTCGACGACGGAATTCGGGCTGAGGAATTCAGGCAAGACGATGGCATCATTTGGGCGCCCGGCTGGAATCACCACATATAGTGGCACACCGGAACGATTGTATTTCCTCATTTCCGCCGTTATTTCCTGGTCCTGATTGGTCCAGTCGGCCTTCATCGGCAGCACTTTCAGCTGCTCGAATTTCTGCTTGACGGCGGCCGTGTTTATGAATAGCTTCTCGTTCGTTTTGCAGGTCAAGCACCAGCTTGCCGTAAAATCGATGAATATCGTTTTCTTCTCCGCGATAGCCTTATCCAGTGCAGAGCGGCTGAAAGGCGTCCAGAACGTATCGTCAGTGGCGCTCAGCTGCCTGGCTCTGAGGAGGTAGGGTCCGACCGAGGGCTGTGCCAGAATGAACGCCCAGAAGCCTGCAGCAGAAAGGACCGCGGCCACGCTCCAGACTTTGATCTTCTTTGCAGTCGTACTGGTCAAATCGGTGAATCTTCCAATAATCCAGCACGACAGGGCTACGGTGAGCAGGAAATAGCCCGTCCACATCACCCCTTCTGAATCGATCTGCGTGCCGAGCACCCCCAGCAGCCAGACGACCGTAGCCATGAGAATGAAACCCATCGATTCCTTGAATTTTTCCATCCACACTCCTGGTTTTGGAAAAAACTTCATGAGATTCGGAAAGGCGGTGAAAAGCAGATACGGCAGAGACATTCCCAGCCCTGATGTGAAGAATATTCCAGCCACCACCCAATCGGGCTGGGCAAAGGCGAAACCAAGGGCGGTGCCCAGAAGCGGTGCCGTACAGGGGGTGGAAAGCGTGGTGGCTAGTACGCCTTTGAAGAATGTGCCGACGAATCCTTCCTTTTGAGCCAGCTTATCCAGCTCACCCTGGCCCACAGTCACCGATATGTAGTACAAGCCGAACAAACTCAAGGCCAGGAGGAGAACGACCACGGACATGGCGATTGTGAAACCCGGGACGGTGAACTGGAAGCCCCAACCAACCGTTCGTCCGGCGGCGCGCACGGCAATGACGATCAAAGCAAGCGTCAGGAATGAGAGAATGATGCCGGCGGAGAATGTCAATCCAAGCAATCTGACACGGGCCGGCTCCTCGTCGGCTTGCTCGATGAAGCTCATGATCTTGATGGCAATTACCGGCAAAACGCAGGGCATGAAGTTCAGGACGAAACCACCGGCGAGAGCGCAGAACAACAGATAAAGCATGTTCGGCTCTCCGCTCGAGGAGGGAGAACCGGCGGTGCCGGCAGAGGTCGACGAACCACCGGTGGTGGCGGCCGAGGCAGTGCCTGTCGTCGTGCCGGATGGGCCGGTAGCACCGCCTGTGGTACCATGCGGTTCGTCCGGCAGGGATTTGACGTCCCCTGCAAAACCGACATTGGCGAAAAGTGCTTTATTGGCCTGGTCAGGCTCGCTGTCGGATACCGGAATCTCCAGAGAAACGGAATCCTGCCCCGGCAAACAAATTTCTTTGCAGGTGAGCCATTTCAGATCGGCTTCAATTTTGATCGGTTTACCGGTGGCCAGATTGGCCGGCGGTTTAATTTTCGCGGCGATTATGGTTTTATCAGCGTAACCATATGTGGTGATTTCGCTGTCGATGAATTTATGAGGTTTCTCCCAGAGCAAAGGTCCGGCAGTGAAACCGCTGGGCAACTTCCATTCGACCCTGGTGGGCATGCCCGCCTCGCCCGCGTCTTTGTAGTAAATGTGCCAACCCGGATCAACTTGAAATAAGACTCCGAGAACGAATTCCTTGCCGGGCTTGATTGAGCTGCTCTCGGCTACGATTTTTGCATGTGCGTGAACTTCGCCCAATGCCAGCGCCGCATTGCCGCTGCTCTGGCACAATTCGAGCGCGCCCAGAGCAAGGTTCAGGCCGAGCGTGCAAACCAGCACCGCCAGCCATCTCGAGCGCTTCGATGAGGGGTAAACGGTCGCTTGAAATTGCCTCTTTAGTTGCTCGAAATAATTCATACACACCTCGTCGACGCATATATTTTCATCGCCACTGCCTATAGTGTCAGACTGACAATATCTTAATCTAGCCCTGCTCGTCGATCGTCTGCGCGGCATTGATCAGATCCGGAAAGATCGAGTTTTTCGCGGCAATCTGGGCATAGATCGAAGCGCTCTTTCTCAGCATGCGGCTTTGATTGGGATAGCTTACTCTAATAAGTCCAAACCGGGGCGATAAGCCCTCGGCCCATTCGAAGTTATCAATCAACGACCAGTGCAGGTAGCCGCGCACATTGACACCTGCCTTGATGGCGTCGTGTAAGGCTTCAAGATGGGAGATGAGGAAATTGACGCGCTTGTGATCGTCCAGCGACCAGTCTCCCTCGGAGAGCTTGCTGTCAAAGACATCGGCGTAGCCATTTTCGGTCACGAACACCTCACGGGGTTTGCCGTCCGGTCCGTTTAAATAAGGACGAATGGCATCGGTAAGTACATGATATAAACCTTGCGGATAAATTTCCCAACCGAGCGCATTTGTGGGAAAGTGAATGGTCGGGGAGGTTTCCCCGAAGATATCAAGCGGCAATGCCATCTTAAATCTCGATAATTCGCGGGTGTAGTAGTTCACGCCGAGATAATCCATCGAGTCTTTGAGATTCTCGATCTCACCTTCCAGTTCGTTTATTCTCCTGTAGAATCCCAGCGGGGCGGGGAACTCAAGGCGCCCGGTCTTGATGCTCTTCGGAAATATCTGGTTAAAAACCTGGTCGCGCAGATAAGCCACCCAATGATCGAGCGGGTTGATCGGGTTCTCTGGAAAAAACGGCCGCCAGTGGTTGGTGAAACTGACCGGCGCATTTGGCAGCCGCGATTTTATGGCGGTGTAGGCTCTGGCATGTCCGTCGAGAATGTGGCGCAGAGCGGTAAAGGCAGCTATGTAATCGTTTTTCAAACCCGGCGTCCATTGCCCGGAAACATAGCTCTGGTAAACGTACGCCATCGGCTCATTAATGGTCAGCCAGTAGTCGATCAAATCACCCAGAGAATCGGCGATTTCAGCGGTAAACCGGCTGAATTCATGAGCGGTGTCCCGACTGAGCCAACCACCGCGATCGGCCAGCCATGACGGCAGGCAGAAATGAAATAAGGTTACGAATGTGGTGATCCCCTTGTCCTTAAGAGTCTGCAACACGCGGCGGTAGTATTCCATCGCCTCCTTATCAAGTTGAATGGACGAGCCGGGCGCTTCTTGCATGAGCGCAGGCCAGTTCAAACTGATCCGAAATGCATTGAGCTTGAGCGAATCGAGCAGCTCGATATCGTCGACATATCGATTGACGAAATCGCAAGCCTGCTCCGCCGTCGTGCCATCCAAAATTCGCGTCGGCTCGAAGATCCAGCGCGACCAATCCGAGAGACGCGCTTGCATTTCGCGAGAATATCCCTCTATTTGAAAATGAGATGTGGCTGCTCCCCACAAGAATCCATTTGGGAATTCACGCACTTGGGGTTCCTTCTGTCTAGCCATGTTCAGTTGAGATGTTATATGAGATCGAGGCAAAGTCAGGCTTATATGAGTGTTTATAACCTAAAACGCAAGAAAGTTTTCAAATCTCAGGAGCATATATGATGTCTCAGACTATCAAAGGAAGCTCTGCCTGACATGTTCGAGGGCTTATCCGCCAATACGAGCCGATGCGATTGCCAGGCAGTTACTGCGGCTTGAGAGCGACAGGACGCCTGATTATGTCCAAACCTCTGACACTGCAAGAATGGCTCGAGAGGCTCAATAAAAGCCTTCCGGGCAGTCTGATTGTCCTCTTGCTGGTCAATTTTTTTATCTACAGGGAAACCGTGGACGGCTATTTCCTGGCTGACGACTTTGTCCACGTCGCATTCTTGCAACAGGTTTTTCACGGGCATCCGGAGTTGCTCGCTAAAAATTTTTACAGCACCTGGATGCAAACCGAAGGAACGCAATTTTATCGGCCCTTCATTTCCCTGACGCTGGCTCTTGACTATATCCTGGGCGGCGGCTTGCAACCGCTCGCCTTTCACATTACAAACCTGCTCTATCAGGTGCTCTCATCCCTTGGCATGTATCTTCTGACCGCTCAGATCCTGCGCCGGGCGCATCAGCCGGCCTCATTTGCGCCGCTGCTCGCCGGGTTGCTTTTCGCCGCTCATCCGCTCCATGTCGAAGTGGTCAGCTGGATAATCGCCCGCGTCGACAGCGTATGCTGCGCCTTCTATCTGCTGGCCTTCTTTTTCTTCCTGCGGGCAAACGATCGCTCTTTGGCAAAAGAAAGCGAGCGGCGCCCCAATCTCAATGCCTGGCTGGGCGGAGTTTGCTTCACAACCAGCTTGCTCTCAAAAGAAATGGCCGTTACTCTGCCGCTGTCCCTGAGCTTGTGCCTGCTGCTTTTTCCCGATCAGGCTGATACTGCTTGTAGTGGCATGTTCAAACGTCTTGCCGGAGCACTCAAAGCCACCTGGCCGGCCTGGCTGATCTTGATTTTATACCTGGTCTTCCGGGCACTCGCCCTGGGTTCCGCCGGCGGCTATCAGGGATCGATAGGGGAGGGTTTGTCATCCTCCACCTGGGCGCGCATCTTTTCTCTCTCGTCGTGCCAGAAGGTTATCTTCCCGCTCAATGCGGAGATTTTCGTGCCGCTCAAACGGCAGATCATGCCGCTGCTTACCACATATGTCCTGATTCTCACCCTCTGCCTGAGCCGTTTCGTCCTCTATAAATCCCGCGCCGTACCCCTGAGGTTGCTGGGCTTTTCAATCTTGTGGTTTTTGATAGTGATGGCGCCGACGATACCAGTGTGGAATTTAACCGATTCATTGCAGGGAGCCCGATTCATCTATCTGGGAACGGCTCCGATATGCTTGTTCCTTGCCGCTCTTGTCACACCGCGGCCCGCCCATCCGGATCAGGTCCAGGCAATGAATAAAATCGGCGCTGTATTGAACGGTGCGGCTGTAACGATCAGCCTGGCGCTGGTCGTTATTTTCTCCGACATCGCCATGAAGAATAACTCTGCCTGGGCGCGCGCCGGTAATGAGCTCAAGAGCATGCGCCAGGCAATCGAGTCTCAGATCGATCGCCTGCCGCAGCCCGAGCGAATGGCCCTTCTGAACATTCCGCACACCTATAAGGGAGCGCACATGCTCTATAATGCCGCCACCCTTTCAGTCTTACTGGAGCCGCCCCTGAGCAAGAAAGGCATCTACGAGCGTCTCGACACTTTCGAGCCGCCGCTCTTTGGAGACGATGATTTGATCCGGGCATCGAGGGTAAGACGCCTGCTGAGCGCAGAGACGCCTTATCATTTTTTTTATTGGGACCGAAACGAATGGAAATTATTGCCACTGTCCCCGGTGCTGATGGAGAAGCACGTCGCCATTGGTCAGACCGGCTTGATGCTCGAGACGGTAGATATCGATTCACGAGGCAATCCGGCCGGCTCGGCGCGCCTGCTCGGCACCGCAGGCAGTGGCACGTCTCCTGTTTGCGAGCGACTTGCCAGAGACAGCGTACTCCTCTCTCCTGTGCTGGATGTCTCTGCATGCAGCGCCGACTTTCTTGATATATGCCTGAGCGCCAGACGGGCGCGCGGCTCATCAACAAACGAAAGAGTGCCGGTTGTCGTCGAATGGAATTCCGAGCCGCAGCTGTCTTTTAGAGAACCGGAAAGCTTCTTGTTCAGCCTTCCGGGCGATGGCATCGAGCGTCGTATACGATTGCATGTCTCAGAGCACAAGAAGTGGCTCAAAAGCTCCACGATTCATCGTCTGGGCTTGTGGTCCCCCCTGGCGCCCGGCGATGTGGAAGTTGCAGTAACGGCAGTGGAGTTGAGCTCGGGCGATCGATCGATTCCTGTTCTTCTGCCCGACCCAATCAGCTTTCCTGAGGATCAAAGTGGTGTGGCTCGAACCTCGGCCTCTGAAGGAACATTCTCCTACGACGCCTCGAAAGTTGACAATGCCCATTCAATTCTATTTGAAATCTCCCAGAGGGACGCCTGGTTTGAACATTACTCCAACACTTTCAAAGACAAGGAGCCCAGCAGCAAAGCCATGCAGTCATGGCGATCGAATGAGCTCAAGAATCTCAAAGCCACGTTTAAATTGAACAAGCCGGAGAGCTCGGGGTTCTTCGAACTTCGCTTAGCGGCTCTGGATAAAACAGGCAGGGTGGCAGGATATTTTTCTGAGCCGATCATGTTCCAGATCGGCAGGTGAGGAAGGCAGTCCGCAAGATGGAGGTATTGCAAAAGTTGGGAGATTCAATCGACACTGACAGTGAAGTCAAAATCTCGCTTCAGCCAGCGGTGCTTGATTGGCGTTCCCCCAGAGTGCAACTGCTGGTGGGAATGGCTTGTATAGCCATTCCTCTTGCCATAGCACTGCAAGAGTTCTTTGCCTGCAGATTCTTTCTACAGGAATACAGCCTCTTGAATGCGCCACCACATCTGGTGAGCGCCTGGAGCCATATCATTCCCGGCATCGATCGGCTGGCAAGCCTTTGCACATCCGTTCCCATTCATCTGTTTGCTCATCACGCCTGGATGTATCGCACTTTAGCTTTTGTCGTGGCAATGTTGTCGGCGGCGATGACCGGCATTCTTGCCTTTGAAATTTGCGGTCTCTACGGGCGGCGCATCGGCTCCGCTCAGTCTCTCTTTGTCGGGTTGCTGATTTTGTTGGTGCCGGTCGCCAGTCCCTTCGCGCTTCCCTTCAACTACCTGCCTCAGCTGCTCAGCGCTTGTCTGGCACTAACCGCCTGCCTTGCCGATTTTCGCTATCGCCGTCTGCATGTGCAGGGCTATTTTATTGCGGCAATCATTTTGTTGCTTGTCTCGGGTGCTCTTGATGCGCGAGGATTGATGCTTGGCTCATCAGGCATTCTCCTCTCCAGATTCTGTTTGCTTCAAGAAAATCGTCAGTCGAGGCGCTTTGCGCGTGCCGAGGCGGTTTATCTCCTCATATTGTCCACCTGCTTAGCAGTATCACTGGCCCTGGCACCATCCTCGGGCGTTCACTTCCATGTTGTCTCTCCTCTCAATGCCCTTCTGCAGCCATTCCAGTATGCCCTGGATGCAATACCAGTGTCGGGATTCATAAAGCTGTCGGGCAAGTTATTGCCGCCGCTGCTCGGGATCTCTTTTGTGATTTTGCTTTTGCGCGCTCTGATCGGAAGCGTCTGGCTGCGGCCTTTCATCTATTCAATCCTCTGGCTTGTGCTCACCGACGTGCTCGCCGGGATGAGCACCTGGTCGAACGATCAGATTGAAGCTCTGTTCATGGCCGGTCCCTTTTGTCTGGTATTGTCTCTGGCTGCGCTCCCGTGCGCCGACGCGCTCGACAAGAGGTGGCGTATCTCATTTACCGCGGCAGGTTCAATCGTCCTTTCATGCATCGCCGTTCTCTGGGGATCACTCTTGTGCCTGAAGGTTCACAGCCACTACAGCCAGGGCAAGGAGTTGAGCTACTTCAAGATTGAGCTGGCAAGACGGCTCGATGACCCGAATGCCGCCGCAGTGGTCGTGGTAAACCCGCCTTTCTTTGATGCCGTTGCTGCATCAGAGAATGACTTGAGTGCATTGATGGAAAAGCAATGTGCCTTCCTGAGCGGGCTTCTAGACTCGCCTTTGACCAAAGAAAAAACAGTGATCAGATTCGAGCCTGCAATATCAACCGGAACGGTTCGCCTGAGGAAGCTGAGAGCTGATGCGCACCTTGGCTCGGCGGCAGTCGAGAACCTGGTTTGGTCCAGCCAGGGACGGCAACTATTGCCCATTTACTATAGCGGTGAGAAACAATTGACATGGGATTTTGCTATGCAGAGCTTCGATCCTAAACAATTGATCGTGCCGGCAGGCACTCTTCAATTAGAGCGCGATAAATGGGGAACACTCAGCAACGGATGCCCGTATGTCGAAGCCACCAGAGACGGTATCGGCCTCGTGCCCGGGTCCAAGGAAGATCTCATCGTCTGGCTCAGGCACTCGCATCTCGATCCAAGCAAAATCAATGCCATAAAGCTGATTTGTCAGTCGCCGGAACAGTCCGCCCCTGATGCAGTCTTACTCTTGAGGGGAATCGACACCGCCTCAGTCAAGGAAATTCCATTTCATCGCGATCGCTCCGAGCTGGTTGCCATTACGGCCGGCTCGGCAAGTTGGCTTGAGAACCGGAGCATCGCCGCCATCGGATTGCGTATTCCTTCCGGCTCGAGCGCATTGGTATTAAAAGCGGTGCAATGCCTGCCGGCATCAGATCCTATAAAGACGTCAATGCCTCGGAAGTGAATTCAAGGGCAGTGCCCTTGCCGGCACTGGCAAGCGCCATCTCGATAATTCTCGTGGTCAATAGAGCCTCCTGGGCAGCGACAGGAACGGTCCCTTCCCCCAAAACGGCATCTCTCATTTGAGCGTAGAACTGCTCGTAACTGCCCTTCTCACTTTTAATCGTAATATCCGACAAGACTCCTTCTCTCTCGATTGTCAGCTTACCGGAACGTTCCTCCGGCTCAATCCCCCATTGTGCAGATGAAGGATTGTCGCCGGCACGCAAGGCATCTTCTTGCGGATCGAGATGATGCTTCTGGTAAGTGCCGTTCAAAGCCAGGAGCCTGAAGCGATGCCCCCTGGCGGCCGAAATCACGTTGGTCCACAGATGCGCTCGTACGCCGCCCTCGAATTGCAAAGCCACGAATGTATCATCATCAGCGGTGGCACCGGAGCGCCTGCGATCAATTTCAGCATACACCTGCCTGGGTGCCCCGAATAAATGACAGGCTTGATCGATGAGATGGCTCTGCAAATCGAAAAGCAGTCCGCCACCATCCTCGATACCGCTCGATTCCCGCCATTTTTTCGCATCCACTGCCGGTCTGTAGCGCTCGAAGCGCGACTCGAGCCGATAGACATTTTTCAAAGTGCCGTCATTGATGAGCTTCTTGAGCGTGAGGAAATCATTGTCCCAGCGGCGATTCTGGAAAACGCTCAGCGGTCTCATGGTCGACCGGCTCAAGGCGATCAGGTCCTGGCAATCCTTGCTGCTTGTGGCGAACGGTTTATCCACAACCACGGCCAACCCAGCCTTAAGGGCGGCTGCGGCTTGAGAGGCGTGAAACCTAGTCGGCGAAGCGATGATCGCCAGATCGAACCGATCGGCACAGCCGAACAACTGCTCTGGTGAGGCAAATATTTCAGCATCCGGGAAATCGCGGGCCGCCAGCGCGGCCCGTTCGTCATTTCCAGTGACAATGGCGGCAACCTGCATGCCTCGGGTATGCGCGATCAGGGGCGCGTGAAAAACCCGACCGGCCAAACCATAACCGACTAGAGCTGTACGTACTGGCTTCATTCTTATTTCCATATCGCTGGCAAACGGCCCGACTAGAATACACGAATCGAGCGCTCAATTGCCTGATGCATGAATGGATGTGTATATGCCCAGAATTCTGGCCTTGCTGGCCGTCTCGCGAATCGCCGTCCAGACGCTCTGAGTCTGTTGATTCGAATTGAGGATCAGATCGAAGATAAAGAGATACTGCCAGGTGCGCTCGGGGATCGGCATAGTGATTATATTCGTCACTTTGGCTCCGTATTTGCCGATGGTGGCGGCGATAAAAGCGCTGAAATCCATGCTCTCCGGATCAAGCTCGACGCAGCAAGTCAGCTTGGGCTCGCTCGGAAAGTTATTGTTGACTCCTTGCATCGCCACCGCCACTGGTGCAACGACGGCAAAACGCGTTTCATTCGGGGAAAAATCTTCGATGTTGGGAACCAGGATGGAAAGACCGGTAACTTTCGCGGCCGCCTCACCGGCGATGGCGACCAGACTTGGGTCGTTCATCTCCTTGACGTGAAAAGCCGCTCCGCTCGTGTCCCAGAAACCCCGTGGCTGAGCCCAGCTCAATTGAGCGAGAAATTTGCTGCACTGTTTGAGTGCCACCGGATGTGATATTATCGCCGCGACGTCCCTGGCATGAGTCTGCGGAAAACCGATCAACTGGTGATGAATCGGCAAATAAACATCAGCCACGATTGATACTTGATACTGCAGGAGAAGCTCATAGGTCGTTTGAATAATGCCCACCGAAGAATTAGCCAGGGGCAAAATTCCGAACTGCGATGCATTAGCGGCCACTTTATCGAATACATCCTGGAATGTGCGGCAGGGCGTGAAGCTTATCTCGGTATCTTTAGCCAGCTCCGGTTGCATCGGCAAGCCGAAGTCCTTCGCTTTGCTGAGAAGGAAATTGCGCGCCGCTACATGCGAATAAGCTCCAGGAGCACCCTGATAGGCAATTGTGTAACCTGAGCCTGTCATCGTTTTTGTGATTGCATCGGGCGCGTTCATGGTATGCACTTTTGTGCCGAAGATGGACGAAATTATTTCACCGCTCGATTGCCGTTCGTCGCCTGGGGTTTTCTAAGGGCAACCTGCGGTTCAGACGAGCTTGTTGAGATCCGCAAGCGGAAACAGAACCTCGTAATCGACCACACCCAAGCGAGTTTGAGGGAGTACAAGCTTGATGTTATCGCCATGACGCTTTTTATCGTGAGCCATGGTGGCGACGATCTCGTCCTTGTTCAACCCTTTGGGCAACTCGTGAGGCAGTCCCGCCCGGAAGAGCAAATCTTTGATGCGCTCGCTGGCGGCCTTATCGATCCGTTTTTGCTGTACGCTCAGCTTGGTTGTCTGAGCGATTCCGATACCTACAGCCTCTCCATGGCTGAGTTTGAAATCACCGACCTTCTCCAGGGCATGACCGAGGGTGTGCCCGAGATTCAATATCCTTCGTAAACCGGATTCCATCGGATCTCGCGCCACTATATACAGTTTCATTTTTATGCAGCTTGTAATCAATCCGGAAAGCCCGGGATCGTCGACGTCGAAGCCGTCTTGAATAATTTTCTCGAGCAAATCGATGAGCGGCGTCGGGCCCATCTCGTAGTCGGTCGTTTTAGCGACGGTCTCTTCGATAAGCGCATATTTCAAAATCTCGCCGATGGCGCCGATCAGTTGTTTGCGCGGCACGGTACTGAGCATGTCTTGATCGGCAAGCACGGCTCGCGGGAAGAAGAATGTTCCGGCCAGGTTCTTTCCGGCCGACAAATTGATTCCGGTTTTGCCGCCGATGGCGGCATCGACTTGAGCGAGCAGCGAGGTGGGGACGATAATCAAATTCAAGCCGCGCAGGTAAGTGGAGGCGGCAAATCCGGCCAGGTCGGAGACCGATCCGCCACCAAGGGCGATGACTGTATCGCGCCGGTCGAAACCGCGCTCTTGCAGGTGTTCCCAGATGCGGAAAAGCCAGTCCGTCGTTTTGCAGGCCTCGCCGTCGGGAACTTCAAGCGTCGTCACTTTGAAGTCCTCACCCGGCAAATTCTCCAGAACATCCCTCAACCAGTGGACGGCTGTGCTCGGCTGGCAGAGGACGAGAACGCGTTTACCGGCGTTGATCTGCGCCAGAGTGCCGGCTAATTTCGTCCGAGCGCCGGCGCCCACGGCAACACGGGTCCGCACCTCCAGTGCGGTATTCCACATCATGGTGATAACTGGACCCCGGTGTCTCGTCTTGTGACGCATGGTATTTTCGTCTCCTTGGTGTGGTCTCACGAGATCATTCGCTCAGAGATTATTCCCGTCAATGATCTTTCTTCATACTTGTGTCTTAAAAAGAAACTTGTCTGAAAAGCTGGAGGCTTTTAACTTTGCCTCTGCCTGTTACCGTTTGAAAGGTATGTCCGATAATTCTCGAAAGCGGCTTCAATATCGGCTATCGAGTCACCAGCGAACTTCTCCAGGAAGGCATCGGCAAGAATGATTGCCACCATCGCTTTTGCCACCACTGATGCCGCGGCGATGGCGCAAACGTCGGAGCGCTCGTAATCAGCCTTGTGAGCCTTAAAATCAGGGAAGGAAACCGAATCCAATCCACGCAGAAGCGTCGGGATCGGTTTCATAAAGACTCTGACCACCAGCCGCTCGCCATTGGTCATTCCACCCTCCAATCCACCAGCCCGATTGCTTTTGCGTTGGAAGGGAAGCTGTCCGGCAGCCGGGTAGAGCGCGTCGTGAACCAGCGAGCCCTTGTTCGCGGATGCAAAAATGCCCTCGCCGAATTCAACCGCCTTCATGGCTTGAATGCTGATCAAAGCCTGGGCGAGGCGACCGTCCAGTTTCCGATCCCACTGGGTGTAGCTGCCCATGCCGACCGGCAGGCCATCGGCAAGTACTTCGATGACGCCGCCGAGACTGTCGCCCTCAGACCAGGTCGACTTGATCAAGTCTTTCATCGCCTCGCTCGCTTCAGGGCAGGCGCAAAAGAGCTCCGAATCGTGAATCTTCTCCTCCAGCTCAGCCAGCGTTTCGAACTGAACCGACCCGGCCCGAACCGAGCCGACTTGAATGACGTGCGCGGCAATTTTCATGCCGAAGCGCTCGAGTAGCTGTTGGCAAAGGGCGCCGGCCGCTACTCTAGCCGCTGTCTCGCGGGCACTGGCGCGCTCCAGAACATCCCTTATATCCCTCTGCCTGAATTTTATCGTGCCGGCGAGATCGGCATGGCCAGGACGGAAATGCTTAATCTGTTTTTTCAGCAACTTCTCATTAACGGCCGCGTCCTTGACGTTCACTTTCGTGACCGACATTACCTCTTGCCAGTTGTCCCAGTCTTTGTTCTCAATCATCAGAGAAATAGGCGCACCGGTGGTGGTACCATGCCTGACGCCGCTCAATATGACGGCCTGATCGCTCTCAATCTTCTGCCGGGCACCGCGCCCGTAACCTTGCTGGCGTCTGCCCAGCTCGTCGTCGATCTTGGACTTGTCGATATCAAGCCCGGAGGGAAATCCTTCGACAAGAGCAATCAAACCCCTGCCATGCGACTCGCCGCTCGTTAAAAAGCGCAACATGCAGAAACACTGACCTCGAACAAAACGGAATGATCTTACAATAGACGGACTGTTTATACACTCATTGATGCAGTTATGCAAAGCTGCACAAACGCATGAGCGGATCTCATCATGTCGCCATTACTCGGCACCCTGCAAGTTCCCGGTGATAAGTCAATTTCGCACCGCGCCTTGATTTTCTCGGCATTCAGCCGCGGGCGAAGCCGAATTTACAATTGCTCGCCGGCCGCGGACGTGAGAAGCACTGGAGAATGCCTGAGCAAGCTCGGTCTCGAGATCGAGGCTGATCGCGATGCACACGGCTCGGCGCCTGTGATTGTCATAGAGAGCCGGGGGATTGATGAGCTGAGGGCTCCCTCAGGCGAGCTTTTCGCAGGCAACAGCGGCACAACCATGAGATTGCTTTCCGGACTGGTTGCCGGCCGCTCATTTTCAACCCGCTTCGACGGCGACGATTCCCTGAGGCGGCGCACGATGAAGCGCATCTTCGATCCGCTCGTTGAAATGGGCGCTTCTGTGCGGGCACGAGACTCCGCCTACGCGCCCTTTGAGATCAACGGCTCGGCATTGCGCGGCCGGTCCTTCCAGCTCCAGGTGGCATCCGCCCAGGTCGAGGCTTGTCTTCTTCTGGCCGGCTTGCAGGCCGAGGGTGAAACGAGCGTCACCGCACCATATACAGTGCGAGATCACACAAGCAGAATGTTTTCTCACATCGGCATTCCCTTCTCGGCGGACAACGGCACTCTAGCCGTCCGGCGGCTGCAAGAGCCGGTGCCTCCATTTGAGTTAGTCGTCCCGGGCGACATATCATCAGCGGCATTTTTCATGGTGGCGGCGGCCTGCCGCCCCGGTTCGAACTTGCTTTTGCAGAATGTCGGCATGAATCCGGGCCGCACCCTGATTGTAGATGTTCTCAAGGAAATGGGCGCCGACCTGGAGATTGTCGAGCCCAGGGAGCAATGCTGCGAACCGATAGCCGATATCAGAGTGAAATATTCCGGGCCGTTGCATGGTATCACTCTGGGTAAAGAGCGAGTCGCCTCGGGCATTGATGAGCTGCCCGTTTTAGCTCTTGCCGGCGCGCTCGGCAAAGGTGAGCTGCGCGTCTCGGGAGCCGAAGAGCTCCGCCATAAAGAAAGCGATCGCATCAAAGCTCTGTGCGACAACCTCAAGTTAGCCGGCGTTGCGGTCGATGAGCTGCCCGATGGTTTCATTATCAGAGGCGGCAGCGCCGTTGAGGGTGGATCGCCCTGGCAGAGCCACGGCGATCATCGATTGGCCATGACCGGCGCCATAGCATCAGCGCTTTTTGAAAAGCCAGTTGCCATCGACGATCTCGATTGCGCCGCCGTTTCATACCCTGGTTTTTATGATGATCTGGCCCGACTGCTCAGAAGCTGAGCGGCAGCGGCATGGTATCGAATTTAGTACCAAAGCCTATTTGGCACGCGAGCGAGCTTTCTTTTTGGCACCAGATTTAGTATCAACACGCTTCTTGAGCTGCGCGCCGTTGGACCTGGATGTCTCTTTGATTTTTTTAGCACGCTCGTTCTTGGAGCGCGCCTTTTCCGAATCGGCTTTGGCTTGCAGTTTCGATATCAATCCCTTCTTCTGGATCAATGAGAAATTGGCCATGCCGGATCGGTTCGGAATAGTTTGCAAGCCGTTGCCAGTCGATTTGTATCCGCCCGGCTCCAGTTGTCCGAAATCGGAAGCGCGCACCTCAATGATATCGATCGGTTCCTTGCAGTAGATCGAGAAGTGGCAAGCAGCCTCCAGAGCCACTCTGCACAATTCATAGCCATCATCAATCAGCTCGTAAAGCGCATACAGCGTTCCTTGTGAATAATCAGAACCCGCTCCTTTAGCGGCGTATCTGTCATACTCGTGAACGCTGAGATTATTCGATATGCCGTAAATGCTCTTGGGAGTGACCAGGAGAAAAACGTTGTAAATCCCTGCGTAAGTCTCTTTGCCGGTATCAACGAGGGTATAGGTCTTTTTCATCTCGTTGTACATGTCGAGAAAAAATTGGAACACTTGCGCTCTGTTTTTGAACTCGGACTCCATCATCTTATGGTTGTGCTCGTAGAGATGCTCAATGATATTGTCGAGAAGTGTATAGCCGCTGGTAGCCAGGTAGGCGTGCTTGAGCTTGATGATCTTGGATGCATTGACGAGATCGGTCGAATATTCACTGCCGAAGGTTGTGATCCGATCCGCCCCCATCCAGATGCGTCCATTTTTCTTCACAGCAACAAGAATTGTCATCTAATAGCCCTCTGTGTCCCCGTTTTATCGTGTCTAAATTGATGCTTGCCCGTTTGATGAGTATTTAAATCTCTCAGGTGGAACAAGATGATCAGCCGATCGTCGGCCCGAAAGGGGACGGCCGACAAATTTGAGGACGTTTACTCGAAATCCCTCAGCCGCCACGTTACCTGAGCATCATAGCCGATTGATGGCTGAATCTAGTATCTTAAACCTTCCTTCTTGGGTTATAGTGGAACGTGATGAGAGAGTTGATGAAAAAATGAACAGGCTGGGAGGCAATCGCATCGGCATGAACAAGGCAGAGGCGCAAGAGTCGCCTAAGGAAAAATCATCGTCGCCGCTTACTACTTTTCCCGAGCATCTACTCTTGTCGGCGCTGGCTCTGGTGGTGGCACTCGATCTTAGCAGCGCCTTCTTGAGCCTGCCATCAAATATGGCTCTGGCGCAAGGTCCTTATCAACCTTATTATCCAAATCAAGCTCGCCCCGCTCCAGGCGACGTCAATGCCCGAAGCTACATCGAACCGGTGCGGACGGTCGGTCCAGGACAACCAGGTTTTGCTTTCCCTCAAGGCATGCCGCCGGGAGGTCAGCAAACGCCCGGGCTCATGGCGCTGGATGCTAACCATCCGCAAACCAGCCCTCAAGCCATTCAGGAGTGGTTTCAACGCTACGATCAGGTGAGACGTCAGGCGCAAATGACGCCTCAGGAGAGACAAAAGGCCGATACCCACCTGTCGAAGGGCCTGTCGATTTTCATTCCCGGCGATGAGAAAGTGGCGGTGCAAAAACTGCTCAACTCACTGGTGTCGCGCTACAACATCGCCTCGGAAGCCATGAAGCAGTTGCCTCTCTATCCGGAAACCAAGCGCCTCCACCTAGGATATTATCAGTACTTCACCAGCGCTCGTCTGTTGTTCGGTGATTACCTGCGGGTGCAGCAAAATCCGCTCGTTCAGGATACGGCAGGCAATGCCGTTGCCCCAACCCTCTTGCCACGCAAGCAGGAGCTCGAGATGCTCGATCAGGCCAATAAGGCACTTGACGCCCAGCTGCGCAATCAGTTCGGCATCGCGCCCTACAAGTATTGACCGCTCAAAGCGGTATGTCGATCTTCATATCGTACAGGCGCACGAGCGTGTTGACGTCGCGCTGCGAGATGCGCGAGTTCTCATCGGTAATGGCATACATCATGTCGTTTTTGTCTTCGCTGTGTCCAAGCAAACCAAGCGCATGCCCGAGCTCATGCGTAACGATGTTCTTCAGGAGGATAAAGCGGAACTCCGGCGTCTTCGATTCGATCAAATCGAGGTTCACTTCGATCACTTGCGGCGGCACCTGGTATTTCGGTCCCAGCTTCGGAATATAGATGGGTACAGGGATGTAGCCCATGGATAACATCGTTACTCGCCCCGGCTCTTTCTTTTGCCACTTGGTCACCGTGTGCGCACCCAGGGCGCAATTGTTTTGATCGGTCGACATGCCAAGCCGATTCCATACCACTCTAATTCTCGCTTCTTTGGGATCGGCGACCTGGACAAAACGCACCAGCCCATCGGTCCTTTGCTCCCAGCTCTCGAAGCCTTCGATGCAAGCCTGCGTGTAGGATGCGTTTTGAAATGGAGTGACATAGACGGGAATCGGCATGGATTTAAAGCGCATCACTCTCTGCTTGGTGGCATCCAAAATGTCCTTGATGTAATCACCTTTCTCCTCAGTTCCAGCCGGCTCGATGCGAAAGTACATCGGCAGTTGCGTATTCTCCATAGGCAAAGCGGCAAGCACCGACTTGATCGGGTCTTTCGATCGGGCATTGGGCTCGGCTGAGTCTGCCGTTTTCGCTGAGGATGATTCTTGCAACTTCGCCAGGCGCTCGAGCAACGATCCCGACTTGACGGCCCCGAACGCTTTCAGCTCTAAATTGGCCAGGCGCTTGCTGTAAGGATCGCCCGGCTTGCCATGCAGACGATAAACCGATTCGAGACGATCGAGCACACTGCCCATATCGGCGGCACTGATCGAGGCGGCATCGTTTGCACCGTCTCGATACGAGCTCTGGCCTGAAACAGGGCAGATCATGGTGGCAATCAGAATCAGGCACAACCCTGAGTGCCGCAAAAATGAGATCGTGCGAATTAGCCTTGTTATAGGTGGCCTGGACATAGCCTCTGCAATGCAAAATCGGTCTATTCACACTTTAGTAATTTAATTGCAGTTCTTCAATACTCCGATCGATGAATTCGATCAATTTGAACCTGACATGGTCGTATACACGGAAGAGCTCGCTTGACTCGCAGAAAAACTCGGCTCCCGTGTGCTCATCGAAGCTGAGACTAAAGAGAGCATTGTTGGCATTTTCAGTTTCTTCCAGCTGGATTTCGATTTGCTGAATGCCGATGTTGCAAAAGATCTGGCGCTGCGCCAGCTCGGGCGCCATGACCGCAACCAGCTTGCCCATGCGATCGATGTGTCCCCAGACGCCGGACATGAAACGATAGCGAGGAATCTCGAGCGTTTGCCGGAAGGGCTCGAAGTGTCTTGGACGGAAGAAGTTGAGTATATTTGAGTACGACTCCGCCCCGGCCGACTCCAGGTCGTCGGGTCTGTAGCCGAGCAGCTCCCGGTTGAGCCAGACGAGCTTCTCCTCGGCAACGTTTCCGCGGAGAAAACGGAGAATCAGCAGTAAAGCATCAGAGAGCTTCATCTCTCTGCGGCTCAATTGATCGCGAATCGTTTCAAGCTTGCTCAGCAGCATGGCCTATTTCACCTACCAGTACATTCTTCCTTCTCTTGCAATATAGCCAACCGCGTCAAATCTATGCTGAGCGGCGGCAAAATTGCCAGTTAAGCGCCAGTCCTGGAGCGGCTTTGCGCTCAATTTCGCCGGCAAACTTGCAGGAAAACGTAAGCCGTTTTCGCCCTGTGCAAGGAGCTGTTTTTTACGCCGAACGTCTATAGCTTAAGAACCGCTTCTATAGACATGCTATATGCAAATAAAGGTTTTTCATTTTACAAATCTTATGATAGGGTAATGATAGGTGAAAGCCAGTGCTGGTGAGTAACATCAACGATCCGAAATATGCGAAGCAAGCCCAATGACACTGCCAGTGCGACTAAAAGAATTAGCTGAAAATCGATATCAGCAGCCCGAGTTTCTCAAGACTTTATTCGAGCTGGCGGTCGAGGAGCAATGGTTCGATCTCCAGCACATGATTCAACATGACATGGCCAAAGCGATTATCGCGGACTATTCATACGAGCTCGGCAAAGATTACTTGAATCAAGAAATTTATTTCAATTGCTGGGAAGAAGTCATCGAAATCGGCTGGGATAAATTTTGTCGCCACACCGGGCTGTCGCGCGATCGAGTCAACAACCAGCTCCGCCAGCTCCGCGAAGCAATCTAGGCGGAGCCGGGCAACTTACGGCAAGACGGTATCGAGCGGGCGAGTCTTGGCCTCGGAATAGCGCACGACGCAGGCAATGCCTCCGGGAAATTTGCCCTTGTATGTGCACTGGTGAGCCAGATCTGAAGCCAGCGACCAGACGCCCGGGTTGTCGGCCAAAAATTCGACATCCAACCGATCGGCTGGCGCCAGGGTGATTGTGTCGCGGAAGACGTGCGGCTCGAGCCGATCTCCTCCATTGATGCCGACCACCTCCAGCTTATGACCGCTCAAATAAATCGGAATGCTCTCCTCGGAGGCATTGATCAGGCGCAGCCTGACTCGCTCGCCTTTGCGGAGTTCGATTGGCGCCGCCAGCGGTGCCGGCTTGCCGTTAATCAAAAAATCGGCCTCGGCCTGCTGCGAGCCCGGCAGATCGGTCCACGCCACAGCCGAGCTGGACTGAACGCCGGTCTTGCTGCTGGCGGGCGCATGACGCAGCTGTGAGAACATAAGCGTGTAATCCTTATCGAGCGGCCTGGACTGCAGCTTCGGCTCGACAATGATTGGACCATACAAGCCCAGCTGTTTTTGAGCCAGATGAATCACCTGAGGATGATACCAAAAGGTTCCCGGTTGAGCGGCTTGAAAGACGAATGCGTAAGTCTCACCAGGACCGATCAGTCCAGCGCCGGAGCGCGGCACCCCGCCTACGCTATGAGGGGCGGCCATGCCGTGCAGAGTCAAGCTGGTCGCTACCTTCATCTGGTTGTGGAGAACGATCTTGACCAGATCGCCCTCCACGACATGGATCATCGGGCCGGGCAGTTTGCCGTTGTAAGACAGGCAGTTAACTTTCACGCCGCTGTATGTTTCCCAGACGGATTCTCTGGCAAACAAGTGGAACTCTCTGGCTTCCTGTTGCTGAGCGCCTTCCCTCATGCGCTTCTCGAGCTGCTGCATGTCCTTCATTGATTGATCGATGGTCGATTTTACATCGCCCATTTCCTGCTTCATCTCATGCAGCTCTTGTTTTTCTTTCATCTGCTCTTCGCCCAGATCGCCGGCCTCGTTAAGGTCGACGGCCAGAGCCGGGCCGGCAAGCAGCAGGGCAATCAAGCAAAGAAAAACCGCCAGTTTTTTCATCATTTCTTGCGCGGCGGTTTGACGATCGCCGTGGAGCAGCCGGCATGGGTGATGATCCGCTGAGCGACGCTGCCCATCAAAAGGTGCTCGACCAGGGAATGACCTTGCGCGCCGATGACAATGAGCTGGACATCGGATTGCTGGCTGAATCTAATGATCTCGGCGGCAGGCTCACCGACGACCAGTCTTGGTTGGGCATCGCTTATGCCGAGGTCTTTCAGGACCTTGAGCGCCTCGGCGATGATCGTCTCCCCTTCCATTTCCATATTTTTCTCGACGGCAACCACGATCTCGGCGGGCGAGAGCATTTGCACCATAGCCGGTATTGATACCGCATATAGTACTGTCGCCTTGATCTTTCTCTCAGCCAGGCGAAACTGCTCGACTGCGGTTTTCATTGCGTGCAATGCCGTCTCGGTGCCATCCACGCCGAAGACCACGTGCCTTAATTGATTATGGGCAGGCGTGTCGCGCAAGAGTAGTACCGTCCCTGGTGCGAGCTTGAATACGCCGGCCGATGTTGATCCAAGAAAGAATTTTTCGACCACCGAGCGCTGCCCGGGCGAGACCACGGTCAAATCGGCGTGCTCGTCCCTGGCAATCGTGGCAATCATATGCTCGGGAGGGCCGGAGACGATCTCGCACGAAACACTGGCACCGTTTTTCTCGAGACTTGCCTTCATAGGAGCAAACATTTCATTGACTTTCTTGTCAATCTGATGGGTCCAGTCCTCGGGAAAGTCGGCCGTCGTCTCAATCAAGCGCTCATAGGAAGGCAATATCTCTTTCACGTATAGCAATGTAATGTTGTCGCCATTGATGGGAAGAAGCCACTGCAAATGGTCGATCAGATCCGGGTGGGGATGGGCAATGTCAACAGGTATCAAAACTTTCATCTTTATTTTTCGCTTCTGCTCGGGTGCGCCTGCTTATTTTAGCGTGTGTGTTCTTAACGATTTTGCAAACAAGATTAAGGTTGATGCTGGCGCGTGTGAGAGACTTAGCGTAGATTTTCAAAGTGATCTGGAGAAACGGCAACAGAAGCCATGCAAGGCAGGACCAATTTGAGCTCAACCATTACTCAGTTCGAGACGTTTATAAATGAGTGGCGCTTCACACGCGGGCTCAGCCTCGATCTGCTCGGCGCCCTCAGCGAGACTGATTTGTCCTACTCTCCGGGATTCGGCATGGGACCGCTCTGGAAGCAGTTCCGTCATATAGGGCGCGTGCAGGAAGATTACGTTCTGGCTCTGACAACCGGAAAGGTGAGCTTCTCGACTACGGGCAAGAAGCGTTTCAAACAAGAAGGAGCCGATGGACTGAGGACTTATCTCAGCGTTTGCGACGAGGAGATGTTAAGGACCCTGAGTGAAACGCCAGGGAGCTTCGAAATCGATTGGTTCGGTGAAAAGGTAAAGGTAAGCGAGCACATGTGGAGACTGGCTGCTCATGAAACGTTTCATCACGGTCAGTGGGTCATATACATGCATGGACTGGGCAAACCGTTTCCACCCAGTTGGTCGGCGTGGGGGTTTTAGAAAGAGCCGCAAGCGAGGTCAAAAAGGTGATCGGACGTTACACACGAGAAGAAATGGGCGCTATCTGGTCTGATGAAGCGCGCTTTAAGACATGGTTGATGGTCGAAATCGCCGTCGTGGAAGCGCAAGTGCAGATGGGCTTGATTCCGCAAAACGCGCTCGACGAGATCAAGGCGAAGGCCAAGTTCGATGTCGAGCGCATCAAAGAGATTGAACTGGAAGTCAAACACGACGTCATCGCATTTCTAACCAGCGTCAATGAAAACGTCGGCGATGCCGGGCGTTATATTCACAAGGGTATGACCAGCTCCGACGTGATCGACACGGCCCTGGCATTGACCTTGATCAAGGCAGGGAAATTGATCGAGAAGGGCTTGCAACGCCTTCACGACGCTGTTTTGCTCCAGGCGCGCAAACACAAGCACACGATCACGGTAGGGCGCTCGCACGGCATTCATGCAGAGCCGACGACTTTCGGATTCAAGATGGCCGTCTGGCTCGAGGAAGTAAGGCGCCACCAGATACGGTTAGGCCAGGCGATCGAGATGATTTCGGTCGGCAAGTTCAGCGGCGCCGTCGGCACATTCTCAAACATCACTCCGGAGATTGAAGAAAGAGCTTGCCGCATTCTGGCCCTGCAACCGGCCAACATCTCCACTCAAATTATTCAAAGAGATCGGCATGCCCAGTTTGTTTTCACGCTGGCTCTGATCGGCTCGAGCCTGGACAAATTTGCCACAGAAATCAGACACTTGCAGCGCACTGACGTTCTGGAAGCGGAAGAACCGTTCACCATCGGGCAGAAGGGCAGCTCGGCGATGCCGCACAAGCGCAACCCGGTCGGCTCGGAAAATATCTCGGGACTGGCCAGGATATTGCGCGGCAATTGCCTGGCGGCCATGGAAAATATTCCGCTCTGGCACGAGCGAGACATAAGCCACAGTTCGGTCGAGCGCGTCATTCTGCCGGACTCGTGCATTCTGATCGACTATATGCTCAATCGCTTCGCCGGTATCATCGAGGATCTGGTCGTTTATCCCGAAAATATGAAACGCAACATGAATATCTTCGGCGGTGTAATCTATTCGCAAGCCGTTCTACTGAAGTTGGTGGAGAAAGGCTTGAGCCGAGAAGATGCATATGCCGTCGTGCAATCAAACGCCATGCAGGCATGGAACAACAACGGCTCCAACTTCATGGACAATCTTCTCAAGGACGAACGGGTGCTTGGTAAATTGAGCAAAGAGGAAGTGCGAGCTTGCTTCAATCCCGAAACCTATTTGAGCAATCTCGATGCTGTCTTTCAGAGGGTCGGCATTTAGCATTTCGACGGCCGAGGAGACCTTGACGGCGCGCAGAATTTCAGGTGAAGGCGATGACGATCGATATCGACAAAAAATTAGCGGGTGTCTTGATTCCGGTTTTCGCGCTCAGGCGCGAGGGGGATCTGGGCATCGGCGACGTGCTCTGCATGAAGGAGGCGATCGATTTTTGCGCCCGAAACGGCATTGCCGTCCTGCAGACACTGCCGATTAACGAGACCTCCGGAGACAACAGCCCTTACAATGCAATCAGCTCGGTCTCACTCGAGCCGAGCCTGCTGGCTATGACACCAAATATGGTGCCGGGGCTGGAGCCGGCTCATCTGGAAGAGGAAAGAAAAAGCAGGGCATCGGCATCGGATCGCTCCGCTCTCATCGATTATCCGACGGTAAAGAGCCTGAAATGGCGCCTGTTGAGGAAGGCGTTCGACTGCTTTCTGGCTCAAACGCCAGGGGAGCTGCACGCTGATTTTACTCGCTTCAAACAGCACCACAGCCGGTGGCTGGATACTTATTCGCTCTTCCGGACGATCGTGGACAGGCATAACGGCAATTCTCGCTGGACCGACTGGCAGAGCGAGCTCCGCACCGTAGATGGTGCAAAATCCTGGCTGGCTCAACAGAGCGACCGCGCCGATCTCGAGAAGACTCGGGATTTCTGGTCTTACGTGCAATGGGTGGCCTACCGGCAATGGGCTGATGTGAAGAATCATGCCGATCGCAGCAACGTTCGTCTCATGGGTGATATCCCATTTGGTGTCAGCCGCTACAGCGCCGATGTCTGGGCCGATCAGGAGCTCTTCGATTTGAGCTGGTCTGGAGGAGCTCCACCCGAGCCGGTTTTCGCCTCCGATCTTTTTACGAAGAAATGGGGACAAAACTGGGGCATCCCGTTATACGACTGGAAGGTGCACAGCCGGTTGAACTATCAATGGTGGAAACAGCGGGTCCTGGCAATGCTCGATCATTTCCACGATTATCGCATCGATCACGTTTTGGGCTTCTTTCGGGTTTACTCATTCCCCTGGATACCGGAGCGAAACCAGGAGTTTCTGCCACTCAGTGAAGATCAAGCCGAGGAGCTTTGCGGCGGGCGCCTGCCGCAGTTTCTCCCCAGACCGGATGAGCCTGAGAAGAACGCCCAGAAAAACTGCCGGGAAGGCGCTGCCATTCTCAAGGTTTTGCGTGATACCGCCCCTGATTGCAACATCGTTGCCGAGGATCTCGGCCTGGTGGTTCCTGAATACCTCAGGCCGGCAATTCACGATCTCGGCATAGCCGGATTTGCCATCCCGATTTTCGAGCGCGTTGAGGAAACGCGAGAATTCAAGGCCATGAAAGACCTGCATCCCCTCTCGCTTGCCACTTATGCCACGCACGATCATCAGCCGATCCGGGCATACTACACGGGGCTGGTCGAGTGGTGGCACGGCGAGGATGGATCGAACGGCTGGCAGGAAGTGCAGCGCCTTATGCGGCTGCTCGGGCTGGACGACCAGAACCCGCCCCTTGAGTTCAGCGAAGATCTGCACGAGGCATTTATCAAGGCCTTGATGGAATCGCCGTGCTGGCTGGCGGTTTTCATGATTACCGATCTGCTCGCCACCACGCAACGCTTCAACGAGCCGGGTTTGTCGGGCGGAGCCTGCTGGGCTGAGCGGCTGCAAATGGACTTAAGTCAATACGAGGCAGATTCGCAATTCGGACCGCGCATCAGGCGCTTTAAGAAAGCGCTTCAAAACAGCAACCGCTCACCGGAGGGCAGCGCCGTATTATCAGGCGGTTGAGGTTTAAAAACTGCGCACCTTGTCATGATAAACAAGTACATACACACCAGCCGAGAAAGTTTTGTTATAGTGCTGGTTAAATTTCATAAGGTGGCGCATGCTTCCGGCATTTCTAATCAGGGCGGCAGTCGATTATTGCAGGCACAACGAGTCTTTGAAGGACTCGAATCCTTACTCACGTTGTGAAGAGTCTCTGGTGACCTGCCGGCGCCTTTTTCAGGAGAATATCGGCAGAGTCGAGACATCGGTGCTGGAAGTGGCCCTGGTGACCGCTTACTGGGAGGAATTCTTCCACGCCGAAGATCCGCTTGCCGACGAGCGTGAGTGGCGAGAAGGGCTGGCCAAGCGCTCCTCCAATTATGATTCTTTCGAGCAATGGCAGGATTGGTTTAAAAAAAGCTACGCCCAGGTTTATCAGGACAACAACATCTGGACCAGTGTTTTGATGACGGCCTGGGCGCACACGCATCAGTACCAGCTCATGTACAACGATCGCGAATGGGATTTCAGACCATCGACATCGTATCTGCCGACATCGCAAATGTGGCGGCTGGAGCCGCATATCGGCACAGTCTCGCAAGTGCTTGCCGATTGTTGGCGCGATGAATTGCGCAATTATTCCGACAGCGGCTTCAAGGTGGAAGCGGAGTCACTGCATTATCTGGGGCGGATCGAGTGCCTCGGCTTCGACACTCACAAGCACGTGCTCTACTGGCCGGTGCGCGCCAACCGACCGGCCGAGGCTATCGATCTCGGTGAGATGGTCGCCGATGTAGTCGTGCCTGTCGGCGACAGCTGGTTCAGGCATCCGGACAATATCATTTTTGCGCACGAACATGTCGAT
Source organism: Pseudomonadota bacterium (assembly GCA_021324135.1). Taxonomy (GTDB): domain Bacteria; phylum Cyanobacteriota; class Vampirovibrionia; order Obscuribacterales; family Obscuribacteraceae; genus JAJPJO01. The sequence continues at coordinate 30,518 of JAJPJO010000204.1, forward strand.
GTCACAGCCCTGATCAATCGCGCCAAGTACGTGTTCGGCAGCAAGCGCCGCCTGATCGAACTGATCGTCGACAATGGTCCTAAAAAGGCGCGCCTGCAAGCTCAGGCGGAAGGCTGGCTGGTCGAGGAAGAGGAGGAGGGAGATGATGAGTCGGAAGTAGGCTCGAACCCCTCTCAGCCGTCGCCCACTTCACCGGCGCTTTCATCTTAGGCTCGACTTTTTTTCCAGTTTTTGACAATCGCCGACCAGGCGCGGGGATAGCGCTCGTCGCTGATGCCCACCTTCAAAATCGAAACGATGACATGCTGGCCGGATCCAGCCTGATAAGCCGGTTTGATAATTGTCGGCGCCGCGCCGCCCAGAGGCGCCAGGATGCTTTGCGTTTCTGAAAGCTCAGTATCTATCTGGGTCTTTGACTTCTGCCCCAGCAATAATCCGTTTTTCCTCAATAAAGGCAAGCCCAGCTCGACGACCATCCCGAGATGCCCGAGCGCTCGCGCCGTCACGAAATCGAATTGAGCGCGCTTGCTCGTGTGCGCGATCACCTCAGCGCGCTCGCTGCTCACCTCGACGCGGTCATCCAGCCCGAGAGCCGAGATACACTCACTCAAGAAGCGCGCTTTTTTGCCGATCGACTCGACCAGAAGCACCCTGATATCAGGCAGGGCAACGGCCACAATCAAACCGGGAAAGCCGGCACCGCTCCCCAGGTCTATGGCATGAGCAGTCTCGTATCCCGCCTGCGCTGCCATGACTTCGGCAACGGTCAAGCAATCGAGGACATGGTGCTTGAGAACATAGCTGAAATCTGCGTTGGCCACCAGGTTTACATTCTGGTTGCGGGCGGCGAGCAGGTTCAGATAAGTTACGATCAGCTTGCGTTGCTCTCTTGACAATACGAGTGTCAGTGAACTGGAAGCCTCCTCCAGGGTTTTTTCTATCTCAACTTCGGGCGTGGGCATGGTTATTTCTCATTTTCCTCAGGTCATATCTTGCTCAAATCTATGTCTATTTACATTTGCTTTTAAAAAAAGGTGTTAATGTCGTCGAAATTATGTCAATAAAATTGATGACACGAGCGGTGTAGCGAATCAAGTTTCCAGCAGGACAGCGCAAAATCCATGAGTCCACGTGCCTTTCAAACGATCCTTGTTGCCGCAATGGGCAACAAAGATCGCCTTGAGCTTGAAAGCCGGGTCCTGGCTGCTGCTCTGAAGCAGAGTTTCGAGCGCGGCGACACCTACGGGGTCAGTCTGGCGCACAGGCAGATTTTTCTCCTCCTGAAGGCGCAGCAGACGGCCTCCTCGGATGCAAATAAGGTGGAGCAGAGCAAGAGCCCCGCGGCTCAAGCCGATGATGGTCATGCAGAGGCTCAGGCGCCCCTCTCTGAGTCGAGCAGTCCCTCACAGGCGTCCGCGGTTTCAGCGGCGCCGGTTGAAACGACCAGCCGAAAGAAAAAGCGCAGCTTGCCCGACATTGTCTGGGAGACCGATCAGGAGCAACCCGGTCAGGCTGAAGCACAAGCCTCAGAGAGCGTCTCTTTCGCGCCTGGATCACCCGAGCAGGAAGCGGCTCCCTCAGCCTCGATCAGCGAGAATCAGAAACCGGGTCTGGATGCATATGGGCTCTTGCAGGTTGAGCAAAGTGCCACTTTCGATGAAATTCACATCGCCTTTTTCCGTCTCGCTCGCCGCATTCTCTTTGCCCTCAAGAAGGTGAAACGCAAGCAGCGCAAGCCACTGCTGGATGAGCTCAGGGACCTCTGGATCGCGCACGACATCCTCACTGATCCGGTGACGCGCACCGACTTCGACTTTCGTATGCTCGGCTTGCGGGGGGCGCCCAATGCTCTGGTTTCGCTCAGCGAAGCTCCTGATGAGGCGACGGCTTTCAGTACGCGCACGCCGCTGCGCGTCGGCGAGCTCATGCAGTGCGCCGGTTTGCTCGAAGCGACCGAGCTCGATATCGCTGCCGACATGCACAAAGCCATGCCGGAGATGTTGTTCGGCGCATTTCTTGTCAAACAAGGATTTATCACCGATGAAGATTTAGGGCAGGTTCTGATCGGGCAGTGGTTGTTGAAAAACGGCAACATGACCGTGAGCAATTTTCAGGCATTAATGAAAATTTGGCGCGAAGAGCGCGTGCCAATCGAGCAAACGGCCGTCGACCAGGGCTATGTTTCTGAAACCGAGATGGAGCGCCTGGTTATAGCATTTATCCAGGACACGAATACATCCGCTCCTACCCTTGGTTTGAACGCCAACTCAGTCTTGCCGCCCAGCGCCCCGCGCATTAATGCCGAGGAAGCGGCGAAACGCACTTTCCGCGCCGATCATGCCGTACCAAGCTGGAAAGATCAACTCGATTGGTCGCCGCCTCCCGAGCCCGTGCAGCGCATTGAAGAAAACATCGACAACGAGCGCCGCCCGATGGACAGCTCGCTTGAGATTGAAGGGATTACCGACGGGATTCCGAAGGACGCGACGAAGAAATCGCTGCGGCGGCTGATGGAGGGAATTCAATCACCTGACACCACAGGTGGTGAAGAACCCGGCTCACGCTCGGCGTCACTGAAGGGCATCTTGACTGGAGCACAGCCGATTCTCGAATTGCCGGAGGAGCCTCAAGCCGCCCCTGAGCCCGCCGCGCTCAGTGAGGCAACAGTTGAGCCGACTAAAGCCGAGGCACAAGCCCGATCGCCCGAGCAGGTGCCATCACATATGGTGCAGCCGGCGCTGCCGGTGGCAAAAATTTCACTGGATGAGCCTTTTTCGCTGGCCAGAAGGCGAGCCCGAGCTCAGCAGACGGTGGCCTACGAGCAGGGTCAGGAGTTCGGAGATGTGGATTTCGACGATGATGATGAAATCCAGTCGGAAGCCGAACTCTGGTTCGAATTCGACCGGTCGCCCAAACGCGGCAAAGCCACGATTGATATCGCCAAAGTGGGCGCCTATCTTAGGCCGGGTGCCTCAGCCCCAGAGGCGGACTCAGGCGCGAAATCGGAAGTCGCCGGTCAAAAAACGGATTCAGCGCCTGCGCCCGGCGAGGCAAACGGCGAGGATGAGAAAGCGCCGCCTGGTAATACCGCCATCCTCGAGAAAACACTCATGGCCGACCAGATGCAGGCTGAGTATGACGAACGAGCCCAAGAGCGTCAAGCGCCCGGGCAAACCAGCGACAATGAAAGCCGGGAGGCGGAGCCGGAAACACCGCTCGCCATAGAATCGGCTGAAACAGGTGCCGAGCAGGCGGCCGCCGCACCGGATGCGGTGGCACCGGACGCGCCCGCACCGGATACGGTGGCTTCAGATTGGGCTAAGGGAGAACAACAGCAACCAGACCATGAAACTGCCGGGCAGGATGATGCCGCCGTACCGTTCGCCATGGAGAGAAAGGACGATCTCACCAAGAGCGGCACCTGGGGGAAAATAGTTGCCGGGCTGGAAGAAGTGGCTCGCACCGTCAGACCGAGTCAGGAAGATCTGTCCTGGTCTGCTCCGGAGAGAGAACAACTTCAAAATGAGACGCCGGCAGAGCCGGAGATTGATACCACAGATGATGCCGACAACATCCAGTTCAAACCAAAAATAAAACCGGTGCCGCCTGCCATTCGCTCAGAAGAGGCCAGCCCCAGACAAGCAGTGAAGAAGACCAGCGAGCTGGATAGCTTGCGAATCGTGCCGGTTAAGACCGAGATGAGGCAGTCCCAACAACAAAGAGCCGCAGCCGATGATCAATCCGCGCAAAATGCCGATGCGACCGCGGCATCGCCTGAAAGCGATACTGTCGCCTCACCGGATTTGCAGCCAAAAGGACCCGCTGAAGAGTCGAGCAGCCAGAGCTCATCGGCTGGCACGGATCAATTCGGGCCGTCTCAACGCATCACTGATGAGGTCGCCTTTGACGCCGAAAAACTAGAAGAGGACATCGGCAGCTTCGAGGAAGAGATAAAGAGTCTCGATCGAGCCATCGACGATGTCGAGGCCGAGATCAGCAGCCTCGATTCATCAGGGCAGATGAGAAGCGCCCAGTTTGATGATGATGAGGATGTTGTCGTTGATGATGAAGCCACGGAAGAGATTAAGGCAGGTGAGGCTCAGACCCGGATGAAGTCGGGCGAATGGCAGCTGGTCTATAAACTGGAAGGATCAATTGCTGACATGTTCTTGTCCGACACTCCCGAGGAAGATCTGAGCAAGATGAGACCACGTCTGACTCAGATTGACTCCGTCATTCCCGGCTCGGTGGTGAGGGCTGTTGAAAGTGATACCGCATCCGGTGAGCAAGAAAATGATCCGAGCAAGCCTGATGATGAGGAAGAAGACTGAGCCGGCTCTACGGCGAAGCCACGGCACGCTTGTCGTGCAATCTGAAGATTCTGAGCAGAACGGAGAGCTGGTCGCAGATAATGCGCACCACCTTCTGGTCTCCGGGCTGGTAGGCCATGTTGGCCGGCGGCACCACCACGAGCAATCCCAGGCGCCCGCCTTGAACATCAATTGGCTGGGTTACGGAATTCTCCGGGTAATAAAGTTGCTTGTTGATTTTAGCCTTGAACGGCGGCAACCCCAGTTGCAGGCTGACCTTGCTTACATAAGAGGTAAGCGCCGCCTCAGAGACATGCTTGGCACAATCCAGATAGACGGACGAGATCGATCCCTCATTCACAACCAGAGCGGCTGCTTCATAATCCAGAATCGAGGAGAGCAATTGAAAAAGCTTGTCTGCTATCAAGGCCAGGTCGAGCGTCTCTTCACTCAACTTCCTGACCTCGTCGACAATGGTCGCTTCAAATAACAGGCGCTCCAGCAACTGATTGAGACGGGCATTGATCTCATGCGCCGTCGGTGCCTGAGAGGGCTCGCCTACCAGCCTCAGCCTGGGCTCGGCTTTGCTGTTCTCGAGCAGTTCTCGCACCGCCTTGAGCAGGCTGGGATAGCCGGGCTCCTTGGGTATGAACCGGTCGGCACCCGACTTCATGCCCCAGAAGCGATCGAGTGATCCGTCCAGCTTGGTCAGCAAGATTACCGGAATTGAAGCCAGCTCCGGATCGTTCTTCACCAAACGGCAAAGCTGATAGCCATTGATTCCGGACATGACGACATCGGATATGATCAGGTCCGGCAGCTCGTTATAGGCGCGCACAAGCCCCTCTGCGGCGCTCTTTGATGAAAGGATGGTATACCCTGAAGCCTCGAGCATGCTTCTAAGGGTGATCAATTGCGTCGGGCTATCCTCGACAAGAAGCAGGCGCTGTGACATCACTCTTACCGGACTGAATTGTGAGGCTCCATTCTGGATTCTTACACAAGATTTGGTCAATAACCCTTCGATTCTTAAAAGAGATCGGGGGCTATTTCCATATTTGAGATAGCACAAGGGTTGACGGTCGCCGATTTCATTAAAGAAATTGTAAAAAGGGAACGGGTGACCGTTTATCGGGCCGGGTCAGCGAAGGACCGGAGGCCAAATGGCTCCCTCAAAATGGCAAGGGCGATCTGTTTGCTTGACTCGACCGTTATATCTTTGCCCGCCAGCTTTCTGTAGCGTTGAGCGAAGCTGTTGAGCAGATCAGGCGAGCGCTTCGTTTTCTCGGCGATCAGATATCCCAGGGCCACGGCCTCCGGCAAAAGTGCGTTTTGCCGGCGCATGACCAGATGAAGATTGTCGGCAGCCGCGGCATAATTTTCCTGCTCGATGTAGAAGGCGGTAACAAATATTCCGGGCAACGGCGAGCCTGGATTGATGCGGCTGGCCATGCGCATGTTCCTCAGCCCTTCCTCCTGCTTGCCGGACTTGCAAAGCAATTGAGCCAGGGCGTAACGAGCCAGAAACTGGTTCGGATCCTGGCTCAGGGCGGAGCGAAGCAGAGGTTCCGACTGCTTGTCTTTTTTCAAGAGCCAATATGACAGGCCGACACCGGCCTGTGCTCTGGCTCCCTTTCGCAGCGCTTGTGCCCTGGCGAAGAGCGAGGCGGATTGATCGAACTCAGACTTCATCAGGTAGCCGGTAGCGACATCGCACAAGCCATCATAGGTGGTGGCTTTTTCAGCAGATACGTCTTTGAAGCTCCGCATCGCCTTTTCGGCATCACCCATATAGAGCCAATAGCGGAAGTCGAGCAGAGCTTTGTCCTCCTCATCGGTTTTGGACTGAGTCGAAGAGCCGGAATCGTTCTTGAAAATATTTCGCGCCGGGCTCAAAAACGACGGTGCCGCCAGAGGCGGTGGCGGCCGGCGATCGAGGGGCGAGCCGTCAAGAATTCCGTAGTAATAGATATCGCTGAAGGGCGCCGATTCAAATCGCTTCCTCTTGGCATAAGCCAGCGCTAATGCTCTGTCCAAACCATTTTGCGGCTGCCCGACCTGATCGGCGGAGCGCTTGCTCCAGAGATTGGACAAACGCAGGTCGATGTTGAATTCATCTGGAGGAAGCTCGCGCTCGGGCTCAAGCTCGACAATCAAATTGTCGTCCGTGTTTACCAGAGTCGAGTCCGTGACATCGGCTTGCAGAGTGTCGGGCGAGCCGAACATACAACTGATCAAATCATACTGGTTATCGATACCGATGCGCTCCAGAGCTGCTATAACCTCACTTTTATTCAGGGAGTTGCTCAGACTCTGAAAATCAATCACCCGTCGCTCTGCTGATGAAGAGCCGGTCAGAATCAGTTCGCCGGAGCGCCTGGGGTGCCAGACGAAAACATTTGGATAAACGGAATGGAAGGTACGCAAGAGGATCTTAAGCTTGGCATTATTCAGACTATACAGGGGCAACCATTGGCAGAATATACCTTGCTTTTTCAAACGCCGACTGGAGAGCTCGAAAAACTCTCTGGTATACAGATCCGCCGAACCGCTCAACCATGGCTCGGCGGCTTGCGAAACGATGAAGTCGAACTGCTCGGGATGAGTAGACAAAAAGTTGCGCGCATCGACAGTCACCTGATTCATCCGGCGAGCATCGACCCATTCTCTCCTCAATGGATTGCCGTTAGTCGGCTGAAAGAAACGGTCCGACGCCCAAACAGCATCCTCCAGCTCAACGGCCGTCACCCGCCTCACCCAGGGGAAATTGAGCAGCGCACCGCAGGTGGTGCCACTGCCGTAACCGATCACCAGTCCCTCAAGGGTATTAGCTCCTGGTGTTCCGGTCGCTTCTGCACCGGATGTCTCCGGAAGCGACAAGACAGCCGGCAATAAGCCTAAGAGTGTTTGAGTAGGCATGTCGCTCTGCGGTGCGGGCAAAAATGGATCGATTGGCAACGATGCTTCCGTCTTACCGTTGTTCTTGAGATAGTTGAGATTGGCATCAGGTCGGCTGCCGACCGCCACGGTGCTGTTGATTCCCTCGCGATAAAAAAGCACTTTAGCCAGACCGTCATTAGAGCTTCCGGTCTTCTGAGACATGACGTCGATAATGTTTGCCACTTCGTAGCGCCGCAGCTCATCACTGGATACAAAGGCAATTCCTGAGGACATGAGAGCGGGGTTCCAGGCGGGGCGCAAAATCACCAGAGCGAAGGCGAAGGCGGTGAGGAAAATTACATCGCGCAATGATTTCAACGCCACCTTGCTGTCAGGCTGCATGCTGAATGCCACTATGAAAGCGAGCAGTATATAAAAGCAGGCAACCAGAATTGTGGTTACCTCAATGCCGCTCAAAAAATACTGAGCCATGGCCGGCAAAGTAAACAGACCGGTGCCAAGCGAGCCGAAGAGGCAGCCGACCAGATTCAAAGCATAAAGGCGGGCGGCTTGCCTGGATAAAATTCCCTGCTCCCTTTGATCGCCGTCGCTTGCAACTCGCCCTCTGCCGGCTATGTCCGCGGCGCATTCGAGCGCCAGCGGAAAGATGGTGCCCATGAGGGTGGCGGCCGGCAGAATGAGCCAGGAGGCGCAGACGATCATGGAGATGGAATCGTGAACCAGACCGGGCGCAAAAAAATCAAGCAGCCACTTCTTGCTGGTCAGGTATAAGGCGGGCAATTGTTGGTACTGGAATTGAACGGCACCGAGCAAGACGGCAGTAACGGCAATCAGGAAGGAGAATAGCGGCCCCTTGTCCCGCACACGCCTGACCATCAATGCAATAAGCCAGGCTCCCAGAGCCAGCCCGGCGATAAATATGGCCAGCACCACCGATAATGCAAAAGTGGAGCTGCCAAATATCAGAACCAGGAATCTGGTCCAAACAATCTGCATGGACATCGAGAGAGAGCCGCAGATCAGCACCACCCCTGATACCACCATCAAATGCGGCGCCGAGTCCTTCGCATCATCGGGGCTGTCGGCTCGCCTTTGCGTGTTTCGCTCACCGGGCTTAATGTTTACCTCACTGGTGGCCGAGAAGAGAAAGGCAGCCAGGGCAGAGAGCACGCTCGCCAGGACGTTGATCGCCGAGGCGCAATAGATTGATTGCGATACGCCCAGGCTCGGCAAGAACTGCAGCCCGGCGAAGAGCGCACCAAATACAGCACCAGTAGTGTTGAAGGCGTAGAAATAGGCCAGTTCGTGCGTCGAGCTTCCTCTTAAAAGCTGCGAGAGCTTCAGGCTGCCATCGGAGGTTTTAAGGCTCTCTGCATCTGAACTGCTCCTCGGGCGCGGATACTCAAGCGATCCTGAAAGAGCGGCCATGATCGGCACAGTGGCGCCCATCAGGGAAGTGGGCACGAGCATGAGCAAAAATGCTACGAGCGTGCTCAGCACAGCAAGCAGCGATCCGTTGGACTGGCAGAAAGCGAGGAACAAATCGTTGCTCGATTGAATAAAACTTGTCTTACATAAATTGACTGATATGACCCCGGCAATCGCAATCAGAAATTCGACAATCGCCATCAGCCGAACGAGAGCACTGATTGATGTGGTTCTTCGAATCAAGCGCGGTGCGAAGAGAGATCCGATCAAAAGTCCGGCCATGAACGAGCAGACGATTGCCGACACGGCCGGTGTGCTTTCGCCAACCAGGCGCACCAGGACACGCTGCCAGACCACTTCGTAGACTAAGGCAGCGAAGCCCGAGAGAAAAAAGGCGATGCGCAGGAATAAGAGGAAGGCTGGTTGAGGACGTGCATGGGAATCGCTCTGGGACGGTTCTCGCTCGCTTGAAAGAGAGTTGAACCCGCTCGATGATTCATCGGTCCGGTCGCCGTTTTTCTCGCCCTTTTGCTCGGCTTGCTCAGCCTCCGCTCGAGTCTTGCCAGAACCATCCGGATTTTCACTATTGCTAAATTCTTTCGATTCCGACATTGGTTTTACACCATGTTTGTGCCAGCAAAAGTAGATTATGATACCTTCGAGGCAGAAACCTCATTATGGCATGCAAGACGGGATCGATACGTTTTCCGGACTAAGTTCGTTGTGATTCTAAAGTCTCTTACCCTCCATAATTTCATGAGCTACGCCGAGGCCAGCCTCGATTTGAGCTTGATAAACGTGGCTTGTTTATCCGGACACAACGGCTCGGGGAAATCGGCCCTGCTCGATGCCGTCACCTGGGCACTATGGGAGCAAGCCCGATCCTCCTCCGATGAGCTGGTTCGCCTGGGCGAAAAGGAGATGTGGGTCTCGCTGGTATTCGAGTATGAGAATCGCATATATCGAGTGCGACGCTCGCGGCAGACCCGTGCTTCAAAGTCGCAAAAATCGATATCAAAGGGCTCTCTCGAGTTGCAAGTTCTGGTCAACGCCCTTGATCGCTCAAGCGGGAGTGAAACCAGGGGCGGTGCCGATCCGGATACACAATTCATATCCAATGCATATCCGGAGATTCCCGATATAGAAGAAATATCCGACTACACTGCCAGTGGAGGCGCCTTTTCATCTCCGCTGGCGAGGGTGGCGGCGGCAGCTTTCACGGCCGGGGCAGCCTCGGCACCACCCTCCGGAGCGCCGGTGGCGCTGGCGCCTGCCTATGCCGGTCAGGCAGTTCATTATCAAAGCGAGATGCAGCCCGGCCAGAGCGAGCCGCTGAACCACTGGCGCAGCTTGACAGGCCCGAGCATGCGCGCCACTCAGCAAACGATTTGCAATCTGCTCAGGATGGATTACGACACATTTATCAACAGTGCTTATCTGCGACAGGGGCGCGCCGATGAATTCACCACCCGTGCACCCTCGGAGCGCAAGCAGGTCCTCAGTGAAATACTCGGTCTCTCTTACTTCGATCGACTTCAGGAAGCCTGCAAAATTCAGGCCCGAAACACGAAATTAAGAATCGACGTAATCGAAAGCCATCTCATTTCGCTGCCCGAGATCAAGGAGCGCCATGCCGAGATCTCAAAACAACTGCTCTTTGAAGATGAGGAGTTGTCCAGGCAGAAAGCCGGTCTTCAACAAGACGAAAAGCAGGTCGAAGCCCTGAACGCTCAGGTGCAATCATTGAAATTGATGGCCCAAAAACACGAGCAGACCTCGCGGCA
>JAJPJO010000371.1 GCA_021324135.1 Pseudomonadota bacterium
AGGAAGTCACGGCCGGGAAATGGAAAGTGGTGGCATCTACCTGGGGTGCGTTTCAAGACAACACTCGCGAATATGCGATGCGCTACAAGAATCCCGATCCGCCGATTTATCCGATTGAAAAAAGATTTTTCGAAGAGTTTCTTGCTTATCTCCAGGCCGAGGATATCAAAGTGCTGGTCGTGGGCATGCCGAGCTTGTGGCCGAACCGCGCCCTCCTGCCCGAGAAGTTCTGGAAGGATTTCCGCGCCGATGTCGCCGCCAGCACCACCAAATACGGTGGCACCTGGCTTGATCTGTACGACGATCCGCGCTTCAACAACACCGACTATCTCGATACCGTCCACCTCAATCCCGCCGGCGGCTTCAAACTCGTCAGGTGCGTGGTTGACTCTATTGCCGATAACAATCAGTTGGCATTCTCGGTCCGCCGCCGGCAAATGGCAGATAAGACCCCGCCGCGGGTAGCGCCGGATTACTGGCAATAGTGGGCATAATAGGCTTGAGACAACTGAGCTTTTCAGCGGAAAAGGGGTTCGATCATGCCAATCAATATAACGCTCCTCGGATTTCGTTTGTCACTACCGATCGTTTCAGCCTGTTTATTGGTTCCGATGGTATCACTTGCCTCGATCATCGGCTTTACCACAAAAGCTGCAGACGCTCAGACCGATGGACATTATCAGCGGAAGGCCATCGAGGGACTGCACTTTCTTGGTGGCGGCGAAAAGGTCAATTCTCAAGCGATCGATAAAGAGAAGAAGACGAAGCTTGGACCGGGAGCACCTAAGTACGTTTCGAGCGGTTATCTTGGTGCGCAAGCGCAAAAACTCGAGGAGCAAGGTAAGGACCTGGAGAAAAAGGGCAATCTCGACGAGGCTTTGAAAGACTTGCAGAAATCGCTGGCGATCCGGCAGAACACCTTCGGTTCCGTCGACAAAAAAATTCCTGAGCTGCAACGACAAATGGGTCTTATTCTGGTCCGGCAAAATAAAATTCAAGAAGCAATCTCGCAGTTGAGCAGTGCCCTGGTCAGTTACGTGAAATTTTACGGACCGGGCAACAATGAGTCGATTCCTACTCTAATCGACCTGGGCACTCTCAACTCGAAGCGATCTGATTATAAGAACGCATACAATTCGTTCAAACAAGCTTACTATCTCGAGCGTAAGGCGAAGGGGGCAAAAAGTCCCGACACAATGCGCCTGCGACTGCAGCTTGCCGAGACTGCAAAGTCAATGAAGGATGACGCCGGCGCGGCTGATCTTTTTAAGGAAACGATGTTCTTATACGGAGAAGACAACAAAATCCTTACTCACGAGCAGCTCCAGCAGACGCTTGAGCAATATCATGAAGTGCTGAAAAACTTGAAGCAAGATGATGAGGCAAGCAAAATCGCTCAGCGTCTTGAAGAAGTGAAAAAATCAGCCCCGCCGAATGCGCCCGCAACCGAAACGAAATAGATGCGGCTCAGCTGCCTGCAAGCGGTGAATTCATCTTGTGAATCGGAACGTTTATCCAGCCGTCGCAGAAATTTTTCGGCGACTCGATGGGCGTGATCGTGACGTGTAAATCTGCGTTTCCATCCTTGAGCGCCTGCATCACGAGCGAGAAGTTAACCACTTCGCCTTTGCACTCGAGATTGGGCAACGATGCTTCCATCGTTTGGGCATCCGGTTTGAGAAACGATGGATGCTCAGACGCCATCGCCATATCTTTGCGAGCTTCAAAGAAATTCTCCACTTTCGACTGGCTGGACTGGGGCATGGCGACCACCGAGTTGGTGACGCCGCTGCCTTGAACGCTGATCTTCAGACCCTTAAAGGGTCCGCCGGCGTTCTTCAGCGAGCCTGTAATGGTCACATTCTGACCGGGTTGGATGGAAGAATTAGCGGTGCTGAGCTTCAGCCCGCTCAGCTTCGGCTCCTGCGGGGCTTGATTGCCGCTGCTGCTGCAGCCGGATGCGATCAGCAAGGCGCTTATAGAACCTGCCAAAGAGGTGAGAATAGTTCTTTTCATGGCGCTCTCCTGCCCGGGTGCTGGGGATGTGCACTAAAATTGAATGTAGGTCGAACGGCTGCCTGCATTTATGATTCCCAAATTCATTGTCGATAACAACGTTGGAAAACTTGCGGTCTGGTTGAGGGCGCTGGGTTACGATACCTTGTTCATCAATCCCATAGACGATTCCGACCTGGTCAAGATAGCCGAGGAAGAAAATCGCATCATTCTTACCAAAGACACAGGCGTCGTGAAGCGGCGCCCGGTAGCTATGCGTCAAGTGCAGGCTCTCTTTGTTCGCGGTCAGGATTGGCGCCAACAGCTGGCGCAGGTCATGAAAGACCTGCGCCTTAAGACTGATCGCTGCTTTACCCGCTGCCTCGCCTGCAATTCCTTGCTGGTCGCATGCGACAAGGAAGAAGCGCGCGGGCATGTGCCAGACAAAATTTTTCGCCTGTACCCTACCTTCGTCAAATGCGCCTCTTGCGCCCGGTACTTTTGGGAAGGTTCGCATTGGGAGCGCATGAGGGGTGTTTTGGCTGCTATTAAGGAGCAGGGGAGCTGACCGGGATGCGCCGCCCCTTTTCATGCTGGTTCCGACCGAAAATGTAGCCGAGCATGAAGCAAAGACCGCGCAAAGGAACATAGAGCTGAAGCTCATGGTCTATTTACTGAGCGGTGCCAAACGGACAGAGAAATCTAAACTCCACTTTTTTACTCTTCAGCGAGATGGGCATACTAAGTTTGAATCCCGAAAAAACGATCTCACTCTCTCCTTTTTATTAATGTGAACTGCAATGAGCCAATCAAAAAGTGAAGCAAGCTGGATCGAGCATCTGCTTAGACGCGCCGGCTTTGGTGTCACACCACAAGAATTGAACTACTACATGCGCATCGGATACGACGCCACTCTCAATGAGATCTTGCATCCCGAGCAAGTGAACAATGGCGATCTCGATAAGATAATCGCGCAGCA
>JAJPJO010000319.1 GCA_021324135.1 Pseudomonadota bacterium
TCTATTCGTTTTCTTTGAGCTTTTGCTCAATCTGTTGAGCTTCTTCATCGCGGCCGGTTTCATGCAAAAGCTGTGCCAGCAGCTCGAGGGCGTCCACCTGCGCCTCATCGCATGACCCCGCCAGACACTCGACTGCATTGCGCAAAAGCGGCTCAGCGCCTGCGAAATTTTTGGCGTCAAACATGATCTCGGCCAGTTGAATGGTGGCTTCGATCGTCTCGGGGTCCTTCTCTCCAAGCAGTTCCGTTTTGCATTCCACGGCTCGCTTGCACCAAACTACAGCCTCATCATGCTGCCCACGATCGTTCAAAACAAGGGCAAACTCTATTTCAAAATCAGCCAGCTCGACTGTGTCCTCGCCATAGAGCTTCTTTCGCAAAGCATACGACTTTTCAAAGAGCGGATCAGCTTTTTTGTAGCGTTTCCTCGACTCATAAAAGTAGGCGACTGAATCGATGGTGGCAATATAACTGTCGGCATCCTGCTCTCCCGTGCGCTCGGCTATAGTCAAGGCGCGCTTATAGAGCAGCTCCGCATCTTCCATCTTCTGCTGACTTTCGCGAACCCGAGCCAACCCGAGGTATGCGCCGGCCAGCAATCCATACTCGGGCGAGTACAATTCCTCGCCGAGGCGCAGCCAGCGCTTAAGCACAGGCTCTGCTTTCAGGTACTCAGCCTGCTCGAGTTGGGCGATTGACTGATGCTGAAGGGCGGTGAACAATAACTCGTTTTTCACACCCTGCTCATCCAGGAGTTGAACAGCAGCAGCGAATTCATTTTCAGCTTCTTCGAATTCTTGCTCAGCCAGACGATTTTTGCCGTTGGAAATATGTTTCTCGACTTTAGCTGATATTGCCGGGTCCAGTGACGCACCGGTGGCTGCAGAAAGCGCAGCAGTAGAGGACGTTCCTGCCGCTCCGAGCGAAGCTGGATTCAGGCCCGTGATTCCTGGGGAAGGCGGCACATTGAAAGGTGCTCCCCCCATTCCCGGCAGACCCATGCCAGGCATGCCCATTCCAGGCATCATCGCACCGGAGCCAAGCAGAGCTTCGCTGACTTTTTTGCTAACCTCCTCAGGCGAGGGATTCTTTCCATGCTTCACCTGATCGATCAGAAGTTGCGCCATGACTCGCGCCATCGGCCTAAGAGCGGCATCTGTCTTCGGGAAGAACCTCAAACTCGCCAACATTTCTTGAGGAACATTCGGCATCGCTCTGGCCAGCTCGTCTGGGTTTTCGACGGCCATTCGCAGCGACTGAAGCATTATCTCAGTCACTTCATCCTCGCTGGCGAAGCGAATTATTTGCTTCACCTCTTCGGGAATTTGCTGATTGACCTGAAAGAAGTTCGACATTTCTAAATCTCCAACAGCTTGAAATATCGATCTTATTACTATTTGCCTAAAGATTCACTATCTCGGCTGCAAATTCTCCGTCATTGAGACGAAGAAGACCCATTGTAGGGTACGGCTGCCCGCGTTTGTCGGTCGGTGAGCCTGGATTGAACAGCAGTAATCCTTCTTCATCTGAGCAGACCGGAATGTGTGAATGACCGAAAACGACAATTCGGGCTTCAGGAAACTTTTGTCTCAGGCGTTTGCCTCGGTTGTGTTTTGGTCCTGAATCGTGGATGACCGCGAGTTTTACGCCCTCCAATTCGAGCTCGAGGAATAATGGCAACTTCAGCCCTCGATCGTTGTTTCCAAGGACAGCATAGACGGGGCACAAATTTGCCAGCCGATCAAGAATGATTTCATTGACCAGGTCCCCGGCATGGATAATGGCATCCGACTGGCGAATCCAGTGATAAGCCTGTTGCGGCAAATCTTTAGCCGCCACCTTAATGTGAGTATCCGCAATGACTGAAACGAGCATATCTAGCCTAAAAATAGCTCAAGAAAGGAATGTGCGGCTCGATCACAAGTTCTTGACGGCAGGCCCGCATCTTTGCCAGTTCTGTTAGAAGCACTCGCATACGATCGTAATCACAGAGGCTCAACTGTCTCCACCTCAACTCGAGCTTCTCATCAGGTTCCCGGTCTTCATCTGGCGCTAATATCGCACCATGGCGAACTTGCAAGCCCAGCTTTTGATCTTGATACTGAAATGTAATGCGCGTATCCAGCAGTCGGGTTAATTCCTTAGAAACAATGTACGCCCTGGCTGCACCTATCAACATTCTTTCTATTTGATCGGCGACGTCTTCCGGACTCACCTCCAGATCATCAATTTCTTCTTGATCGAAATCTTCAAAGTCCGGCTCATGTGCATTATCATCGTCATGATGCAGGTCCGCTTCGCTTGCGGAAGTAATATCGTATTCGATATCATTGAGCTTAGACTTCCTGGCTTCTAAGCGTTGCCTGCGAAACATCGATAAACCCATAGCCAGCAGAGTCCGCGGTGGTATGAATTGCCCGAACTCGAGATCATGACGCTGAAGAAATATTCTGATGCCGTCGACCAGCGAATCCGGTTCGAGATCGGTAAAAATTATGAAGGGATCGAGCATGCCACTATATATGGTATTGCTCAAACGAATAATACTGTCAATTGAATATGAGCTGGTAAAAGGTCCGATCGGGTGAAGAAAATCCTGAGTTTCGCTGATGGCGTCGAACTGTCTGGAGAAATAGAGCAATGCTCTATTACCCGCCTTCAGGCTCGTGTTGTACGGCGGGTTAAATCGTTTGATCTCATCCACCTCAAGCAATGCAGCTTCCAGTGGAGATCTGCACTCAGTTATTGAAACATGGTTCACCTGGGTCAGCAATTCAAGGGCTTTCGTCGACTTGTTTTTTCGTCCCCTGAAGTGGCTGTTAACCCGGGCACGCAATGATGTCGCCTTGCCGACATAGAGCACTCTATTGGATGCGCTCAGCATGCGGTATACACCCGGCACATCCGGCAGATTCAATCGCTTCAATTTCTCCATCGGGTATTCCAGGCGCTTGCGCTTCGCCACCGCCGGTGAGGCAAGAAATTCCTGCAACTCGCTTAGTGTGGAAATTTTTTGCTCGAGCAAGCAATCAACTAAATGCCTCCATATCTCGACTGTTGCAGCGACGTGGCTGCTCGAGCGCTTCAGCTCCGCCATATCCATGCCAAGAAACCCGCCTAGAGCCTTAATTCCGCGCGATGGAAGATTGGGATAAAGCCGGCGTGCAATCTCGAATGTGCATACGGTTTCAAATGGCAAGGCTTGCATGCGTGCATGCTCTTGCATCAATGACAGGAGAAATGGTTGCTCGAACCGGGCATAATGGATGATGCACAGCTTCGGTTCGGGTAGTCTTTTCAAACTCCGCCGCAGCTCTTTCACTAGCACCGAGTGTGGTACCGCCTGATCCAGATGCTCGGCCGTGATACCGGTCAGCATTTGAATCCTGGGCGGGATTGGATGGTCCTCTGGCTGGCGAATAAGATACGATTGCAATGGTGTATAGCTCGATCCGGATGCGTTGGCGGTGCACCAGGCCAGTTCGAGTAGATTTCCATTAGCGGGGCTTGCCCCTGTCGTCTGGCAATCAACAAACAGACAAACATGTTCGGAGAATTCGAACTTATTGTCCTTAGCGGTTTTTCTTCTCTTGGATGATGCCGTCATCAGGTAGATCCTTGGCGTTCAAACATTAACGCAGATTGCTTGAATCCTTTCAACTGTTCAGGCAAAGAACGTTCAAGTTCCTCATGAGGCCCGCAAGGCCCATGTGGCTGATGCTCCGCGCTCCAAAATTCTTGCAGGTCTGCAATAATCGCTTTTGAAACGAGCTCCTCAACCGAATCGCAGAACCAATCGCCAGGCATAGCACTGGTGTAATCCTTTTCCATGAAGCGTTTACCCATGAGAATTATGATTCCGCGATCCTCAGGCGAACGAATCACTCTGCCGGCGCTCTGCACGACCTTGCTCATGGCCGGATAGATGGAGGCATAGGCCTCACCGTTACCATACTTCTCCTGGAAATATCGTATTTGAGCTCTCCTCTCCAGATCGTAGATTGGCACGGGCGGACCGACGATGATCGTGCCAATCAGCATATCATCGGGATAATCGATGCCTTCCGAGAAGACGCCCCCCTGCACCGCGCATAGTATCACTCCACGCTTCATCCTCATCAGATTCAGCCAGTCATCGACCAGGGCAGCTGGCATATCACGTTTCTGCGATAAGACGTTCAGGCTCTCGTCTTTCAACAGGGCCGTAACATTGTCGAGAAATTCGAA
>JAJPJO010000227.1 GCA_021324135.1 Pseudomonadota bacterium
ATGATAATGTATTTGCCGCGGCGCGCTGCTCGTTTAAAAACATGTCCCTGGAGATTGCGTGCGAAGTCCGACGCTTGCTTGGGATAAGCAATCGAATCGGGGCGCAGCACTTCCACTTTTTTGACTTGCTCGCCCGGGATTACTTTGTTTAATCCTCGTGTAACCGTCTCCACTTCAGGCAATTCAGGCATCTTTGTATACACCAACCTCAAAGAAAAAAGAACGTCGCGCCAAGAATCAGATAAACAGCCATTAATTGCACACCCTCGAGCCAATTGCACTCGCCGTCGGTGGCCACGAAAGCAAGGATTATAACCGAGACCGCCACTGCCATTACCTCAAAACCGCTGAAGGCGAGGTCCATCGGTTTGCCAAGCATAAAGCTGGCGAAAACCATGACTGGAGCGACGAATAATGCGATCTGCGTCGATGAGCCGAGTGCGATGCCCATGCTCAAATCCATTTTGTTCTTCATGGCCATCAATACGGCCGTGCTGTGCTCGGCGGCGTTGCCGACAATGGCGACCACGATTACACCGATGAACATGTGCGTCCAGCCGATTCCCTGGGCAGTGGCCTCCACCTGATTGACGAGAATCTCGGAAAGCACGGCGACCATCACGGTGGTGACGGCAAGAACAGCGATGCTCGTCTTCACGCCCCAACCCTGGGTGCCGATCGCTTGAGTGGAGAGCTCGTCAATCTCGCGCACATACAAGTTTCTGTGCGTTTTTAAACTGAAGAGCAGGCTCAGGCAGTAGACGACGAATTGCACGATGGCGATGCAGAGCGCCAGTTTATGCTCTTCATCGACAGTGACGAGCTTGCCGCCGTGGAAGTGGAAAAAGGCCGGCACGATAAGACAAATGGCTGCCAGAGCCAGAAGCGTCGCCGATGTGGTGGCGGCGGTGCGGTTGAAAGTTTGCGTCTTGTGCTTGATGCCGCCCGCCAGCATCGACATTCCCAGCACGAGAAGAACGTTGCCGATGATCGATCCGGTCAGCGACGCCTTGACGACATCGACAAGTCCGGCTCGCAGAGCCGAGAAGGCGATGAGGAGCTCGCAGGCGTTTCCGAACGTGGCGTTAAGCAGCCCGCCGGCGCCGGCGCCGATTTTGTCGGCCAGCACCTCGGTGGCTTTGCCCATCAGCCCTGCCAGCGGCGCAATCGAAAGACAGCTCATGAAGAACGTTATGTGCGCAGGCCACTTGAGAAAGTGACCCAGAAATGCCAGGGGAATGAAAACGAGCAGAACCTGAAGCAAATGCTCCGGTCCGAATTTGAAGTTGAAGCTCATGGTCCTGGCAAGCCGCCCTCCCTTCGCGATATCGCAAGGTGCAAAGCCGAAAGATTATAGCGTTTATTGCGCAGGCGGCTCCGGCGATGAGATTCTGATCTTGAAGAAAGCATAGCGATTTTGCCTTAGAGCCCATCTTCAGACAGTACGATATACGCTCAAGAGCTTACTTCAGGAGGTAGAGCTGATGGTTGCTACCATGCCGAGCGCGGCGCCCTTGATGGAGTGCGAAACTCCGCTGTTTGTCATGGCCCAGCGCCAACTTGACGAGATCGCCAAGGAGATGGGTTTGCCGACCCAACTGCACGAGCGCCTGCGCTATCCGAAGCGCTCTTTGACCGTCACCGTGCCCGTGCGTATGGACGACGGTCTGGTGCAAACGTTTACCGGCTATCGCGTCCATCACGACGTCGCTCTCGGTCCTGCCAAAGGTGGTATTCGTTTCCATCCGGAGGTGAATCTCGGTGAAGTAGCGGCTCTGGCCATGCTCATGACCTGGAAGTGCGCCCTCATGGGCTTGCCGTATGGCGGCGCCAAGGGCGGCATTCGCTGCAAACCCTGGAAGATGTCGCTGGGCGAGCAGGAGAGACTGACGCGCCGCTACACGTCGGAAATCATCAACTTGCTTGGACCGGACAAAGATATTCCGGCACCCGACATGTACACAAACGAGCAGACCATGGCCTGGATCATGGACACGTACAGCATCAACGTCGGCCATACGGTGCCGAGCGTAGTGACGGGCAAGCCCGTGGCGATTGGCGGCTCGCTCGGCAGGCACGAAGCCACCGGGCGCGGCGTCGCCTATTGTGTCCGCCGGGCCGTGTCGCATGCCGGTTTGAAATCGGAAGCGCCGAGCGTGGCTGTTCAAGGCTTCGGAAACGTCGGCTCGATTGCAGCCAAACAATTGCATGCCCACGGCTACAAAGTGGTTGCCGTCTCCGATGTTCATGGCGGCATCTACAATCCGCAAGGGCTCGATATACCGAGATTGCTGGCCTACCTGTCGGAGATGGGCAGGGTAACCGGCTTTCCGCAAGCGACGGCGATAAACAATCAGGAATTGCTTGCCACCGAATGCGATATTTTGGTGCCGGCGGCGCTCGGCAATCAGATCCGCGAGGACAACGTCGACTCGCTCAAGTGCAAAATCGTGGTCGAGGGCGCCAACGGACCGACGAGCCCAGAGGCTGATATTTATTTGCATGAAAAGGGCGTGTTGGTGGTTCCCGATATATTGGCCAACGCCGGCGGCGTAACCGTCAGCTATTTCGAGTGGGTGCAAGGATTGACCCAGTTGTTCTGGTCCGAGGAGGAGGTCAACGATCGTCTCGAACAAATTATGGGACGTGCCTGCGATCGCGTTTTTACTTTGTCAAAAGAGAGCAATCTCAGAACCAGAATGGCTGCTTTGCGGCTTGGCGTTTCGACCATAGCGGAAGCCAAGCGTTTGCGGGGTCTTTATCCATAAAATAGACCAGATCAAAATTTGCTCTTGCCACGGTACATATTGTGCTGGGCGGGGAACAACTGGGATAGGTTATTGGCACCAGTCGACGGCCCATTGTTGCCCCCGGGTAATTTGGTAGTCTTAACTGTATAAAGAGCGATTTTGGATTCCAATGTATCAGCCCCCTAGCAAGCCCTCTGCACAGCAAAGATCCATACGGCTGCCAAAACAAATGGCGATTCCCGGCTATGGAGATATCAGCTTCTTGATGCAAGAAGCCCAGAAGATGTCCGGTCGCATTGTGGAGATGCCCTTCGCCAGCAGCGATCGGAAGTCTGATTTCGTTTTGGCTGTTCGTTACGAGTCGAAGGACATCGATCCCGAACAACAAATGGATCCGGAATGGTCGCTGACTCAGTACACGGGCGGTCCGCCGAAAATTCTCTGGAAACACCCTTGTCGAGACCTGTCTTTGATTTGCAATTTGCTGGCCAGCTCCGCCGGCGGTGACCAGCTGCAAGACGTCATTCCATCCAGCGCTCTCTACGGAAGCGCCGGCGAAAGCGCTAACACCGGGGCATACAATCCGGTTGCCACCACGAGCGGTTTGAGTCCGACGCGCACCGCCTCCTCGGTCGGGCAGCCGGAAAGCACCGCGACAATTTTGTTCGAGCCGCCCAAACCAGGAGCGAAAGCCACTCTCGAGGGAGATCTGAACAAACTGCAAGTGCCGAACTTGTTGCAATCAATCAATCTGGCAAAAATGACCGGTCGCCTCGATATAAAAACCAAGGCTGATTCATGCCAGGTTTATTTCCAGGAAGGCATTCCGCTGCACTGCAAGCTGAAAGAGAACGTTGGCGATCATGCCCTTTGCGAGCTGATCACCTGGCTGCAAGGCGAGTTCCGTTTCTGGCCTGATGAGAAGACGCAGGAGCGCTCGATCAACAAGCGCCTTGACGCCGTGCTCATGGAGGGCGTCACCCTGCTCGACCAGTGGAAATATCTGGAGACGGCCGGACTGAAGCAGGAATCGTGTCTCGTCCGCAAAAATGCCATGATGTCCGAGCAGGAATTTGCCGCTCGCCTCGAGAAAGGCGCACCAATAGCGCTTGAGCCTCAGATCGAGTTTTACGACATGATCGATAACCGCAGTACGGTTTATGACATCACCCAGCGCAAGCGACCGATGGACAAAACGCAATGGGTGCCGATCCTATTCAATCTGGTCAGCTGTGGTCTGGTGCAAATCACCGATCAAGCTCCGACTCAAAACCGTCTGGCGCGATTGAAAGCGCTGGGCGTGGATGAGAACCAGTTCCAGAGCGTGATCAAGAGTCTGACGCGCAGCGAAACAGGCATTCTCAACTACTATGCATTCATTTATTTTCTCGAGCAGGAATACTTGCGCTACGAATATTTCAACCTGCCTTTCTCGCTGATTCTATTCAGTCTGGGTGTCAGACGCGGCGGCGAGGACAGCCCCATGGTTGAGGCGCTGCAGATGATCGCCATTCGCAGAGCCATGCAGCGCATCGGTCTTGTGAAGCGGCAGATCGACGTTCTCGGTCATTACGAAACTTTCGATTATGCCATCCTTCTTCCCAATGCTAATGCCGCCGCCGCTGGTGCGCTGGCCAATCGCATCGCCGATGTTTTGCGGGAAGCACCGCTATCATCTGATATGGATTCACGCAGCCTGGCTCTGGCTTTCGGCGTCGCGTCCATGCCCGAAGACGGCGTCGATCTGGACAAATTGATCATGAACGCCAAGAAAGCGCGCGATGAGGCAAAAGCCGGCAAGAGAAGAGTCGTCTTAGCCCGCGATTTCACCTCTCAAGAAAAATAACGGTCGAGCAGATTAATTATTCTTGACATCATTTATATGTCGATTACGATAGTTCTGCAATAGTCGTGTGCATTTTTTTCGCTCTACCCCTAGTACCTTATCTCCAATACAGCAAGAATGGCGCATCATCCTCCTCACCATTCTTCCAGCTGGTCAAGCAACGCTCTGGCAACGAGCAACGCTCTGGCAACGAGTAATTCCTCACTGCCCATCGTAGACTCTGAGTCGATTAGCTGGAGAGATATCGAACACGCACTCGCCGCACCGTATATGGTGGCGAATGCCGCTCCCGATCGCGAGCCTCAAGCGGACCACTTCTTCGATGGCGCCGTTAAATACGAAGGCGCGGTGCTGAACAGCTTTCAACAAAATTTTCTGGTTCAAAACGAAGAGAAGACGTCGCAGCTGGATAATCGCGGCATAAATCCAAATCTGGTCAGACTTTTAGGCCGGTTGTCGCGAACGGCTCAGGAGTCCGCTCAGAGCCCGCAACCGCTTTCGCCAGCGCAAATAGAGGCAAGAAGCGCGCTGGGAGCCACAATCGATCTGCGGGTCGAGAGTTTGCGCAGCAAAATGGATATCGGGCTGGCTGTAGAAGAGCCGCAAGCCGAAGCCCTTTGTAACTGCCAGGCCTGTTTTGAAGCCCG
>JAJPJO010000276.1 GCA_021324135.1 Pseudomonadota bacterium
CCAATCAACTTCGATGCCATGAATGTGGGCGGAACGGCCAGCCCAGGCAAGCCATTATACGAGCTCTCCCCCTCGGGCAGTGATATCGCCGATGGTGCAGTGACGAACGTCGACTCCAATCGATTCCTTGCCATGGAAGGTGGTAACTCATTCTCACCGTCACTGGGCGGATCGCAAGTTCCGACTGCGCAAATGACACCCAGCTCCACGAATCTTTCAAATCAAGTCCATACCGCTCCGCCCGCGGCTCATTCGAGCGGATCGACCGGCGGGTCAGGATTCTTCTCGCATCGAAGCTCTGCAGGCGGCGATGCCGGACCGGCCGCTGGACATGAGGATCTCGGACACCGCGGCGCCTTGCTCAACGAGGGTCCAACGCCCAACGTCGATGCAAATGGAGCCCAGCCCGGGGCGGAAAGCACAGCAGCCAATGCAAATGACGGAACAATCGCCAACGCCACCGATGGCATGAATGTGACTCCCGATCATTACGTCGTTCACCACGGAGACAATCTCTGGAATATTGCTAAAGAGCACCTCGGCTCCGGCACTCGCTGGACGGAGATCTACGACTTGAACCGCACCGCCATTGGTGACAACCCGAATCTTATATATTCAGGTACTGATTTGAAACTACCCGGCACTGATCATATAGCCAGCGCTGAATACACAGTCCAGCCCGGCGACAATCTATGGAATATAGCCAGAGATCACTTGGGTGGCGGCCATAATTGGCACGCGATCTACGATCAAAATGCCGGTGTCATCGGATCAAATCCGAACTTGATTCATCCCGGCCAGCACTTCGCTTTACCAGGCAACGAAGCCAACATGCAGGTAGCGGATAGCAATGCTGTCAATGCATCCGGTCAGACAGTCGCCGGCGGTCAAACGAGCAGCGCCAGCCAGGCAGGTTCTGGCAGCCACGCCGGGGCTCATACAGCCCATGCTCAACACACAAACGCTTCACACGATCTGAGCCGTACGGCACATGCCGGTCATGATGGAGCGCATCACGCCTCAGGCTCGCACGGAGCGGCTCACCACGCAGCCCCTCACGGAAGCGACAAACTTGCACACGGAAGCGATAAGGTTGCACACAGCGGCAATACAACTCACGCTGGGGATAAGCTTGCCCAGGGATCCCATGGCTCCCATAGCGATGCCGCTCGCACCGCTCACAATACCACTCAGCCCGGCACCAAGAATGATACCATCGCCAGCAATAAGTCCAATGCGCCGGCTGCCGAGCGACCAATCCATGCCTTTAGAACAGCCAAAGCGGGCGGCTCAGTCCCAGACTTAGCATCTAAACCCGGCGTTTCCGAAGGTGAAGTCAATCAGAGCACAGGCATCGAGTCCGCCCTCAATCCCGCTGATACTCCTGCACCCAAGGTAGAAACGCTGGGCAAGGCAGCCCACGCACCCGAAAGTTTGAAAGAAGAAATTGGTCTGAAAGCGGTGGCTAAATCCTTGTAAGCGATGAACCCACCGTCTCCTGAACCGGCGACTCGCTCCCTAAACGGCGACTTGCTCCGGATCGGCCAACATCGAGTCGAGAGTCATGCGAATCGAATGGAAGTCTTCGAAGGGGATGCACGCCCGTCTCTGGGCGCGGCATTCGGTAAGCAGACTCGCCTTAGCAAAAACGATATCGGCATTGCCGGACCAGCAGAAATCGCTTCTGCCATCGCCGATTACGACCGTGGTAGCTGTACCTTCGTTCTGCAAGATTCTGCACTTGCAAACACCGGAGCCGCAGCCCAGCGCTGAGTAAGGAAAACCTAATTGAAGATTGCCGTTCTCATCCTCGACGACGCTATTTGCAAAGATGCCGTCGACCTTGATTTTCTCGCGCTGGAAGAAGTATTCGATCACTTTGTCCATTCCGTCGCTCACGACATACAACGGTATCTCGTACTCATTGCACCAGTGGGCAAAACGTGTGAAGCCGGCTGCCAGAGGCAGCTCATCCAGAACGCGGCGCACGGCGTTCCAACCGCCCTGTATGAGCGGAACTTGCAATGCCATGCATTCACGCGAGCCGATCTCCTTTCGTACCCAGCGATCCTCAATTTCGTGCCATGAAGGATCTGCCAGTCTCTCTAGAAGTATGTCTGTCGTGTCTCTAGTAATTGTGCCGTCAAAGTCGCAAAAAACCTCAAACTGCATGATTCTCCCCTTGATCTTCAGAGCTGTGCACCGCTCCGATTTTTCCACTCCCCCAAAAGCGCGAAGCCAGTCGCGCATCAAACCGTGTTTTGTCCTTTCTTTACCCGTCCGTTTCTACTAGCTGGATCCATCTCTTTTGCCGCGACGTCATGCGTCTTGCGTGGCTGCGGCTACGCTCTTGCCCATCGCGAGACTAAGTCTTGCTCATCGTGATCAACATATCGAGCAGATCGTGGGCAAGATCCATCTCTTCGTAGGTAATCGTCAAAGATGGCGCGAGCGTAATCACGTTCTTGTAATATCCGCCGATGTCCAGAATCATTCCCATCTTCTTGCCATTGAGCCGAAGATCGCCGGTGAGACCGTTTTGGAACATTCTGTCAGCCAGGGCGCGACTCGGTGTGAATCCGTCCTTCTCGCACATTTCCATGCGCAACGCCAGACCCAGGCCGTCGACATCGCCGACTTCCGGATGCTTCGATTTCAGATCCTTCAATATGTTCAGGAAATAGGCACCCTTATTTTTGATTGTCGTCGGCCAATGCGGCTCGGCGAATATCTTCATAACTTCCAGGCCCACTGCCGTTCCCAGCGTGTTGGACGAGAACGTCGAGTGAGTCGATCCTGGTCCGAATTTGTCCGGTGAGATGTATTCTTCCTTCGCCCAGATTCCGGATATCGGGTTCATCCCGTTGGTGATTGCTTTTCCGAAAACCATGATGTCGGGCGAGATGTTGAAATTCTCGATGGCCCACAACTTGCCGGTGCGGAATACGCCCATTTGAATTTCGTCGTCAACCAGCATGATGCCGTGCTCATGCAGCACTTTGGAGAGGCGCTCGAAGTATCCTTCAGGTGGTATCACATAGCCACCAGTACCCTGGACCACCTCGACGAAGAAGGCGCCGAACTCTGATTTCTTGGTCTTCGGATTCCACCAGCCGGTGTACTCGTTTTCAAACTTTCTTTCGATCTGTTGAACGCAATAGAGATTGCATGTCTCCTTTTGCTTGCCGTAAGGACAACGGAAGCAGTAGGGATACGGCACGAATTCTGCGCGATCGCCGAATTCGCCGTAGGCTTCGCGGTATCTATATGAGGATGTAATTGCCGAGGCGCCCAAAGTGCGTCCGTGATAACCGCCTTCAAATGCGAGCATGCGGCTCTTGCCGGTTGTCTTGCGCACCAGCTTCAGTGCGTCTTCGACCGCTTGCGCTCCGCCGACGTTGAAGTGAACGCGACCTTTATTGCCGAATGTCCGCTGAATGCCGCGGGTGATCAGCTCCGCCAGCTCGACCTTTTCGCGGTGCAAATACTGACAGGCAAGCTGCGGAAGTTTGTCGATTTGCGCTTTGAGCGCATTGTTGACGCGCTGATTGCCATAGCCGAGATTGACGGCCGAATACCACATTTGCAGATCTAGATAAGGTGTATCTTGACCATCATAAAGATAGCTGCCTTCCGACTTTTCAAAAATCTTCGGATCTTCTGCATAGTGAACGGTGTCACCATACGAGCAAACGTCTGACTCGATAGCCAGCAGCTCTTTCTCGCTAAGCGCACCATATGCAGTACCAGGCGCAGCCGCACCATCCACGACACTACCCGGTGTGAAATCGATCACATCGGCACTGGTTCCCGGAGGAAGAGCATCGTATCTGGTGATAGCCACTTGACTGGCGTCTAGTTCTTGAGCGGCTTCTGCCACCGGCGACGCCGGCGATGCATCGTTTTGCAATTCGGCGAAGGCTTGGGCTCGGTTAAGGGCTGCGTTTCCGCTCTCTAGTAAGGTCCGTTTTTCTTCTTGCATATCCTGGTCTCACAAATCCAAGCCAGAGCGTACGGGTTGACGATTACATCAACCTTACAACCGGATCGAAACGCCCAGGACCGGCTTGCCAAGGGGCGCTAGACAAAATAGCGAAAGCAAGAAAGCGGCATGGTTTCGAAATTGCCAAGAGCCTTATTTTAGATTCGTTTAGTTCAAACGGGACCGTTACAAGCTACGAGCCCAGGATCTTCTTGGATTGCTGATAATACTTGTCAGCCTCGTCGTTTCGCCCCATCTTCTTAAGGAGCTTGGCATACTCCCGCAAGAGATAGCCGACTTCCTTATGCTCTTCGCCAAGGGTCGTCTTCTTCAAAAGCATTGCGTGCTCTAGAAGCGGCATGGACGGCTCGAATTTACCTTGCTTGAAATAAAGTCCGGCTAATATTCGCAAGCCTTCCGCCAAACGCAGGGCATCGATCGGCTGTGTAGTTTCCAGTATGGTCACGGCCCGGCGGACGAACGGCTCAGCCTGCCTGAAATTTCCTTGCGTCCACAGAACTTCGGCAAGTTTGTTCAGGTCATCAACCAGATCTATATGTTGGGGTCCGAGCTCAGCCTGCCGAATGGCGAGAATTTTCTCATAAATCTTTTGCGCTTCCGTCAGATCACCCTGGTCGAAGTAGCTCTCAGCCAACCGGTACATGGCAGCGGCGACCGCTTCCTTCTTCTCGGCGACAGGCGCCGGCGCCTCGGCTGCCACTTCGTGCGTCTTTGCAGCCGCGGCCAGGGCAGCGGCATCATCGATCTTCAAGCGCTGAGGTGCGATCGTCATTTCCTGCTGCCTCAAAGCCTCGCGATCGGGTCGCACCCGTCCGAGCGGACCGAGCGCTCGCGGCTGTTCTTCAGCAGCGGGGCTGGCGGCTATTTTGACAGGACGAGGCGGAGCTGCCGGATTGTCCGCATCGGACGCGCCGTGCCCGTTGGTAGGCTCTCTGCCGTTTGATTTATCGTCCTCGTGCGCATTGGCGCCACCCTCGCCTTCATCATCGGACAGGCGATCGAGGATATTGGCCAACCGGCGCTGAACACCCGACTCTCCCGCAGCCGGGGCGGGCTCGCGCGCTTCTTCAGATATGCGCTCAGCGACACTAAACACCGGCGTGTCTGAAGTTTCAACACCAGTCGAGGACAGCGAAGGCACCTCTCCGGACTCTTCCGGGAAAGATTGCTCGGCAGCCTCTGCCGGTTTTTCCGAAGAAGCTTCCGCACCTGCAGCGGCAGGATTCGCCGCCAGACCGAAGTGCTCGAGTAAGTTGAATCCGGGCAATGTGTCCGTTCGGGAGCCGGGCTCGGCTTTGGCCGCAATGATAGTGTCGGCGTTGACGGCGATCATCTCGCCGGTACGCTCAGGATCGAATGAAGCCTCGTGCGCCAATTGCGCATGCTCGCTCTGCGAAAGGCTTGTGTCCGACCAACCGAGCTCGCTCAAAGCCTCATCAAAAGTAGGTCTTGAGCCGGCAGGCTTATTGAGGCAATAATCGAGCGCGACAAGCGCGTCATCCTGGCTGAGCCGTCCTTGATCGAGCAACTCGTAGCAGCGTAAAACGCAGTCGTGCAATTGACCGTCGAGAAAACCAGTCAGCACCAGGATCTTCGCCAGAGCTTCGGGCGTTTGCCTGCAGATGTCGAATGCCTCGACGATCTGCTCTTGCGAGACTACACGACCCAGAGTCAGAAGTTTCTCGAAGTTGATTTTCGTCTTGTCTTCCATCTTCAAGACGGGCTGCAGGCTAGTAATCAAATCACTGACCGAACCGTTGCCGGAATAAAC
This sequence comes from Pseudomonadota bacterium, assembly GCA_021324135.1. Classification (GTDB taxonomy): domain Bacteria; phylum Cyanobacteriota; class Vampirovibrionia; order Obscuribacterales; family Obscuribacteraceae; genus JAJPJO01. Next base: position 5,775 of record JAJPJO010000276.1, read on the forward strand.
TTGCCTGAGAACCTCAGCCGCCCGTATCGGATCAATGTGCTCGATGCGAATATGCTCCTGCAACTCCAGCGCCGATTCTACGATTGCAACCGATGCATAACCCTGCTCGACCATCACCTGACCGATTAGAACGCCGCTCTGCAAGCCAAGTTCGACAGCACTCAGCACATCTGTTTCATTGAGAATTCCTGACATGTGCATGAGTTGACCGAGGCGCAACGCCTTGCCTTTGGGCGGCAAGAGCAAGCTCTGGCTGAGTGGAGATCCGGGCGAATAGCCGGCCGCCACTTTCAATGCCTCGACCGCCTCTTCGCGTGTGGCAGCTTGATCGCGCACTTTGACGAGCAGATCGAGCGCCTTGGAAAGCAATCCTTCACTCAATGATCCGTTGAGAACCAGGATACGTCCCATCGGAATGCCGGTCGAATAGCTCTTTGAATAGGCTGCATCGAGTTCGTATTGCCCGATGGCATCCGCCTCCAGGAGCAAATGACCGAGTGTCCATTGCTGATCGGCATCCTGTTGCTCTTCAAAAGCGCGCTGCTGATTCAGCACGTCCATGAAGGAAATCCCCTGTTTGCAGGCGGTTCGCAAACACTTGACGGCCAGGTCGAGATCGCACTGATTGTCGCGCATCATTGTTTGCGCATCGACAGCAGCTTGCAAATCACGCGACGTTATATAACCGTGCATGATCAGCATCTGCCCGAGATGCAGGCGCTTATTCCCAGCCAGCCGGATGCACTCGTCCAGCTGCTTCTGGCTGATAATCATCGCCTTAACCAAAAGCTCACCGAGCAAAACGTCAGCCGGTAATCTTTGCGTGCTCTTATTGCCTTTGAAAAAGCTCACGGCTTACGGAACGACCTCTTGAACTCCAGATTTTCTTGCGAATGCACTCTATGAATTACGTTCCCTACTAGTCTGTCGCTATAACGAGAGCGGAAACTTGACCTACTTTCGTTAATCGTAGACATGAGCGCCGGAACGCAGCCCTTGCGTATTATCTACCCTGCTATAGCTGGTTTATTAACACGGAGATATACACTTCGTAATTAGTAAACCACAGGTCCGCCGATGCATAACTCGAAAACCGTGATCGGCAATGCTTTTTAATGTGTCCGATTTGCAACTTCGACTTGGAATAGTTTGCATTTCAAATCGGGGTGATTGCCACTTCGAATTGGCGTTGGCGTTAACCTTCCCCATTCGCTTGCGTTGTATCGCTTGCTGCAATCGCCCCTTCATCTGTCTGGTCGAAACGATTGGCGTCGATCGAGGCAGCCCTGGCATGCGAGTGCGACGGCGATCTTGTGTTGGCTAAAGGCAATCGAACCGTAAATTGCGCGCCGCGTCCAAGCTCGCTTGCCAGGCTGATTTTGCCGCCATACGACTCGACCATTGCCCGGGCAATGGAAAGCCCCAATCCATTGCCGGCTTGCCGCCGCGAGCGAGCCGCGTCGCTGCGCCAGAAGCGATCGAAAACGCGCTCATGATTGTCAGGATCGATTCCGATTCCGGTATCACTGATGGTGACTACCGCCTGCCCCAGTTCCGATTTGAGCGATACATGCACTTCGCCGCCGCCCGGTGTGTACTGAAAAGCATTGTCTATGAGATTGCCGAAGATCTTGCGCATATCGTCAGGGTCACCCCGAACGAGCAAATCGTCGTCCTTTTCCACGGTCAGCTTCAAATTCCCGAAACTTGGCTGTTCTCGCCAGGGTTTCAAACGCTCTTCGATTACACCGCCAAGATCGGTCAGAGCCGCCATATCCGGCTTACTGCCGTCATCTCGACGAGCCAGGGTGAGCAAGTCCTCGCTCAATCTGTCCATTTGCTGGCAGGCATCGGAGATCATCGAAAATTTTTCCCTGTCCTGGTCGCGCATACCGTCCGGGTATTTGAGCGCCACAGCCGTGTTGGTTTTTATCACCATCAGTGGTGTCTTAAACTCATGCGATGCATCGGCGGTGAACTGGCGCATTTTGTTGACGTGCTCCTCAATCGGTCTCATGGACTGGCGCACCAGCCAGGCGATGCCAAGAACGCTCAAAGCCGCCGCCGCCAGACCGCCTGCCAGCAGTCCCAGTAAAAGTTGAGTTTGCGCCTCATCGACTTTGTCGAGCGGCAGGGCGACGCGGACGTAGCCAAGCAAGCGATTGTCGCTCACAGCCGCTCGAGTGAGAAGGAGGGCATGCGGCGTTTTTTGCTCGACAAATCCATCGTCGCGAACGAATGGAACATTTACGGTCAGATAGCCCTTCTCCGAGGACAACTCGCCGGACTTGTCGAACCACTGCAATCTTGTTCGGTTCAAAGACTGCGACGCGCTCTCGGGAAGGGCACTGTCTATGGTATCAGGCTCACCGGATGCGTCGATGTCAATCGACGAGATGATCGAGTCGGCCAACTCGGTCAAGTGCGAGCGCTCCTGGGCGTAGAGACTGGCCGAGAAGTACTGATAGATGACCAGCGAGAAGACGAGCAGGACGCCAAAAAACGCAGCGGCATGCGCTGTTACCAGTCGCCTTTCGATCGAGGTCAACACGTAAGCGTCCTTCCATTGCAACGGAGCTTCTAATTCTAGCCCATAGTTGCTTGCTCGATTTGTTAGTGAAAAGAGCGACAAAACGCAAAATGCAAACTGCAAATCCCAAAATCAAAAAGCGTAAAAACGAAAAGCGCAAAAGCGCCCCCGCTATACTATATGTATTAATATGTTCTGGAGGGATGACGAAGAAGATAATGTCACTGGCGATGAACCGCAGAGGCGATACTGTCGGCAGAGGCAGCCGGAGGGCGCGCTTCTCCCTCCGGCTGTACCTGTTTGAGCGCTTGTTGCTTAGCGCGTTTGCTTAGCGCCGTTTGCTTAGCGCCGTTTGCTCAGCGCGTTTGCTTAACGCGTTTGCTCAGCGCCGTTGCTCAACGCAGAGCTGGCTCAGTTGTTGTTGTCGTTGAAGACCCTGCCGGTCGGAATCGTCAATGTGTAGGACAGGGTGCCGTTCGTGTTCGCGTCCACATGAACCGAAGCAGTGCCGATGTTGGCGGACTTCTTGGTCAGCGGGGCGATATTGCTCTGATCGGCAGGCACGTTTGCCTCGACCAGAACATCGACCGGAACCTGCTTGTAGTTGTAGATCTTCACATTGAAGGTGCGATCCTGGTACTCGGTATTGCCAACGCGCAGCGGCTTCGTGGCATCGGCCAGAGTGCGCTCCGCCTTGACGTCGCTCGAGGTGCCGATGGAGACGGCGAACTCCTCATCGCGTGCCAGCTCGCGGATGGTCGTGCCTTGCGACACGATCTGGAGCTTGCCTTCGTCGTTGCGCTCATAGACCTTGATGTCGCCGCCGGGCAAGGGCATGCCCATGTGGGATTCATCGCAGTTCTTGAGCTTCAGGCGAACGCTGACGCTCTCCTGACCGGATGCGACTGTCCCGTAGTTGTAACCGCTTGCCGGCAGGTAATACTCGTGGACGACCGGAACATCCTTGGCAGCGAAGAGCTGGAACTGCCGGTTCTGCCCGTCGCCGAGCGAAACCTGGCCCGGGATGCGATAGACCTTTCGCTCGCCGACCGATTGCACACGCGGCGCATCGAACGACTTGCCCATGCGAGGCGATGCCGCGGCCAGCTCATAGGCGCGCGGTCCGCCCGGACCTTGCTGCACGCCGCCCGACATGAGCCAGAGATTGGCATGGGCGAAGGCAGTGCCGGAGCGGTTGTCGACATTGACGGTCACTTCGTACGACGAGACCGACTTGTGATCGCCCGCCTCGATGAGCGAGTGAGTCGCCGACCAGCTCAGTCCCTCGGTCTCATAGACGAGGTTGATCGAGTACGTTCCGGCTGTGGCGACATCGGCCTCCACCACCAGCGAAGCAGTGCTCGACAGACCGTTCGGCATGCGAGCGGGCACGACGTCGTTTGCCTGAGCGAAATAGACCTGCCCGTTGGCGGCGGTGATCACCGCCTGACCGCCTTGAACCGACTTGAGCGTGCCGTCGATGCGCCTGGCTCTGGCGCCCGATCCTACAGTGGCCGAAACCCGCTTGCCGATGGAGTTGGCCAGGATGCGCTCCTGGTTCAGCGAGGCAGGCTCGTGGACCGCCGACTTGAAGTTGAACTCCGACGGACCGCTGACGCCGATGATGCGCAGGCTGTCCTGACGATACTGGACGGCGATGCCCTCGAGGCGAATGCGATTGTGCCCGGCATGCAGCATCACCTGCCGCGTCTCCTCGATCTGGGCGCCGTCGCTGAAGACGGTGATGTCGAGGGAGCTTGCCGGTCTGGCGACTGTCAATTGATCGGCGGTTGATTCGCTGTTCGCATGAGCAGCCATTGCCAGGGGACTGATTGCCAAAGCGGCGGCGAGAAGCGCCGTTCGCAGTGGAGTGAATACAGGTATCCTCAATGATCTCATTGGATTGCATCCTTTCGTTTGCGTCCGAATGTCATTACTCGGACGAGTGCCGTTCATCGGGTAGGCACACTGAACCCAATTCTTCCTTGCATCCCCGGCGCCCCCGGCTGAGGAGAATGTGCGTTCAGCACATTGAGCCATGGCATCAAACGTCCGCCAATCTTGCTCTCCGGCTCCGATTACAAATGCATAATCCGCAAGGCAGTCAAAGACCGTGCGGGTGAACGCAAATGTTAGAAAAGCAGGAGAGGGAGTGACCTGGTTTGGATGCGATGATTCACGCAGAGGGTTGCAAAGAACAGCACACTCTAGACGTGTTTATTGACTTCATTCAAGTTTCGATCGCGGACGTTTTCTTAAGATATTGTTGATGCTCGCGCGAGCCTAGCAATAGTCAGGGCCGTAATAAAGCAAAATCAGCCCTGTACATATTGCTTAATTCGACTTGAAGCAGGCGCTCGCTGTTTGGGAATACCACCGGACCAAGTTCATCCCTTCGTCTTGCCAAAGCTTCGTGATAGCCGGTCGCGAAGAATGCGCAGAGCCGTGTAGTCTCGACGCGAGCTATTGAGCATCGAGAGGAAACGCTCACCCTCGGCACGTTCGGCTGCATTGCCTCCAAGCAGATTCAACAGACCGCGCACCACAAACGGCTCGGAATCGTCGCCCGGGCGCAGCATGCCCATCAGCGTATCGGCAGCGCGGCTCTGCTGTGGATTGTTGAGGATACCGAGCAATCGTGCAGTACCCGCGGCATCGAGCCCACTCTCCATGATATGCAGAGCGCGCTCGTACACACGCGAGTCAGGATTGTTGAGCATACTCAGCAATTGTTGCCCGGCTTGCTCGTTGCCCCGCATGATATTGAGGAAGCTGAAGAGATCGCGCCTCTGCTCATCGCTGTTGAGCATGCTGAGCAAGTGTTGCGATGCTTCTGCGTTTTGGGGATTATTTATGACCTGCATGAAACGGCTTATGTTGTCGGCACTGAAGAGATTTTCGAGCATGGCTTGCCCGGTTTGACGGCGCTCCGGATCGCGCAGCATAGCCATGAGAGCCTGCGACGTCTGCGCTTGCGTGCCGTCGGCTTGCATGTTCAAAAGCAGCCCGAGCTGACGAGCGCTGCCCGTCTGCGTCATAATTTCCCGAGCCCGATCTCGTCTTTGCGGATCTCCAAGCCCGTCCAGGAGATTTTCTCCATTTCGTTCGCTGCGAACCCCGGGGCGCCCTGGGAATGCGCGTTCCGTTCGAATCAGATCCAACAAGTTACGCACACCCTGTCTTTGCGCCGGATCGTTGGAACCGAGCATTTCCATGAGCTGATCGGCAGCCGGTCGCCGGCGCGGATCATTGAGCAGACCAGCCATGGTTTGCAACTGCTGTTGATCCGGTAACTGGGCGAAGAGTCGCCGAGCAGTTTGCTGAGACTGCGGGCGGTTCAACATGTCGAACACCGGTCTGACAGCCGCTTCTGATGCCGCTCTTGCTTGCAAGAATGCGGCCACGTTTCGTTGTTCGGTACTCGATCCATTTCCGAGCATGCTTAGAAGCTGATGAGCCGCCTCCTGCTGCCCCTGCGTGTACAGTATGCTGAGCATCTGATTGCGCTGCTCGGGAGTCTCCAGCCGCGTCATAATGGTTCTGGCAGCCGGTGCCTGCATCTGATCGTTCAGCATGGAAAGCAAATGCTGCGAATTTGGATTGTTGCCACTGCTGAGCACATCGCGTACCGCGCGTTGCGTGCTTTCATTGCCCGAGCCAAGCAACCCCAGCAACTCACGAGCGGCGCCACGCTGTTGGGGATTGTTCATGATCGCCAAGATAGCCTGAAATTGCTGCGGCGTCTGCAAGCCGGATATGATACGCGCGCCATCCTCATGCTGCTGCTGATTGCTCAGCATGTCCAGGAGCTGGCGTCCACCTCTGCGCGTGGTTTCATCCGGGCTGCGCAACATCTCCATAAGCGAACCGGCACCAGCGCGTGTCGAAGCACTCTCTGAGCCGAGCAAACGAGACAACTCTCGAGCACCGGCCCGCCGCGCCGGATCAGCGATCATCGCGGTCAATTGCTGCAACTCCGCAGGAGAGCTTGCAGCGCCCATGATTTGCCGCGCATCTGAATCGCGAGCAGAATCATTTAGCATAGCCAAGAGCTGCTGGGCATGGGCACTCCCTTCCGGACCGGATCTTCCCAGGCCATTGAGAAGATTCGACACTGCCCCTGTTTCTCGTCTGTCTCCCGACTGCAGCATCTGCAATATATTCTGCCGCGCCCGCGTCTGATCGGGATTGTTCATAATGCCGAGCATTTGATGAATTTCGCTTGGATTACTTAGTTGGCTTAAAATCGCTCTGCCGTCTTGAGCACTTCTTGGATTGGCGATCATGGACATAAGCGCTTGAGCATCCTGCCGGTAGCCGGGTACGTTATGCATGCGAAGCAGAGTATGGAGAGATTGCGCCGAAGTGGTCGATTGCAACATCTGCCGCGCTGTCTGCTGGTCTTGAGGATTGTTCAGCATTCTGATGATCTGCTGAGCATCGGCTCGCTCCGGCTGCTCTTCAGGTTCGCCGCGCGATCCTCTCGGCGAGGGCGGTGCGGCCAGCATGTCGAGAAGATTGCGCGCTGAAGCGGTTTCGCTCGGGTTGTCCGAACGAAGCATTTGCATAATCTGCTCGCTGGCTCGCGCTTGATTGGGATCGTTCGTCAATTGAAGCATCTCATGCAACTGATTTTGCCGGGGAAGCTGGCTGAGAAGAAGCTGCGCGGTGTCGCGCCGCTGCGGATCGGTGAGCATATCGGTCAATCTGTTGAGGTCATTGACGAACTCAGGACGACCATTGTTGGCGCGCAAATTCAAAAAATTTGAAAGCGCGTCGTGCTGCCGGTTGGTGCCACCAAGCATGGTGGCGAGCTGTTCGGCGAGCGGTTGACGCTGAGGGTCGTTCAGGATCTGCATCATCTGCTGTGCTTGAGAATCGTTCAACAGCCTCAGCATGGGCTCGACCAACCCCCGGCGCCGAGGGTCGCTCAACAAGCCGGCCAGATCGCGGCCGTAGCGGTTATCTGCTTGAGAATCGCTTTCCAGAAGATCTAAGACACGATCGGCTGCATTGCCCTCACGGCGATTGCGAGAGGCGCGCATTTGCAAAAGCGCATCAGCTGCGCCCGCCGTCCGGGGATTGCCAGCTAGATTAACGAGCTGGTGCCGGCGCTCCACATCCTCGATATTGAGCAGGCGCTCAGCCATTGCTTGTTGCTGGGGACCGCCGTTCAACATGCTGAGCAGCCGTCGTCCATCCTGCTGCTCACTCGGGAATCTGCTGTTCATGAGATCGAGCAATGCCGCTGCTCCGTCTTGCCTTTCATCCGAGCGCAACATCGCGAGCAGGCGTTGGGAAGCGCCGTGTTCGCCCTGATTTTCAGGGTTGCCCATGATCTCCAGCATGCGGTGGCGTTGCTCAGGACTGCTGAGATTGCCGAGGATGGCGAGGGCATTATCACGCGTGCCCTCCTGGCGCAACATGCCCATCAAACGCTCGGCATCTTGCCGCCCGGTCTGACCCGGTCCGGCAAGATCGTTTATCAGCGTGGCACCAGCCCTGGTGCGCAGTGGATCATCGGAGGTAAGAAGCGCGGCAATTTCTTGCGCGGCTTGCCGCTGCTGTGGATTGTTCAGCATATCGAGAAACTGATGGCGAGCCGAACCCTCCACTGACAGTCCGCCCATCAAACGCTGAGCAAGCGCCTGCTGCTCCCGGTTGTTCAGCATATCGAGAAGGCGCCTGCCGTCTTGTTGTTCTGTTTGATTATTGCTGCCGAGCATATCGAGAAGCTCGCCGGCAGCAAATTGATCGCCCGGCGTGCGCAGCATGCGCGACAGTTGCCCGGCTGCCTCCCGCCTTTGCGGGTCGTTCAAAATGCCGAGCATTCTGTGGCGCGCCTCATTCGTGCTCAGATTGTCGATAATCGCAGTCGCCAGGTCGCGCTGCTCCGGCGTTCCATTCAACATGCCCTGCAACTGCCGGCCATCGGCTTGCACAGCAGCATCCGAGCTTCCCAGCATAGAGTCGAGAGTGCGCTGCGGCGAAGCAGGGGCAGACTCATCCCGATCATCAGTCGATTGATGGAAAGAAACGGGCATGGTTTGATCGTGTGGACCAAAATCAATCAAGCCATCCGCGGAAACCACGCTCGAAAGCGGCGCCCGCGGACGTTGCTGAGTCCAATCACGCAACACCTCGTCGAGCATACGGGCAGCAGGCGTGCCGCCGCTTGGGGTGTCGCGGCGGGGCAGTACAGCATCAAATGTTGCTGGAGCGGGTGGATTACCACCAGTTTCAAATTGTGAGGCCATCAGCTAGTACCTATAGAAACGTCGCACGGCTAGCGCTGTTCGGGTCAACTTCGACATCCGCGGCGCGTACGTCCATTTATACGGCTGCAACCTGAACGAATCCTGATCTGGGTCCTCGCGCAGGCAGGATCCGTTTATTTCATTTGATGTTCGACGCACCATACGCGATGCGGAACGACAATTATTTCAACCACGGCATTCCCTGGGCGGAGTAAAGCGTTGCAGCCGTCGCAATTCCTCTTCCTTTGCACGGTCGCGCCTACCATGGGCGTGGTCATCCTTAATTTCATGCCTCAGATGCTCGATCGCTTTGTCAGTCGGCATAGTCGCGAGATATAGACTGCGCAAGGGCATCATGCGGTCGCCCAGGTGGTCGCTTTCCCTCTTGTATTGATTGTCGACCGCCACTTTCGCCGGCGGTCCCTGATTAATATCGCGGACCACGACGACATGCTCGCCGGAGTAGCCCTTCGGATTGCCGCCGCCGGAATCTTTGTAAAACGGCTCCACTGCATTGTTCACAGCGAGGATGACTGGAAGCTGTCCCTTGCTCTTGAGGTCCTGAAGCTTATCGCCAAGCTCCTTTTCAGAGCCGAAACTGGTAAGCAACTTGCTGTCGGGCTGTATGTTGTCCTTGTGCGCGAGATACAAATCCTTCCCGTCATGACCTGAAATGGACTTGTAGACTCCGACCATTTGGTCATCGCTGATGCTGGGAGCGCGAACCACGCCATGACAATCGCGGACCGGCTGAGGCGGATGTTTCGAATAGTCCATTAGTCGCTCGCCGCTGTCATTGCCATGTTCGGCATGTTTTTCATAGTGAATGTTCGGCTCATTTTTTTGATAAGACAGGTTAACGGCAGTGAGATTGAACAGTTGGGTGGCGTAGCTGCGTTCCCCATCTCTGGTGGTGGTCTTACTTGCCTCGGCGTCGGGCTTCAGACTCTCACCATCCAGTTTGACGCTCGTTCCATCCTGAGCCGTGTAACCACTTGTGGTGGCAACGTCGGCGACCAGCTTAGAAGCCTCGCTCGGCTGCTTCGAATACAAGACATTCTCAATGGTTGTAACATTGCACGTCTCGTTGAATCCTTGTGATATGTCCGTAGGTCGCGCCGCCTGACGGATTACCTCGCGAGCCAGTTGCGCGCGACGCTCAGCCGGAACGGCGCTGTTGCTCGGCGCATTGAGCAGGCGATCCACGTTCGCAAAAGTTTTTGCGACCTCAGCGGAATCGAGGTTATCTTTCTTGGCACGGACTTCAAACTGGTCCGAGTCACGCTTGAATGCTTCCAATTGCTTCGGATCCTTGATGGAGCGCTCCGCGGAGCGCATCATCGAAGCCTTTGGATCGGACGAGTCTTGAGGCGCGCCGGCAGTGGCGGATTCTCTCGAGCGATCCGCAGGTAGTCCCGAAGCGGAGGCTATCAATCGGTCTTGCGTCCGATCTCCGCTTCCATAAATGTCGGGCGCGGCTGAGAAATTGATAGTGCCGTTCCGCCCGTCGTAAGCCGATCCATTCCTGTCGTATGCAGCGCTGGATGCACCTCTGGTCTGATTTTTACTGGAATCCAAATAAGACTTGATGCTATCTGGAGATAAGGCAGACGCTCTAGCGTGATCGGAGGAATGCGAATAATCACGCGAATGCGATTCGCCGGAACGCTCGCGATAAGCGTCTTTCTGGTTGCCGCCGCGTGCATTACTTCCGTATGCTTGATCGGTCGTCATGGGCCGTTTGATTGTCCATCCAGCCAGGGCTGGATGCATTGATGGTATAGAAGAACTTACTCGCACGTCATAGTACGAGCCGCAGCGTGCAAACCGAGTGCAGATCAGCGCTATCTATCGAACTTGGAAATCCTTTGTTCGTTTGAGAATGCCTGCGTCAAGAATTTGGGCACACCCTCGGCATCGAATACCTTGACCGAGCTGTCGGTTCTCACCTTCCCATCGGCGAGCAATGTATACATGTTCAATTCTTCGTCTTGATAGACTTGTGTAATACGCCGCAGCCTTTTATCAATAGCGACATGGTAAGCAGTAACAGCTACCAGCACGGTTTTCGGTCCAGTAATCAGAATTTTGTAGGTTGAAACGACATGACGATCGATGACACTGCCGCGATCTGTTTGACCGGTCGCATGCTCTTTGGAGAACGTCTGCCAGACTCGACCTTTATCATCACGATATGTTCCGAACGTGTCGACAGTTTGTGCCGCTGACGTTCCGCGCGGCTGCAATTTTTTGCCGGAGGGCAGCTCGGTGCGCTGCGTCTCCGTCGCCTGTGTGCGCTGCCACCTGCCCGCCAGCCATTCAGGAACAAGAAACTTCTGCAACCCGGGCTCGTTCACTTTCACAATCGGGCTATGCGCAGAAGTGCGTTTTGCTGTTGCATTTTTCATCGTCGCATTTTTCGTCATCGCGTTTTTCATCGTCGCGTTTTTCGCCGTAGCATTCTTCAATTGATTGATCGTAGACTGATCCGCTTTTAACTGATTCGGTTTGAAGCCAGTCGTTCCCGCCTGACTCGACTTTGACTTGGAGCTCGCTCCCGGCGCTGCTTGTACCTGCGTTGCTTGTATGTGAGCGGAAACCGGAATGCCCGAATTATTGACCTGCCCTTGCTTAGCATTGCCGGACCTGCCGCCGCTGCTCTGAGTATTGGAACGCGCTCCCGCTTCTGTTCGCGGCTGCATGTTCACCAGATCCTCTACGCTCAAAGTAGCGCCTACCCGCAATTTGCTAGGCAGTGGCGGCAGTTCCTCGCTGTGTTCGATTGTCCCTTGCAGCATCGGTGTCGCATTTGGTGCCGATCCCGCAGCGGTGTTAACCTCCTGCGCTGACGCAATTTGCGGTGATACCATATGCAGTGACGACAAAGCGACGAGCATTACCAAACAAGCCCATGCGCGCTCAGCTTCCCTCAAGGAGGAGCCGCAAGCGAAGGTGCCTTCAGACTCCGCCCGAAACGAGACTATCGCTATGTTCTTCCGCTCCGGATTTTGTGGCATGGCGCTGTTTTCTTCTCTGCGTTTCAAGATGGACTAAAAGAACAGAAACGTCTGCCGGTCGCACACCACCGATCCTCGCGGCTTGACCGAGCGTTTCCGGGCGAATGCGATTGAGCTTCTCGCGCGTTTCCTTCGACAAATGGAGAAGCTCGGTGTAGTTGATGTCTTGCGGCAGGCGAACATTGTCAAACTTCTCCGCCTGCTCTACCTGCGCCTTTTGGCGCTCGATGTAACCGGCGTATTTGATATCAGTCTCCACTTCCATGGCGTATGCGAAAGACGCGCCATCAATGGCGGGCGCCACCCTCTCAATGGCCGCGTAGGGAACGCGCGGTCGCCTGAGCAATTCCTCCAGCGAGCAGTTCTGTTTCATCTCTTCGTCATATTCGGAAAGAACGGCGTTCCACTGCTCATCAGGTTTTACACGTGTCTTAGCCAGACGCTTCTTCTCGGATTCGATTGCTTCTTGTTTCTTGCAGAACAACGACCAGCGATAATCATCGACCAACCCGATTTCACGACCAAACGGAGTCAGCCTGGCATCAGCGTTATCCTGACGCAACAAGAGTCTGTACTCGGAGCGCGATGTCATCATGCGATACGGCTCGCCGATTTCCTTCGTCACCAGATCATCGACCAGTGTCGCCGTATAACTGGATGAACGCTGGAGTTTCATTGGCTCTTTGCCCAGCACAAACAGGGCGGCATTGATACCAGCTACGATACCTTGGGCGGCCGCTTCTTCATAGCCGCTCGTTCCCAAAATTTGACCGGCAGCGAAAAATCCTTCCAGGTCCTTTGCCATGAGAGCATGTGTGAACTGCACGGCTGGAAGATAATCGTACTCGACTGCGTAGGCTGCTCGCACCATTGATGCATTTTCCAGACCAGGCAATGAATGAACAATCTCGAGCTGCACGGCGACCGGCAAACTCGTCGAGCAACCCTGCAGGTAAACTTCGTATGTATCTCTGCCTTCCGGTTCGAGAAAGAGCGAATGGCTGTCCTTATCGGCAAAACGAACGACTTTGTCTTCAATCGATGGACAGTAGCGCGGACCGATGCCATGTATCATGCCGGAATACATCGGTGATTCATGGAGATTGGCGCGAATGATTTCGTGCGTTCGATCAGTCGTCCGCGTCTGGTGGCAGGGAATCTGCTCGCGCACAGGGCGATTGTCGAGGAATGAAAAGAAATCCGGATCGGGATCGCCCGGCACGGAGGGCAGGTTGGTGTAATCGATGGTGCGCCCATCGATGCGCGGCGGCGTTCCCGTCTTCAAACGTCCGGTCGTAAAGCCGAGGGCGCGCAAGTTTTCCGACAAGCCAATCGCTGGAAACTCCCCAGCTCGTCCCGCCGGTTGCGTCTGCTTGCCGATCCATATCGTTCCTTCCAAAAAAGTGCCGGCGCAAAGGACGACCGCGCGCGCACTGATCCGCTCACCAAAAGCCAATTCCACCCCGGTGATGCGATTGCCCTGAGTGATAAAACGGTTTACCATCCCCTGCTTAAGCGTCAGGTTGGGCAACGTTTCCAGATAGTTTTTGATCCAGCGGCTGTATTCGCGCTTGTCCGACTGAGCCCGCAGGGCTTGAACAGCGGGTCCTCGGCTTGAATTCAAGGTGCGCAATTGCAGATACGTGGCATCGGCAGCGATACCAATGACGCCACCAAGCGCATCGACTTCGCGGGCGAGGTGCGACTTGCCGGGACCACCGACCGCCGGATTGCACGGCATGGCGCCGATGGTGTCGAGATTGACGGCGAGCAAAAGCGTGCGCAAGCCCATCTTTGCCGAGGCATTGGCTGCCTCAGCTCCGGCGTGCCCGCCTCCAATTACTATGACGTCAAAGTCCACGACATTTCACCAGTCTTATGTTTCTTGGAAACTGAGATCATAGCAAATTTAACTTGCGCGCGCTCGATTGTGACGGCATCCCAGCGCGAATGTGACCTTTAAATCCGATGTTTAATCATATCCATAAACGTTGGCATTCGGATCGCCCCCGTAATAGCGCGAGATGCACCAAAATTGTAATTGGTTACTGGATGGAACTCCATTGCTAATTACGCGCACCGGCAGAGTCCCAGTGCTCGAGCCCCAGTTGGGAATAGCGACCAGAAGCATTTCCCCATTTACGACTTGTTGCACCTGCGCTTTATAGGGACCAATCATCACAACATTTCCGGCTGGATCCCTGGCAAAATTGTTGCCGCGGATGTTAAGCGTACCACCAGGAGGGCCTCCATAAGGGCTTATGGACAGCAGCCTGGGCGGCAGCGTTCCAATTGCCGCTCTGATCGAGTTACTGGTATTGCTTCCGATACTGACAGTAATGGGAACGTTTGACGTGCTCGTAATATCCTGAGGGGCTTTCACGGTCAGCATGCGTGGTGTAGCATCGATCACCGCTGCCGGCTTGCCGTCGATCATCACCTTGTTCTCTTCAGGGGTGGCACTAAATCCGGTACCATGAATCAAGCACTCTTTTCCGGGCATGACAGGCGAACTGTCGAGAACCGAAAGGCTGTACTTAACCGTGGAGAGAACCCAGCTGAACTCGGCGCCTTTGATGCCCTCGCCTTCGATAAACAGTTGGTTTTTCTCGGGCGTGATCGCACCCGACACATCGACGGTAACGGCACTCTTGCGCAGGAATGTATGCTCGTCCGCCAAAACTTGCCCATACGCGCCCGGCGCTTCGTTGCCCGATGAAAGGAAAACGCGCACCCAGCTAAACCCCGGACGCGAGCGGTAGCCGTTGTAAAAGGTCAAATAAAGAGGAGCCGATTGCTGCTCGACAGGCACGACGAGCGTCGCAGAGAATTTCTGCAAGCTGGTCGGTTCCTTGCTAAGGTAGGGGCCGCCTTCTTGCAGAACTTGCTGAGCGACGCAGTCACCCTTCGGAGCGGAGACGACAACAATCAGGCAGGATACGAGCGCAGCGCAAATTGTTCGAAGCGGGATCAAACGCATGAGATGTTTCATATTGCTTCAGTTTCTCAAACCAAGTAGTAGAGCGCGGCTGACCGCGCCCCGTAGTTTATATCACATGCGCGCAGCTAACGTGTTGAATCAGCCAAAAGGCGAATGTCCCGCACGACTTTTGATAAGGGTTGCAGCGTGAGCAGCTTCACCGATTGATCTTGCGCCCACCAGACCTGTCCCTCATTGATGGGGTAAGTGCCGCTTACATAGAGCCTTTTGTGACTGTCGTAGTTCAGAAAAACGATGGCTCGCCCGGAGCTCACTCTGCAACTGTCACCTCAACCAGCCTTGGCATAAGCGGTCAAATATTTCGGAACCTCGCCCTTGAAACTGTCCTCCGAAATGCCATCGATTCTATAGGGGTAGCCGGTCTCCGCCGCGCGGCCCGCATCGAGCTTCGTGACTTCCCGAAGGTCGGCAATGCCGATTAAGTCAGAGTTCTTAACTAGAGCAGCTTTGCTATCAGCGCCGTTTTTCCAGGATAAGAACAGTAGTAAAAATGCCGTAGCGATTGCGATGCTGAGAACTTTTGCCATAAGTTTGTGTCTAAACCCCGCCTTAGTCAGGTTGGAACTGATCCTATTTTGCCCTCTGCGCTTGACAACCGGTCGGGATTTATTGATTTATTTAGACTCGCGCCAGAGCCGGCTGATATTCGTTCTCATAAAGCCTGCTCGGGAATAATGAAATTATGCGCGCATTCCCTTGCTCCTTAGCACTACTTCTATCCCTGTGCTGTTTCTCGCCAGCCGGTGCCAGGGGCGGACATGCAAAGGCTGGCGTTGATGGCGGGCATGCCAAAGCCGGCGCCGATGCATGGAAATTCGAGCAGCGCTGCCAACTGAGCGGCTCCTTTGTCCTGATCCTCAGCGACATCGGAGTCAAGGTGAACATTCCAGAGCAAAATCTTGTTTGCGTTTCATCAGCACCAGATTGGCAGTACGCACTGGTCAACACCAAGCTAAAAATCGGCTTGGACATTCCACCGACAAAGTGGCAGCATGACGGCATTCATCTGGAGAATGACAAGCAAGTTCCCGGTCCGAGCAAGACCGTTGCCGATACATGGCGGGGCATGCCCGCTCTTCGTTTCACCAGGAACATTCATGGCTCGGATCCGCTGCGCGAGCAATGCGAAATGTTGTATCAGGCAAGCAAAGAGCGCTCTCTGTCTCTAAAATCCGAAGAGATGCTTTTTTCCAACTGGCTTGAGCTGAAGCCGCCGCTGCAAAATTTTGTTCAGGGCTTCTATCGCATTCATGGCTGCAAAAGCGTAATGCTGCAACACATCAACAAGTACACCAATGGAAAAACGAACCAGGTTCTAACCACCACTTCCGCAAGTCGTATCAAGGTATCGCCTTCCGACTTCAAAAAGCCTTGCGATTATCGAGTCGTGCAAAATCGTGATCTCGTGACCAATGACGCTCAACGTCGCAAGGAAATAGTCGGGGTGTGCACTGACTACTTCCTGGATGACAAAGAGAGCAAGAAGAAGCAGAAGTAGACTCAAAGGGCGCAAAGACTCGATGGTTCAGAGGTTCGACCGTTCTACCATTCTAGATAATAGACAGGAACGATACTAAATACGGTGCAGAATACAAAGTCCCCACGGGGTATCAGGAGCCAGACTTGCGTACTGGCCCCTGATAGATCCGTGTTTACTCATTCCGAAACGCCTTGTAATTGAGGGAAGGATCGAGTTCGATGCACGCGAAGGCGGCAACTTGCTCAATCTCGATCTTCCTGGGTTTCCGATCGGAGCCGATGAAAACCGCCAGGGTCCTGATGCGCTCG
>JAJPJO010000429.1 GCA_021324135.1 Pseudomonadota bacterium
GTGATTACGTATTTCACTTGCGACAAAATAGCGCTCTCGCCCACGACATGCGAAAAGCGATTCTTCTCATCAGGTGTGACACCACGCAGAAGCGAATTCAACGCTCCCAGTTTTCCACGTTTGCGCTCGTATCCCATCCAGCAGCGTTGCCCCGCATTCCAGGCGCGTTCTCGATGGAAAAGGAAAAATGCGTCGCTGCGATATTTTGTGTTTAACTCCTCGATGCGAGTCTTTGCCAGTTCCACCAAACTCTGGTCGTTTGGAAGCGTTTGTTCATGCGCGTCCGGGAAATCCGTCAAAAGCCCAAAGTGCAGGTTGGCGTCCTGATTGGCCACGAAGCGGACTTCCAATGTTTCGACAAGCTTCTCGATTCCGAGTGGATCGACAAGCATGGTCGGCACCACAACCAGCGTGCGAGCTTCCGGTGG
Organism: Pseudomonadota bacterium; assembly: GCA_021324135.1. Lineage (GTDB taxonomy): Bacteria > Cyanobacteriota > Vampirovibrionia > Obscuribacterales > Obscuribacteraceae > JAJPJO01. Next base: position 429 of record JAJPJO010000429.1, read on the forward strand.
AATTCCTTTAGATAGATCCAGTTTCGGCAAGGGATGAGGCGTAGCGCACAACGTCACCAACCAGTTGACCAGTGCCAGTGCGAGCTGACTGGCGCATAAGGCAATGACGACAGAGAGTACTGACGTCAGACAATCGTTGAGCGGCTGGGCTTCGTGCACAAGCCAAATTGTGAAGGCAAGCGTGGCCATGAAAATGGTGCCTAAATAGCAGAACAAAGCATGCTGGTGGCAAATTCGGCGCGCGTTTTGAACGAACGACTTGCCTACCCGGCAAACGCGCTCTATCTCGAAAAGGCCCTTGTCCGTCAAATAAAAGCCTACATGGGCGGTGCGATTGTCGAAACCTTCGATTGCGGCGATTGCGGCGGCCTGCTGTGCCCGCGCCACAACCGCGCGCGCAATTTCCCACTCCTGCATGGGACTGCTCCTGGCCAGCTTCTCAACTACATGCCTGTATCGATCGCGTGTGGCGAAGTCCATCCTTTCGTAGATCTTGGCTGGATCCTCGCGCAATATATGCTCGACAGTGCTGTGCGATTCGACGAAAGCCGCCCAATCCACAGCACCGAGAAATCGCAGGCTGCCGATACTGTTGCTAATCGACACCTGATCGGCCGCCTGCTTTTGCGTCTCCGATTGAACCAACAGCTCAATCGTCAAACCGGATTCGGACAGCCTCTGCTCGATCCAGGTAAGAGGCAGAGCCAGAGCGGAGCTATGCCCTTGCAAACGGCGCGCTAATTCGGCCACGAAGGAGCTGACCATGGGCGGATTGGAGCGCGCCATGTCGGCAATCACCAGAATCAGATTCTTGGGATCGGTCTCCGCCACTTCGAACATCTGGTCCGCCCAGGCATCTGCTCGATCGCGATCTTTCTTGCTTGCTGAAATACGCGCGGCGACGCGCCTGAGATTCTCAATCAGAGCCAGGCGCAACATGATCGGAATCGCCCACAGCTCGCCCAGTTTGAGCGGTGTAACGCTCTGATAAGACTGCACGAAACGGCTGAGGTTTGTCGGATCGATACGCCCGTCTCCATGAGAGATGGTTTCGAGCGCCAGATCATAGACTCGCGGCAATCCCGCCGAAGGTCCGTTGAGCAAGCGAGGCAGCTCGCGGCTGTACCCTGTTGGCAAGTGCCTCTTGGCCAGGCGAATCTGCTCTTCGATCAGATAGAAGTTGTCTAGAAGCCATTCTCCGGCTGGAGTGATGCGAAGATTAGCCTTAACCGTCTCCGTCAGGAGGTTTACCGCCTCGCTCAGAACGGCTTCGTTTTCCGAAAGCCTCGGTAGGAGCTGATCACGGGCGGGGTCGAGGCTTACTGTATGCCAACCGGCCAAAGTCCTGCCGTGCTGTTCCATCTGGTCGACGCTGAAGAGCTCCGCCCGCAGCGGCAGCTGTTCTGCAGATATCCCGGGACGTTCGCTTCTGCGGAATAACCTGCTTAAGGGTCCTGACTTTATAGACGGCATAAGTTGATTGTAGTGCACTTGAGCCGCAGGAAACATTTCCAGTAACTTTGGGCTTCACTATTCGACTCTCCGCACCTCAGGCTTCTAATACCATAAATGGTGGCGGATGGTGCGAGCGTTTTCCATCAATTCAGTTTTTTCTTCAGCAGCAGTCAAAATGTCTGCAGTTCTCTCCACAATTCTCTCTGCCGTGCTCAATCGTTCTTGCCTCTAGAATTAGCCGCCCTGAAAGTCATCAGGCGTGTGCATCATTTCTTCTTCGATTATCTCGCGCACATAGATGAGTATGAGATCTTCACGAATTGTGCTTAAACACTCCGGGCACATCAAAATGCCATCCCTATGTCCAAAGCAGCTGTCGCAGTTTACGCAGTAATATTTGCCGCGCGTCGGCGGTTTGCCTACCATTGTCTGATTCATTGGCTTCGCTCCTTTCTGCTGGCTCTCTTGGCTGGGCAGAATGTTTGAAAATTAGTCACGTCGCTTGGTTTTCGTTCTTTCACTTGGTGCAGGCGATATTGCCAATCAAGATGGGTTGATACTTCCAGCATGCTTGATGAACGTTAAAACTGAGTGAATACACACCGCAGATGTTCGAAGCGACTACCTCACGAGTTCCTACCTGTCCTCTTGTCCTCCCGGTACGACACCACATGCGGTATTAGAGCGAAGTTAAAGTGTTCCCTCTGCCATTCATGTAAAACAGCGGCATCGTCGCTTTTCGATTTGGACTTATATGACTACTTTTCGCTCAAAAAGATTGTATGCAGGGCGGTGCCGTGATTTTTGATCCCAGTCGAAACGATCGAATCCGCCTGCTGCACAACCGAAGACTGTGCCGGCTCGCACCCAGCGTCCA
>JAJPJO010000305.1 GCA_021324135.1 Pseudomonadota bacterium
GAGATAAGACCGCGATAGCTCGACCGCTGCTTTGACCGCGGCGGTGCGCACTTCATTGACGAGCATCTGGCGTTCGGTCTGAAGCGCCATCTCGATCTTGCGCTCCAATTCGGCCGACTCGCGCGCCGTTTGCTCGGCAATATCTTTCTTCAGCTGCGCAGCGATTGTCTTTGCCTCGTCGATGATCTTGCTTGCTTCCTTCTCCGAATCGGCAATCCGCTTCTTCTGCTCTTCGAGATACGCCTCGGCGTCTTGCTTCGCCTTGCGGGCGTTGCTCAACTGATCTTCAATCGATTTCCTGCGATTCTCGAGGATGGGGGGCACCAACTTGGAGCAGGCATAAACGATAAAACCAACCAGCAAAAGCCAGTTGATTACGTTGCTCTTCCAATCGAAAATCACATCGACCAGATTGAACGATTCATGCACTTCGGCAAACAAAAACATCAAAGGGCTTCCTCCAGGGCACGTTTTACCTCTGTTGAGTTGACAGACGCTCTGGCTTTCTCACCGAGAAGCTTGCCGACAATCAGCTGAACCAGATTTTCTTCTTCGCTGACCAGCTTATCGACAAGCTCGCGCCGCTCTTCATGCAGCTTCGTTCTGGTGGCATCGAGTTTGCTTCGTCCAGTCTCTTTCAGTTTGTTGATTGCCTGAGTTCGAGTCGCTTGAGCCTCTGAAATGGCTCCGTTGATTATGTTCTGGGCCTCGCCTCGAATCTCAGCCAATTGCCTTTCGTAGTTATCCAACTGCACCTTTGCATCTTCGCGACGTCGCTTGGCTGACTCGTGATCGTCGGCTATGGCTTTGGCCCTGCGCTCCATAGCTTCGCTGACCGGCTTCAGGAACAGCTCATTCAAGGCTGCCATGAAAATCAAAAAGCTGATCAAAAAGATTACAAGTGTGAAATTGATGTCAAACATTGGTTCCTGCTCCGCCGGCTGATTCAGCCGGTATGCGCTCTCAACTGATGGTATCGAATCTGGTTGCACAGGCTCGGCGTTTCAGCCAGTGTGGCCGCCTTGCCTCAGGCAATTTGATTCAGCCAGCCGCCGGCTCTAGCCAAGCGGTTTGAAGTAGAGCAAGCAAGCGACGACGAATGCGAACAGACCAAGGGCTTCCATCAGAGCGGCGAAGATGATGCCGTTGGCGAGGAGCTTACCGGTCATCTCGGGCTGGCGAGCCATACCTTCAAGGGCCTTGGATGCTGCAATACCAATTCCGATACCAGGTCCGAATACGCCGACGGCGGCGATACCGGCACCGATTCTGGATGCCACGATGACCATGGTGTTCGGATCAACGCCTGCGGCGGCTGTTCCTGCTTGAGCAATAAGTTGGTGGTCCACTTCTCTCTCCCTCAATTGTTCAGCTATTTTGCATAGCTGTGCGATGCCACAAAGATGAAACGGCACTAAGCGAAGCTCATCCGCTGTCGCTTCAACTCGATTCTCTTTTGAGAGAATGCAAGCCGGACCGCTTCAATCAAACGCCTTAGATTATATCAGTAGGCCTAATGATGTTCCGCCACTGCCAAACCAATGTAAATCGAAGTCAACAGCGCAAATACAAAGGCTTGAATGATGGCGATGAATATTTCGAAAGCCATAACAAATGTGGGCGCAATCCAGGGCAGCATGAACAAAAAGACCATGCGGGTAAGCTCGTCGGCTGTGATGACAAGCAGCAATCGCAGTGCCAGTGTGAGCGGACGAATGACCAGGTCCATGTACTCGATGGGCGCCATCGGGCTGAAGAAGAGCTTCACGTAATGAATGCCATGCTGCTTAACACCCGAGCCGAGATAAACGACAAGCGCTAAAAGAGCCAGACCAAGCGTGACATTGAAGTCGGTCGTCGGAGAAGCGATCTCCCATAGCTCCTTCTGGTTCGGCGCGCCGCAATGCGGCCAATTCGGGAAGTGTTCGCCAGCCGCCCAGGGACCGATGCCTGAAAAATTTGCAATTAATACAAAAATAAAAATCGAGGCAATAAGCGGGACAAACGGCTTATAACGATGCCCGATTTGACTGTGCGCCAGATCATCAATGAACTTATAGAAACCCTCGGCAATCGCTTGCCCAGTGCCGCCGGGACCATCGGCCACCAGCGCCGGACGGATGGCAAGGGCAAAACCGAGAATGCCGCCCATGCACAACCAACTGATGGCGAGCGTGTCCAAATGCACATCTCCGACACTGCCAAGCGGTGTTTGTATGTTTGACAAATCGGTTGGCGCGAACTGATTGACGAGTAGATGCTTTCCTAACATGCCTTGAGTCTGCCTCTTCATTTGCCTGCGGCACTGCCGTTTGTTCGCACAAACGCTGCCGAGTGATCTCGAAGCAAATCATATCAGACAGCAGAAGCTAACCGAGTTTGTAGAGCACCGGCATTTATCGGCTCGTTTACATCTACCGATCTGGATCGTCCGGCAATCTAATCGTCCGATTCGGAGGGCTTGGGACTCTCTTCGAGTGGTTTACCCCGGTTGGGAATCTGCTTGTCCAATTGCTCGGATGCCTTATAAATGCGGTAAAGACCGGCTGAGAAACCACCGACCAATCCCAACAACATCAAGCCAATCGACCAGAATGAGCCGCCCAGTTTTTCGCCCAGAAAGTAGCCTCCGAAGCCGAAGAAGCAGGTCAGTGCCACCAGACTCGCGCCCCATTGCGATGCCACCAGCCAGGCTGGCGGACCGTCGCTCGAGGATTGGTTTTTCGCATCAGGCTTTTTCATTTTGTTTTAACCCGCGCCGCCAAATTTCTACATTCCATATTTAATGTACCGTTACTGAGCATGTATCGGGCTGGGGTAGAGGCATTAAAGTTTGGGAATAACAGACTTGAGTATTTGCTACACTTAATTAACGTGAGTGCTGGTAACCAGGGACTTTACAAGCCACGAGCAAAGAATCGCAGTTGACGCGGGCCAGGGCACAGGCGGATCATCAGTTTGAGACTCAGGGAGTAGTTTAAGAATGTTCGAGCGCATCGCGATGGTTTTCAAGGCAATGGTAAATGCCTTACTGGGCAAGGTCGAAGACCCCCAGATGATGCTTGAGCAGACTTATCAAGAGCTGCAGTCAAACTTAATTCAAGTTCGCCAAGCCGTGGCGCAAGCCATTGCCACTGAAAAGCAGCTCGAGCAGCAGCTTCAGAAGAACAAGGACCAGGCTGCCACCTGGCAGAACCGAGCCGCAATGGCTGTTCAGCAGGGCAACGACGATCTGGCTCGCCAGGCGTTGCAGCGCAAGCAGCAGTATGCGCAAGCCGCGACTGAGCTGGAAGCGCAGCTGAAGAATCAAAAGGAAGCGACCGCGAATTTGCGTCAGCGGCTCACCGAGCTTGAAAACGAAGTCCAGAAAGCATATACGAAGAAACAGGTTCTCATCGCTCGCGACAAGGCTGCGGCTGCAACGACAAAAGCAAATGAGATTTTGTCGAAGTCGAGCGCATCAGGTGCTCTGTCGGTTATCGAGCGCATGGAAACGAAAGTGCAGGAGAAAGAGGCGAGAGCGGCTGCTCTTGCTGAACTCGGCACCGATTCTCTGGAAAAGAAGTTCAAGAATTTCGAAGGACAGGCTGACATCGAGATGGAGTTGCTCGCCTTGAAAGGCAATATGGGCAAGCCGGGCGAAAAGCTGATTACGCAGGACAAGAAGAACAACAATAATGATGCCGTTCTGCTCGAGCTCAAAGAAGATCAAATCGAGGCGGCTGAGGTAAAAGAAATGGACTAGCCTTGCTGTAAGGCAAGGTGCATGTGCTAAGCCAGCGGCTCGGCGCCGACCTCCATCATTCTTTTTGATTGAAAACGCTCGAAGTGCGATCGGAAAGTGCCATCGAAAATGGCTTGACGACAAGCTTTCGCTTCCTGAATGAGGTAGTGGACATTGTGCATCGAAAGCAATGTCGCCCCCGACATCTCTTTGAGTCGAACCAGGTGATGCAGATATGCCCGGGTGTAATGCCGGCAGGCATAGCATTCGCACTCGGCATCCAGTGGACCGAAATCTTTGCTGTAGGTGGATGTGCGCAATGATATGCGACCGTGCGATGTAAAAGCGGCTCCGTGTCTGGCAAGGCGTGTGGGGGAAACGCAATCGAACATATCGATACCGCATCTGATGGCATAGACGATATCCCAGGGAGTGCCGACACCCATGAGATAACGTGGCTTGTGCCGTGGCATGAGAGCAGCGGTATAGAGAACTATTCTTTCAATGGTATTCCTGTCTTCACCAACTGCGACACCACCAATCGCATAACCGGGCAGATCGAAGCCGGTCACCACTTGCGCCGATTGAGCGCGCAGCTCTTCGTACATGCTCCCTTGAATAATGCCGAAGAGCGCTTGCGTGTCTGCTCGAGAGTGGCTGTTGATGCAAACTTCCAACCATTGATGGGTTCTGTCCATGGCTGCTTGCGCCTCATCGAGTGTGGCCGGGTTCTTGACGCATTCGTCGAAAGCCATGATGATATCGGCGCCGAGCGCGTTTTGCACCTCCATCGATTTTGCCGGTCCGATGAAGTGCTCGCGACCGTCCTTGTGATCTTTGAAATAAACCCCATCATTTGTAATGCGGCGCAGATTATCGAGTGAGAAGACCTGGAAGCCGCCTGAGTCGGTCAATATGGGCTTACTCCAGGACATGAATTTATGCAAGCCGCCGGCGCCGGCGATCAATTCGTGGCCGGGGCGCAGGTATAAGTGGTACGCGTTCGAGAGAACAATCTGAGCACCGCACGCCTCGGCTTGATCGAAGGTCATCGCTCTTATGGCGGCGTTGGTGCCGACCGGCATGAAAACGGGCGTCTCAACAACCCCATGGGGTGTAATCAGTTTTCCGGCCCTGGCGCCGGACCAGGGGCAGGTATGCTCTATTTCAAACGATATGGCGCTGGGCATTTGACACTGATTACCATGCGTGCAGGCTGGCCTCGTACGGGAAGTGAAAGTTATGTGATTTGCCTCAATAACTCATCAGCAGCCCGAGCCAACCTATTATATTTATAGGTGATGGAAAAATCGTTCAATCTTGCGTTTCTTTTGCGGCAAGCCAGAGCCTTGCCGGGTGCGCTTGTTTTATGCGTTCTCTGCAGCTCGCTCATTCATATCTCGCCATTGCTTGCGGCTGAAAACCAGACGGCTGGATCCAAAACTGATGCCAGGCTGGACGGGGCCGGCGGCGGCAGCGCCAACCTGGCAAAGAGCAACAATATCGGAACCGGAAAGAACGTCGGCAACGACGATCTTTGTATAAGGGCGGCCTCGGTTCCATCCCTCCAGAAAAGAATGGCGCATGATCCGCGCATCAGAGTTCAGAGCGAGACTTTCCTGGGCGAAGAGCGAGTTCACGTTTATCTCTTCACCTCGGAGCAAGCTCTGCCGTATGCAATAAGTCTGGGCTGGTTCTCGGTTCGCGATCAAAAGGACTCCAGCGCTGATGGACTCATGAAAAAACGCGCCGCTCGCCAGGGTCCGGCTGTCATTGATGAGCTTGGATTGATATTGCCCTTGCCTGGCGAGTCGCCTCAGCAGAAGGATTATGATAAGGCCGCCTGGCGCGCCGACAACGGTTTCGACCATGTGAGCGATAACAACTTGAGCGCCGCCGAAAAGGATTTTCTCGAGGCTTTGAAGTTTGCGCCGACCAATGCTCGTTTGAACAACAATCTGGCAGCCGTACTTGCTCTTCGCGGCGATTATGCGGAGGCATCCAGTCGATTGGAGAAAGCCATTCAGGAGAACAAGAAGTTCGCCCTGGCATATGCCAATCGTGCTCTTGTGTCTCTAGCCATCGGTCAACCTTCCATTGCCCTCGATGATGCCGCGCAGGCGGTTAATCTGCAACCACATTTGATACCAGCACGGGTGGCGTACGCGCGGGCATTGCTTGAGTGCGGCAAGCCGAAAGAGGCTCTGGAGCTTGCTCAAGAGCTCAAGAAGGAGTCCCCTGACGAGTGGCAATGCGTCCTGTTGCTGAACGATGCGCTCATCGCCAGCAAGGAGTACAAGCAAGCTAAGGCGCATCTGGAGCGACTGCTCGTGCTCAGTCCCGGCAATACGCAGATACTTCTGAAGATTGCCTATTGCTCTGAGAAGCTCGGCGATCTGGATGAGGCGATAAAGCGCGCCCGGCAAGCGGTACAGATAGCGCCAGATGATGCTCGCAGTCATATTGTTCTGGCTAAGTATCTGGAGAACAATCGCGACGAGAAGGCGGCCTTGTTGCAATACGAGCGCGCTATGGATTTGCAGCCGGAGCGCTCTTTGCGCAAGACGGCCATGGGTGCTATTTTGCGTTTGCTGATCGGCGATCGCCATAAAGATCGAGCTGACGACTTTTCAAGAAGATGGGTTAAGCAATTTGCCGAGGATGCGGAATGCCACTTCAACAGAGCCTGGATTGCATCTCAGCTCGGCGATGATCACATGCAGGAGACAATTGATGAGTACAAGAAGGCTCTGGAGCTTCAGCCGAAGCTGGCATCTGCGCGCTACAACCTGGCTCTGGCCTTGATTAAGGCCGGAGAGAAAGCGCAGGCTCTGAAGCAACTGCACACATTTGTAGATTCAGCGCCGGGCGATTCTGATTGCCAGTCGGCAAAAGAGCTGATCCGCAAACTGGAAGACAACGGTTAACTCTAGCTCGTTCGTTTGAGCGCCTGATTATCTGGTGCCTGATTATCTCGCCACGGGGAGCCAGCCGACGCTCTGCAGAACCTCATCGAAGTCGCCGCCGCTCCAGAGCCAGATGTGAACGGCAAAAATCGCCTGCTCGATCGAAAGCACGCCCGAGTCGACAAGCTCGCGGCAGCGCAGGGCGGTTTCGATCTTCTTTGCGTCCATGCGCGACAGCTTCAGGAGGCAATCTTCAGCGGTATTGCCATCCTCTTTTATAGCTTTGCAAATCAAAGCCAGCTCGGACTCCTTTATGAACCCGATACCATGCGCGGTTTCAAGCAATCTTGCATCGCTGGCGGACAGATCCTTTGTGAGCGGCTCGGCAGTATACTTTCCGCTTCGCACCAGAACGTCTTCGAGCTTGCCGCCCTTATCGGCGAATTCTCTTAATATGTCGATCGTTTCCAGCGGCTCGAGCTTGTGCTCTCGAATCAGATCTTGCAATTTCAGGGCCGCATCCAGATGATCTGCTTTGATCAGCCCCTGGCAAACCAGGACCTGACCGATTGGTTGCGCTTCGATCAGTCCCGTTTCGACGGCAGAGAGGAGATCGAGTTCGCTGACCAGCTCGCTCAGAACGAAGAGCTCGCCGAGGCGAAGAACATGATCGGGTCTCAGCTTTCTCAGCCCGCCGAACTCGAGATAGTCCTCGAGCGTGTCACCGTGCATGGCGGTAAGGCGCAAGGCTCCGACTGCCTGGTCTCTGGCTATTTTCTTGTCGCGCAATAGCATCTGGGCGGTTAGTGCCGCATAGGCGACAAATTCGTTCATCGCCCCTTGCAGGACCAGAACGCGAGCCAGCGGTAAGCCGGATGTGTGGCAAGCAGCCAGAGCCAGATCGAGCTGCTCTGTCTTGACGGCATTGGCATCGAGCAAAAGCTTGCCAAGGTTATTGGTAAATTCATAATACTCGGATTTCCAGCCCTTCTCGTCAAGGGCCTGCTCGAGGGTGATATGCCGCTTGCGCACCATGCTCAGCGCCTCAATGCCCTGGCGCTCGGGCAGTAACCGATCGCGGACCAGAGCCTGGACGCGGAGTGCTGCAGACAATTCCGCTTCCGTGACGAAGCGGTTAATCGACAAAACCTGGCCGATGGGCGTGCCCAGCTGTTTGGATATGGTGAGCGCGCTGGTAAGATCCTGCCGGCTGATCATGCCGGCACGCACGAGCAGGTCACCAATCAGGGCTCGTTTTTTTATCTGACCAGTCATTCCCGCTCCTCGCTGAAATCTGCCTGCGCTGGTGCTCGGGTTTCCTAAGGGGTGCCGTCGGTAAGGGCTAAATTTAGCATGGATGCATAGGCAATGCTATAAGGAAATGCCCTGATCTCCATTCAGGAGAATGAGAGTGCATATTCATTCGCTGCAGAAATGTGTTAGAACCATTAATGGTATCAGTCGCCAAATAAAACTACCCATGGTGACAAACTATATGCGGTGCCCTAGAATGGACTTGCGTCAACCTTGTGTTGGTGCAGGTTTTGCGGAGTCGATTACACTGCACTTGGACATTTTATGGATATGCGATCAATCCCATAATTTTGGCAGGCACCAAATTTAGCACCATAATGCTTGACACCACATAAAGTGTATAGTGTAATTCGGCTGGGGAGCTGGGGCGGAAACTACGCTTGCGAATCAAGGAAATCGAACTAGACAACTTTAAGTCCTTCGGGCGATCGACTGTAATTCCGCTACTGGACGGCTTTACGACCATTTCAGGTCCGAATGGTTCGGGCAAGTCGAACATCATCGACAGCTTGTTGTTTTGCCTTGGATTGTCCTCGACCAGGTCGATGCGCGCCGAGCGCCTGCCCGATCTTCTTAACAATCTGAGCGGTAAAAACGAAGCCAAAGTGCGCGTCAAATTCATCAGTCAGGAAAATGATGAGATTGAAGTGACGCGCCGTATCAGGGTGAAGGATAACGGCTACACAAGCACATATACATTGAACGGCAAAGTAGCAACCCTGACTGAGATTCACGATCGACTCACTAAATACAATGTCAGCCCAACCGGTTTCAACGTCATCATGCAGGGCGACGTCACCGGAATTATCAGTATGGGGCCGAGCGAACGGCGAAAGATCATTGATGAGCTGGCCGGTGTTGCCGAGTTCGATCGGCGCATCGAGCAAGCGCAAAACGAGCTGCAGTCGGTAGGCGAAAAGATCGAACACCAGAAGATCGTGCTCAGCGAAATTATCGCTCGCCTGGAAGTGTTGCGCACCGATCGCGATCAGGCGCTCAAGTATCTCGATCTGAAATCGAGAAAAGAGACGATTGAACGTGATTTGATTTTCGTTCGCGCCCAGGAGCTCGAGGAGCGGGCCAGGCAAGAATTAGCGGAGATCGAGCGGCTCGAGACCAGAGAGTCGGAACTGGTCGACAAATTGCATGAGACCGAAGTGCATCTTCTCACGCTGAGATCGGAGATGGGTCGCATCGATGAGGAGATCAAAGATAAGGGCGGCAACGAGCAGCTCCTCCTGCGGCAAGAGCTCGACAACAAGCGCGGCGAATTGACTCGTGAAGAGAACAAGCTCTCCAACCTTCAAGGGGTTATCGGTGAGAAGGAAAAGCTGCTCAAGAGCATTGGCGATCAGGTCAAAGCGATCGAGAAGCACCTGAGTAAATTAGGCAAGCAGAAGAAACAGCATCTTGAGGATCAGAAAGCAGTCGAGATGGTGCTGATGGAGCGCCAGGGTGCTTATAGTGCCGTGATTGCCGAGATCGACGTTTTGCGCCATGAAAAGGACAAATCTTCTGAAAAAGTATCGGTCTTGCACATCGATCTGCAGAAATTGCGCGAAGACAAACATGCCCTTGCCGTACGTCGCACCGAGTTGGAAACAAGAAAGCAAGGTCTCGAGAAAGAGCTTGAGACTCTGCGGAGCCAGGCTACCGAGAAGATTAGCAAGAGCGCCTCGCTGAAGACGCAGATGCAGTATCTCGATAAGAAGTTTATCGATCAAGAGGCGATGGTGCTCGGATTGGAGCGTTCGATCGAGCAAATGGAAGCCGAGCTGGAATCGACTCACGAAGAGATCGAATCGAAAACTCGCGCGCTCGAGTCGGTTAATCGCCGCGTAATCGAGCTTGAGACAGCCAAGGAAGTGTCCGGCGAAAGCGGCTACGGCAAAGCCGTCGAAGCGATTCTGGGCTCGGGCATCAAAGGCGTGCACGGCACGATCGGCCAGTTGGGCTCCGTCGATGAAGAGTATCTGGTTGCTCTGGAAACCTGCATCGGACCCCGTCTGAGCCACATAGTCGTCGATGACGATCAGGTCGCTCAGGACTGCATTCAATATTTAAAGGATAACAATGCCGGCCGCGCCACTTTCGTGCCGCTGAACAAAATCATGGTGCAACCGCCCGGCTTGCTTCCCAGTCGTCCCGGGGTGATTGATTTCGCCTACAATCTGGTCGACTTCGATCCTCGCTTCACAAAAGCATTTCAATACGCCTGTGGTCAGACAGTGGTCGTCGACGACATGCACAACGCCCGCAAGTTGATCAACCAGGCCCGCATGGTGACCCTCGAGGGCGAGCTCTTCGAAAAGTCAGGCAGCATCGCAGGCGGCAAAGACAATAAATCCAAATACCATTTTTCAAGCAAGGGTGAAACGGACCTCGGCGTTCTCAGACAAACGGCGAAAAATCTGTCTGAGCAGATCAAATGGCTCAAGGATTCAGTCAAAGAACTGACGAGCGCCTTAAGCGATGAGCGGAAAAAAGAGGGTGAGGCGAAAGCCGATCTGGCCAAGCGCAAAGCCGAAATCGATGCTCAGCAGCAACAGACCAGGGAGCTGGATCAATCGGTTGAGGAAATCAAACCGATGCTGCGCAGCAAAGGCGATGAAATCGATGTCATCGATCAAGAGATGAGCAGCATCGATAATTCGATTAAGGAACTGGGCGGTCGCATCGGCGGATTAGAGCAGGCTCTTGAGTCGGCCAAGGACAAAGGCAAGCAGTCTCATCTCGAGAAATTGATTCTGGAATCGGAAGAGATCAGAGCCGATTTGAATGCAGTCGAAAGTGAATTCAAAGAAATCCAGCGGCTTATCGATCGCATCGAGACCGAAGAGACGGTTGAGAACAACAACAGAGACGGGCTGGCCAAGCAGCTTGAGAGCGTTCAGCAAGAAATCGATTCGGTCTTGAGTCAGAAGCCGGTTTACGAAACCAATATAAAGGAACTGAGTGCCGGCATCGTCGAGATGGAGCGTAAGGTAAGCGAGATTTCGCAAGAACTCGATGCTTTGCGGGCTAAGAAAGACGGCATTCACGATGAAGTCACCAAGCAGGAAGTGGCTAAGACCAAACTGGATCAGGAAGTGATTCGGGTCGTCGAGCAGCGCAAGCAGTTTCAAATGTCTCACTTCGATGTCAGCCGCGAACTTCAGTCCGTCAAGCAAGAAATCGAATCGATTCTCGAGGCTAATCCTGATTACGAGCCACCAAATACGAAGACAGTAGAAGAGTTGAAGAGAGAAGTCGAGCGTCTGGAAAAGCGCATGCGCCAACTGGAGCCTGTGAATATGAAAGCGCTCGATGAGTACAATCACACCGAGCAGCGTCAGAAGGAATTGGATGAAAATCTGGCAACTCTCGATTCTGAAAAGCAAGAAATTCTGCAACGTATTGATGGCTATGGTGAGTTGAAGAAACGCACTTTCCTCGAGGCGTTCGATGCCGTCAACCACAACTTCCAGGAAATTTTTGCTGAGTTAAGCCACGGTCATGGAAGGTTGGAGCTGGAGCATCCGGAGTCGCCCTTTGAAGGTGGACTGATTATCCGCGCCCAACCGCGCGATAAGAAAATGCAGCGCATCGAGGCGCTCTCCGGAGGAGAGAAGTCGCTGACCGCCTTGTCGTTTGTTTTCGCGTTCCAGCGCTATGCACCGGCTCCGTTCTACGCCTTCGACGAAGTGGACATGATGCTCGACGGTGCCAACGCGGAGCGGCTCGCTAAAATGGTCAAACGCCAGTCAGCCACCGCCCAGTTTGTTGTCGTCAGCCTGCGTCGTCCGATGATCGAGAACTCCGATCACGCCGTTGGCGTCTCGTTGCGAGCCGATGGCTACTCGCGCGTTGTCGGCATCAGGGAAATAAAACTGGCTGATGAGGAGAGCGAAGCAAATTCTTCCGCATCGCCGGCGGTGGCAAACAGCGAAGAGATTGTTCCTATAAACGTCGATCACGTCTATGGAAATACAGGGCAAATAGCCGCGCCTGGAGCTTGATCCGATGGAAACGTTCGAACCAATGGATGCATTCGAGTCCGTCGAGACTATCAAGCCGATGGAGGGCGCCCCGGCAGCAAGCCTGCCTGCAGAAGAGAATGCCCTCGCTCAAACAGGCGAATCAGTCGAGAGATCCGAATCAGTCGAGGGGGCCGGAGCAGCCGAGGCCGGTATTTCTGCTGAGACCCCCGATGCGGCGCAAGCTGAAGGTGTTGAGGCGCCGGTCGGCTATTCCCTGGAAGCGGATCAGCTGGTGGTTGATGCCGAGCAATTGATGCAGGTGGCCGGCGGCGAGAATGTCGGACCCTCCGATGGTATTGAGATTCTTGTTCGGCTGGCGCAAAAGGGCGAAATCGATCCGAAGGCTGTGGACATCATTGATGTCACCGATAAGTTCCTGAAATTGATCGCGGCGGCACCAAAAGAGAATTTGCGCCAGAGCGGCAAAATCCTCTTTCATGCCTGTGTTCTTCTTAGAATGAAAGCGGAAGCGCTCTTGACCTTTTCGGCAGATGAGCCTTCCGGTGACGACTTTCTTGATTTTGATGAAAACGGCGAAGCGATTCTCTACGACTCGAATCAAAACGAGGTCGGCAGGCAGATTACCCTTAAGGATCTGGAGAAGGCGATCGTGCGCCGGGCTCAAAGAAGACAGGTGCGCAAACGGCAAGTAACACTCGAAGAACTCATCGAAGCACTTCGTGAAGCTGAGCGCATAGAGAAGACTCGAGCAGACAGAAAACCAAGAGCAGTGATCGAGCTGGCCGGGCAACATGAAGTTGATGGCGTGGACGATCTTCTCGATCTGGCTCATGATGAGGACATCGAGACAACCATTGAGAAGGTGGAATTGCTGCTGGCCAAGATTCTAAAGCTCGGCGATCAGATCGAGCTATTGCAGGTGGTGGCGATGCTTGGTTCTCACAACGACTGGGTTGATGCCTTTCTCGCCTCATTATTTCTTTCCAATGCCGGCAAAATAGACTTGCTGCAAAATGAATTCTACGGGCCCCTGTACCTTGCGCTATGTGGTGAGCAATCGGTGGCAAATGCGGTGGTATCTTAATGGCTAACGAATTAATCAAAGCACAAATAGAAGCGGCTCTTTTCCTTACGGACAAGCCATTGCGCGCCCAGGCGGTTGCACGCATAGTGAACTGCGACGTCGATCTCGTTCGCCAGATGATCATTGAGCTGATTCACGATTATGAAACCAGGAATGGTGGCTTAGAAGTGGCCGATGATAATGGCTATATCATTCAGGTCAAGGACGAATATACTCACCTCGTCGATGAGTTCGTTCCCATCGACATGCCTACTGCTCTGATTCGAACACTCTCTGCTATAGCGCTCAAGCAGCCGGTTTTGCAGTCTGAGATTGTGAAGCTGCGAGGCGCCGGCGCTTACGAGCACATTAAGGAACTGATGGAGCGTGAACTCGTCAGCAAGCGCGAAGAAGGCAGATCACCTGTATTGACGACGACCAAAAAGTTTCAAGAGTATTTCCGACTATCCAAGGACGGCAAGTCGCTCAGGCAGCAGCTTTCCGATGACATTAAAGCGTCCGAGGAAGCCGCTGAGGTTAGCCAGCCTGAACTTGACGAACCTGGCGATGAGCCAGCCGTCGCCGACGGTATCACCACCGGTGAGGCAGTCGCAACGGCGGAAGCCGCGGTTTCCGATGAGAACACGGCAACAGTGGATACTGCGATTGCCGATGAGAACATGGCAGCGGTGGATGCCGCGAACGCCGATGAGACAATGGCAGTGATTGAGGCGGCCACTGAAAACATGCTGGCCGGTCTTATTGAAGATGCAACTGTCTTCGACGCCTCGCCCGATCCTGAAGGCGAACCTATCGGTGTTCGCGTTCCAGATGAAGAGCCGCCCTCGGAAGCGATGCCGCTCACGTCCGCCGATGGTGTTGAAACATCGAACTAGCGGCTGAGTAAGTATCAGTAGCCACAGGCCAGCTCATTGACTAAACAAGCATCCGATTATCGATTTGGCGCCATCCTTGCTGCAGGAGGCGTGGGCAGCCGATTTACTCCGGGCGGCAATGCTCAGCCAAAACAGATACTTGAACTGGCAGGCAAACCGCTCTACTTCTGGTCGCTCGACCGCCTCTATTCACATCCGCGCATAGCCAGGGTCGTCAT
Source organism: Pseudomonadota bacterium (assembly GCA_021324135.1). Taxonomy (GTDB): domain Bacteria; phylum Cyanobacteriota; class Vampirovibrionia; order Obscuribacterales; family Obscuribacteraceae; genus JAJPJO01. The sequence goes on from JAJPJO010000305.1 coordinate 14,102, forward strand.
TGTTGCCCATCCTTCAATCATCGAGAGCATGCGAGCCGAGACAAGCGGCGTTTTTTCAAGGGACAAGCTTGACTTAGTCGAAGGCGGAGCTTCTCGCCAGGAGTCAGTCTTCTGTGGTTTGAAACGTTTGACTCAATCAGAGCCCGCCATCGATTTCGTTCTTGTCCATGACGCAGCCAGACCATTTCTCTCCTCAGCTATGATCGACAAGACTATCGATTGTGTCATTGAATATGGTGCCTGCACGGTCGCAGTTCCGGTATCAGATACGGTTAAACGGGTCAAGAACGGCACCATAACAGATACGATTGACAGAGCTGATCTATATGCAGTGCATACGCCGCAGGCTGCGAAATTCGACTGGCTTTTGAGCGCCCATGAGGCTGCCATTGCCGATGGTATTAGTGCCACGGACGATGCCTTCGTTCTCGAGCATGCCGGACGGCAGGTGCGCATTGTCGAGGGAGATCGCTATAACATCAAAGTTACCGTATCTCAGGACTTGATCTTGTGCAATGCCCTGGCGCCAAACTTTATCGGTCAGGAGTGAAGCGCAGGGCGGAGCTTTCGAATGTTAAATTCATGGGAATTTAGGCCCGGCAGGATCCCTAAAAGGCAACAGCTAGCACCTACTGACACCAGGTGTAATATCATGGACATCGATCACGCTACTTGCAGATTGTACCGAATTGACTAGAATGAGTTCATTGTCGCGCACCATCTGAGATGGCATTAGGCTGAGTATATTTTTTCGGATCGATGCGCGCATCAAACAGACGTCATTAGGTGGCAGGAACATATATGAGTGACGAAACAAAGGATCTCTCTTCTGAAAAGCCGATTATTGCTAATCGAGGACGATCGGCTCAGCCCGTGGTCGATATATTTCCAGCACTAGCCGACAGGCGCATGTTGCAAATGTCATCGATGAGACAGCCGGCGCCGACAAGAGCTGGAACTCAGATCTCGATTTTCTCCCCGGTTTCATTTGAAGAAGCGCTGGACATTGTTGAATGTTTGCGTGCCCGCGGAGCAACAACGATTTCACTGGAGAACATGAAAAAGATTGATGCCAGCCGTCTGGTTGACTTTGTGGCTGGTGCCTCTGCCGCTCTTGATGGCGATTTCCACAAGCTCAGCGAGCAAGTCTATCTGTTCTGCCCGAGCAATATCAAAATCACGGCGGAGAAGCCATTACCACCGCAGGCATTCAATAGTGGTATCACTGCCTCTGATCTTGCAACCACCAGTGGTGAACGTGCCTCTCTCGACTTTCTCTATCCGAGTCCACTACTTGATAGCACGTCATCGATCTGGACCCAGAGCAAAACGACGCATTAATGAAGTCTTAGTTGACGGTTTCTGGCAGTTGCACCGTCGGCTCTTCAAGTTTTTTAACAGCCACCGGATGTCAGCACTGCTATCATGTATTTACCGAACAGCGCGGGCGGTTTACCCCCGCCAGTGCGGTGTTTCCTCCTTACCTAATCCACCACAAAGAATTCTTCCCTTCTGCATTCTGCAGGAGGGAAGTTTTTTTACCGCCCGATAATTTGGTCAAGCTACCAAATGCAGTGCTCTCATTAATGAAAATAAATAATGTGCAGCTAGTGCATGTATGCGCATGATCGTTGAATATGCTTAAGGTGCACCGATCGATATACGCTTTATTTCAACGCCTTAATCTTCGCTCGCCTGCTTCGCCGCGCGCACTCTGCAGGAGATGAAAAATTAAGGGGCTGTAATGTCGGTTGATGCTGAAGCGCCTGATAGGAGCGATGTGCGTAACAACCAATCTTGTATTCGGACGGCAGCGGCGTGCGCGTCGTCGGAATCGATAGTCAAGTCGAACGTTTTCGCTAAGATTTGCTTCTGATAAAGAGGGTCATAGTAGTCGATCAACAATGTTTCGATGAACTCGATATAGCGCCCGCTTTTAAACTGCTCCACAAGTTGGGCGAGTCTATCTGCACCGATGCGCTCCTTCAGTGGATGCAGATGTTCGAGCGCCTCGATCACCTTTGGCCGATCCAATTCTTCGGAATATTCATGTAACAGCCGATGAGAACGAGCCCGCAATGAGCCTTTCACCAGAACCTTGCGACCGCTTCTGATTTTATTCAGCAAAAATGATGGAACTGAGAGGCGCCCGATCTTTCGACTTTCTGCTTCCATGAAGATGTAATCGCGCTTTAATTCTCTAAGCCTGAACCACAACTCCGCCTCGAAATTTTTCTGGCTTGGCTGCGCGCCCAGCCCGATGCCACCAAATGCAGAACCACGATGATTGGCCAATTGTTCAAGGTCCAGTACGGGCTCTCCCAGGATCTCCAGGTTTTTCAGAATCTCTGTCTTTCCTGATCCGGTCAAGCCGTCCAAAACAATTGCTTGAAATGAATAATTGCCTGCCGCGAAGTCGTTAACGATCGATCGACGCCAGGCTTTGTAACCGCCGCACAATCTAAAGCTGTCAACGCCAACGATGCTGAGGAAGCTCACGACCGCTTCACTTCGCAAGCCGCCCCGCCAGCAGTGCACGACCAGTGCATGACCAGGCCGTTTAAGCGAAATGATTTTATCGACAAGGGATGGAATCTTCGGTGAAATCAGATCCACGGCCTTGCGCCGGGCCAGTGCCTCACCTTCTTGAGCGTATATTGTCCCGACGATGGCTCGCTCTTCGTCGTTTAGAATCGGAACATTCACCGCTCCTGGAATATTCTCCTTGATATGCTCGCAAGGTGAGCGAACATCGATCACGACCTTGTGGCTGAGGTCGTTGAATTGCTCGACAGTTAGATCGCGCCAGGTCATACAGGCTTACTTTACTTATTGCTCGTCTTCGCCCACTTTGGTTTCGGTTTGCGATTTTGCCGATTCGAGTTGAGGCTTCGCCGATTCGAGTTGAGATTTAGCATCTGTTTGCGATTTTGCAGGCTCGGTCTTCGGTGGCATGGCAACACCATTGACAAGCATGTTAACTTGAATCTGCACCAATGGTTGCGCCTTGATTTCGGTTGCGAAAAATCTGGAGAGGGCTCCATGCAGGTAGTCGGATAAATCGCGCTCGTTCAAACCCTGGATTGCTTTATTGTTTGAGAGGATCGATCTTACCTGCTCTTGCACACGAATGACGAACTCTTCAGCAGGAACACCTCGCGGCAGCACGACCGCTCTGATGAAAACATCAGGGCCGGCAATGACTTTATGTTTGTCATCCAGCAGAACGACGACTGTGATCAGTCCGTCCTCGGCTAAATGTCGGCGTTGTTCGATTATCTCCTCATCGAGTTGCCACTCGCGATTCTGATCGATCAGCACCAAGCCGGATTTAATGCGCTCAGCTTTTCGGCATCGATCTTTGGTTATTTCGAGAACCTCACCATTCTCCATGACAAACACATTATCTGGATGAACGCCGCACTCGACCGCCAGAGCTGCGTGCCTGACGAGCATTCTATACTCGCCATGAATAGGCATGAAGAATTTTGGTTTGCAGATGTTGATCATCAATTTCTGCTCTTCACGACAGGCATGACCCGAGACGTGCACCCCTGAATCTCTACCGTATACAACATCGGCACCCCGCAAGAACAGAGCGTTGATCGTATTCGCGACCAGTCTTTCATTTCCCGGGATGGGAGTTGCCGAGATCACGACAGTGTCTCCCGGCACGATGCGGATTTGCCGATGCTCGTCATTGGCGATCCTGGTCAAGGCTGACATGGGTTCGCCCTGGCTGCCGGTCGTGAGGATTACCACTTGATCGACCGGCAATTCATTGACCAGCTCCACCGGAATCAACAGCCCATCAGGGAAGCTCATGTAACCGAGCTCGCGAGCGATGTTCGCGAAGTTGAGCATTGAGCGTCCGAGTATTGCCACCCGTCTATCGTATTTCAGAGCCGCTTGCAGAACTTGACGAACCCGGTGCACGTTGCTGGCAAAGGTCGTAACAATGATGCGCTGTTTGGCGTTTGCGAAGACTTCATTGAGCTTGTGCCAGACCGTCCTTTCCGATGGCGTGAAGCCCGGGCGTTCCGTGTTCGTGCTGTCGCTCATCAACAGGAGAACGCCTTCCTCGGCAGCATTGGCTAAGCTGGCTATGTCGAAGAGTTCGCCATCGACAGGTGTAAAATCGAATTTGAAATCACCGGTATGGATAATCGTTCCGACCGGAGTGCGGATGATCACGCTGTACGAATCGGCAATCGAATGGGTACAGCGCACAAATTCTATTTCGAAACAACCCGCCCTCACACGTTGCCTCGGTCGCACGCTTCTCAATGTGGTTCGGTCCGAGACACCATATTCGGTGAATTTTCCTTCAAGCAAACCAAGTGCCAGAGCCGGTCCATAAATTACCGGAATTGAAATCTCTTTTAAGATGTACGGAATGCCGCCGATGTGATCTTCATGACCGTGCGTGACAATCAGCCCCTTCAGCTTGTCTTGATTCTCGATCAGGAAGCTGATATCGGGCAAGACAAGGTCAACGCCCAGCATATCTTCAGATGGGAATGCAAGACCGGCATCGACTAAGATCATGTCGTCAGCGTAGCTGATCACCATGGTGTTCTTGCCGATCTCTCCAAGCCCACCCAGCGGAATGACTTTCAGCGTGTTACCGCCCTGCCACGATGTCCGCGTTGGTCTTGATTCTGCCTTAGTTTTGGGTTTGCTACCAGACAATTGAACTTCCTAGTTGTGAGTCCTGAGTGCAGGGTTGTTCATAATATACCCACAGGGTCGTCTCAGGCTTCCATTATGCACGATCAGGAGCCTGAGGAAGCATAATACAGCTTGCTCGTCACGCTCGCCTCATCAAGAATTTTATCGAGCTGAGCCTTTTGCGTCTCATCCAGGGGAACAAGAGGCAACCTCAAGTGCTCCTTGCACAAACCGATGCGCGACAAAGCGTATTTGACGCATGTTGGATTAGGCGCGGCAAAGAGCCCTTTGAACAGATGCATGTATTGATAATGCAATTTGCGAGCCCCGTCTATATCGCCCGAGAAAAATTTGGCCATCATTCTCGAGATCGCCTCACCAGCCACGTGACTGGCAACGCTGACAACGCCGCATGCGCCAACGGATAAGTAGGGGAGCGTCAGGATGTCGTCGCCGGAATAGATTCTGAAGCGCTCGTGCGCGTGCGCGGAAATTTCGGCTGCCTGATCGACACCACCGGTAGAGTCTTTGAGCGCGTGAACGTTCTCACATTTTTCCATGATACGCAACATCGTATCAGGAGTGATGTTCACCCCCGTGCGCCCAGGAATGTTATATACGATGATTGGCAAAGTGGTGGCGGAGGCGATCTTTTCAACATGGGCGAGAATGCCTGCTTGACTGGGTTTGTTGTAATAAGGAGCGACTACCAGAGCCCCTTCGGCGCCTTCCCTTTGAGCTCGCTGGGTCAACTTAATGGACTTGGCGGTATCGTTGGTTCCCGTTCCCAGGATAACTTTAGCTCTTCCTTTGGCAACCGAGAGCACGCATTTTAGAAGATCGATTTTCTCGTCGTCGGAAGTGGTCGGGCTTTCACCTGTAGTTCCACTTACCAGAATTGTGGTAGTACCGGTGGTGAGAAGATGATCGGCAATTTTTTCAGACGCCTTGTAGTCGACTTCGCCGTCATCATCAAAAGGGGTCACCATAGCCGTAAGCATGCGGCCGAATAAAGGTGCATCATTTCCAATCACTTGCCTTACCCCCGATATGATTCATACTTCTGTTGATTTAATGCTTTCGTTTTCGGGCAACTCAAGCACGAACGTGTCACCAAATCAGGTGGCCACCTTCTGAGCAATCAAATCGTGCTTAAGCAGATATTCTGCAATCCGCACCGCATTCAGTGCGGCACCGATGCGCAGGTTATCGGCCACCACCCAGAAATTGATGCCGTTGTCCGACGACGTATCACGACGAACACGTCCCACATACACCGGATCTTCTCCGGCGCAATCGAGGGGCGTCGGATACACGTTTTGCTCCGGTTGGTCCCAAACTTCCACGATTTTCCAATTAGCGAGCGCTTCTCTGACCTGAGCAGGACTGACCTTGCGCTCCAGATCAACAGTAACCGCCTCGCTGTGCCCGATCACCACAGGCACCCTGACCGCCGTGCATGTCACGGGCAGGTCGGGCAGCCCAAGAATTTTTCTGGTCTCATTAATTACCTTCAGCTCCTCCTTTGTATAGCCATCATCGGCAAACGAATCGATATGAGGGATGAGGTTGAATGCGATTTGTTTCTGGAATTTTTTCGGCTTGTGCTCCTGGTCGTTGAGTATGGCGCGGGTTTGCACATGAAGCTCGTCCATGCCTTCTTTGCCGGCGCCGCTCACAGACTGGTACGTGGAGACAATGACGCGCTTGAGCCCGGCCAAATCGTGGATGGCTTTGAGAACCACGACGAGTTGAGCCGTCGAACAATTCGGATTGGCGATCAAGCCTTTGTGATTTTTGAGTACTTCGCCGTTTACCTCAGGCACCACCAGTGGTACCTCGGGATCCATTCTGAACATGCTCGAATTATCGATGAAAACACAACCCTGTTGCACCGCCACCGGTGCCCATTGTTTGCTGACCGCACCACCGGCGGAGGCAAGCACGATGTCCACATCGGCGAACGCCTTTTCGCTCGGTTCGACAATCTTATGAGGTTTACCACGAAAGTCCATGGTCGAGCCGGCTGTGCGATGGCTGGCCATGAGCGTCAGCTCACTGATTGGAAAATCGCGCTGCTCCAGCACGCGCAAGAATTCCCGGCCCACCTGCCCGCTAGCGCCGAGAATGGCAACACGCATCGCTCTACCGCTCATTAAATTGTCCTCCTGGTTCCTTATATATTGAATCGTTTTACGCTATTGATGTTAAATCCAGCGAATGGTTCCTTGATTGAACGCTCAAAGCAAATGCTCGAGACCGACTGTTAGCGAATCCATTTTCATGACCGCCTTTATGCTCATCAGAATTCCTTTTATAAAACAGTTGGTGTTGAAACTATCGTGACGGATTGAGAGCAGCTCGCCATCCGAGCCGAAGATCACATCCTGGTGCGAAATCAGCCCGGGCAGTCTCAGTGAATGAACGCGCACGCCGGATTGATGGGCGGCCCCACGTGCACCATGAAGGAGCTCGTGTTCGTCCACTTCTCGCTGGTTGAAGCGGCGATCGCCCTCCGCCATTTTGCGCATTGTATGCATGGATGTCCCTGAGGGTGCATCCAGTTTTTTGGTGTGGTGCATCTCGACGATTTCAGCATTTGAAAAATGTTTGGCGGCCTGCCTGGCAAACTCCATCATGAGCACCGCTCCAACTGAGAAGTTGGGAACAATCATGCCGCCGATTTTTTTCGAGGATGCCAAACTCTTGAGCTCATCGACTGCTTCATTGCTCAGACCGGACACACCGATTACAGGGCGAATACCATGGTCGAGCGCTGATTTCGCATGAGCAACCGCCGATTCGGCAATTGTGAAGTCAAGCAACACGTCAGGCTTGCCGACTGTGAAGCACTCGTCCGCCTTTTTGCTGATTTTGACGCCGGTATCTTGTTTGAGCGAGGCGACCTCAGCTATGTCGCTGCCGACGTAGGCAGCATCTGCCTTTCCGAAAGCGCCCACCAGCTTCAGCTCGCTGTCTGCAAGAATTACAGGCGCGCTTGCGCGCCCCATTCTGCCATTGATTCCGGCAATCGCGACTTTTATCATCGGGTCGAATCTACGCTCCAGGCAGTTCTGGCTGTTTACGAACTGCGATCGTATACTCAAACGCCCAGTACTTCAACGTTTTGCGAATCAATTATCACAATCTATTATGGCTTGAGCGTCGTGCGGAGCGCTGAAACTAGCTTTCGCGGGTAACAAACGCCGTTTTGCCGGTCGAACCGAAGCCGCCTTCGCCGCGCTCTGACTCCGAGACGCTTGCCACCTCGATTACCTCGATGTAAGGAACCGGCACGACAACCATTTGAGCGATACGATCGCCGGGATTGAAGGTGTAGGGCTGGTCTCCATGGTTTATGACCAGGACCAGTACCTCTCCGCGATAGTCACTATCGATGGTTCCGACACAGTTGGTCAAGCTGATACCGGCTTTGTCCGCCAATCCTGAGCGGGGTCTGACCTGGGCCTCGTAACCGCGTGGTATTTCGATCTTGATGCCGGTCGGCAGTTTAGCTCGTTTGCCGGGCAGCAGTTCGAAAGGCTCATCAAGCGCCAAAACCAAATCCATGCCCGCTGATCCGGGTGTAGCGTATTTCGGCAGAGCTCGGCAATGTGGCAGTCGTTCGACTTTCAGCTGAATGGTTGACATAATGACCTCCGGCGCCATTTTTGGCGAATTGTAGCAAATCCGGCGCCGGCCATTTTCTAAAACAAAGCAATGATGCGGAAAGTATAGAATTGCCGTGGCTGGCTATCCATCGGATATTTTGTTGACATGCCTGGCGGTTGAAATTAAACAAGCCGATTGAGTCCGCACCGCCAGTAGTATCACATGCTAAGGCGAATCGAATTTTATTGAGTCAAAATGCAGATCAAAAAAGATAGTAAAACAAATACGCCATCTGACTTTCATCACGACGGCGTACTTGCTACTGCCTAGCTGCCTGCTGCAAACAGGCTCAGTATTTCCATGCGCTTCAGCTAGTCCTTCACGCTTGGCGGGCTGCTTGCTGTTGTCTCCGGTTAGGCGCCAACCTGACGTTTCCGCATTGCCCCTCGGCTCAAAGTGTCTTCCTAGAAGGCACTCACCGCTTTCAATTAATACTGTACCAAGGAAAAATGCAGTTGAGAAGTACCCCATTATTGTTTTAAGCAAACTTTTTCTGGTGCTCTAAGATGCGCTCATCATGCGCTATCGGTTCGTTGCCGGCATTTCGAAAAGGCTTGAAATTGAACGGTTTTGCAGCCTCGCGAGATCGATGTTCGATTTCTCGTATTCGATGAAGAACGGCATGAATAGAGGCGCAGCACAAAATGGCAATCGGACTTTGTGGTATCAGATATGCTACCACCAGCCGAGATTGCCTTCAATCTCCGCGCAGGATTCTGCTCGATTTTCAGAAAAGAACGCACGCCGAGAAGACGCACGTCTGTTCAGATCAAGGATATGCTATCCCCTGACAAGACATTTAAGCTGGGCTACCGCCGGCAGCCCTTCTTTGATATCGGTGTCATATTCCATAATATCCAAATTCGCTTTGCTCGTCTAGTGCAAAGGCGCAGATAATCATCGTTCTCGTGGATATCTAATGATTATCTGTTGTCTATAAGTGTTTGCCGAAAACACCCCAAAAACAAATACACCACCCGACTTTCATCACGGCGGCGTACTTGCTACTACCTAGCTGCCTGCTGCAAACAGGCTCAGTATCTCCATGCGCTTCAGCTAGTCCTTCACGCTTGGCGGGCTTCGTACTGTCGTTTCCGGTCGACGCCGACCTGATGTTTCCGTATTGCCCCTCGGCTCAAAGTGTCTTCCTAGAAGGCACTCACCGTCTTCAATTACTAATTTACCAAGCTGAACGGCAGTTGAGAAGTCCCCCAATATTTATTTTGCGAAATTTTTTTCGAACCAATAAAAGGCGCATAGCAAGCCGATATTCAACGTTATCCCTGCTGTTCCGATGCGTTGAAATGGAACAGAAATAAGCTGTTTCGGGATCGCGGTTCGTTTTGAACGAAAATGCGAAGAACCGCATGAACAGCTGCGCAGCACAAGATGACAATCACGCTTCGTGGTATCAAATAAGCCACCACTAGCAAAGATTGCCTTAACCTCTGCGAGAAAACAGAGCGCTCATTTCGCTGCGCTCCGACCTATGTTATTTCAGGGACGCGTACTACTATCTATATAAGATCAGGGAAGTACCATCCCCTGACGAGACATTTAAGCTGGGCTACCGCCGGTAGTCCTTCTTTCATATCGGTGTCACTTTCCATCATATCCAAGATTTTTTTGCTCGTCCAGATCCAAGTTGAATTGACAAATGGAACGACTTTCATCCGAAAACACTTATCACAACTCGATCTTACGCCGGAGAGCCGGCTTTGTTGTCAGGGGAACACTTGCATTTTCTACACAAAGACAAAGCGGAGATTAGACGAACGCCTGGTCAATATTTATAATGGACATTCCATGCCGACGTAGCTCAGTGGTAGAGCAACGGTTTCGTAAACCGTAGGTCGCGGGTTCGAATCCCATCGTCGGCTTATTTTTCAAGGAACGACTCTTTTCTCCGGGCCCCTTTTCGGCCCCCTTGCAGGGAAAGAATCGGAAAGATGAATCACGCGAGGTAAACATTGCGGAGCGGTTTGCCTCAGCTCTAGTCGTGCCTTTTGAACGTGAGCTCGTCAGCCTTGAGATTAAAGAGGCAAGAGCCTACACTTTCGTCTTACGCTTTGTTGACATTGTTCCTGTTGACGCCGGGAAAACCGGCAGGCATGCATCAGCGTTCACCTTGATGAACTATTGGTGCAACGTCGCCAGCGTTCCACTGATGCGGCTGTTTGGCTGCTTTATGGCTCCCATCGATGTTCCGGCGGATTGGCTTCCTTTATGTCCTGAAGAGATTGTCGAGCAGATTGAGCTTCGCAGAGCGCATGCACTGGGGCTGCCGAAGGAAGGTGAAGGAGAAAATAATGACATCAAGAAACTACGCTCTTAGCTTGCTAGTGCTCACGACAGGCGCTTCGTTGATATTATCGCTAGCTGTTTTGGCAAAGGATGACATTCCTGGGACGCCGAAGAACTCTTCTGCTGTGACACAAGCCGACTGGAAACCCTGTCCCAACTCGTGCTTGAAGCTGAGCAACCGCGGGTGGTGCTATCAAAATATGCCTGGTAAACCAGATTACTTGATTTGGATGAACTTTCCCTACAAGGAACCGAGCGGCGGAGGCGA
>JAJPJO010000151.1 GCA_021324135.1 Pseudomonadota bacterium
GCAAAATTCAGAGTTTTCGCCACACGTCTCATGTGACTGTCCACTTTATCTATAGGTACATCGAAAATTTCCACCGCCGTGCGAGCATGAATATCCTGATCTTTCTGGAACGCATCAATCAGCGTCTCATCACCAGACATATGAGCGAGCATGCGCAGCTCGATTTGCGAATAGTCGGCTGAAATCAAACTGCAGTCATTCGCTCCGGCGATAAACGCGCGGCGAATCTTTCGTCCGATTTCCGTTTTGATCGGAATGTTTTGAAGGTTTGGATTTGAACTGGACAAGCGCCCGGTTGCGGCGACCGTTTGATTGAACTCACCGTGCACTCTGCCATCGCGCGGCGAAAGCTGCTTGGGAAGCGACTCTACATATGTCGAGCGCAGCTTGGAGAGGTGCCTGTATTCGAGGACTTTTGCAATGATGACATGGCTGTCCTTAAGATCTTCCAATACCGATGCATCAGTGGAATAGCTCATGCCGCTCTTCGTTTTTACCTTCGCCTGCAATCCCAGCTCCTCGAAGAGAACCTTCCCTAACTGAGGCGGAGAGCCGATGTTGAACGGATGTCCAGCAAGCTCGTAAATGTCCTTTTCCAGTTGCGTCAGTGAGACGGACAATTCATCACTCAATTCAGCGAGATACTTCTTATCAATCGCAATACCGGTTTGCTCCATGCGAGCGAGAACACGTGACACCGGAAGTTCCATCGAGTACAAGAGGTAGCTTTGCTCTTCGTCCAGAATGCCGGCATAATGACGCGCCAATTCAAGCGCCACACGAGCCTCGTCCGATTTGCAGCGGGCCATTGCTTCGATCTGCAAATTGAAGGCAGCCAATTTGTTTTTGCCCGTGCCGGAGTAATCGCTGACATTTAGAAGATCGTAATTGAAGAATCGGTCGGCTTGCTCCCGCAGTCCGTGGCGATCGTCTGGATTGCAGACGTAACTGGCGAGCATGGAATCGAAGACGATGTTCTCTACCTCAATATCAACAAGAGAGAATGCGTGCAACAATCCTTTGGCGTCATGTGTAATTTTGGCGATTTGATCGTCTTGCAAAACGGACTTTAGCTTCGCTGCCACCAAATCAGGTGCGAGCTGCTCGGCGCCAAGATGCTGATGCCTCATTGGTATGTATGCAGTCTTCAGCTCATGATGCCCATTGTTGGAACCGGCGGACAGCGAACCGTCCGGCTCTACAGAAAGATCCACTCCCCAGGCAAAGGAAACGCCAACCAGATCGGAGTCAAGAACGTGGTCTGCGCTGTTAAGAGCACTGACACAGAAAACCTTCGTTTTGGCCAGCTGTCGCAACAAATCATCAAGAGCAGCTTCTGTCGAGACTACGTCCAGCGGCGGCAATTCATCGAACTTGGGCAGCTCGATTTGAGGCACCGTTTTTACCGGCGCCGTTGCAGTCGCTCCCGATGACGCATCGCCGTAGGAGCGAGCGGATGAATTCGAGCCGGCGCTGCCAGGGGAACCTGGTGCGATCGCCGTGCCTGATACCACACCTGGTGCGGACAGAGCACCGCCTGCGCTCACCGCCGCTGGTGCATTCAATTCTCCAGTGCCGGCCAGGTCAAGCGAAATGATCATTTGCGTTTCTGCTTCGACAACAACTACCTCCTCCTGGGTTCGATCCGGAGGACTGCCGCCGCCGATGTCGGAAAAGTTGATCGCTTCAACCTCAACACCGGCAATGATGGACTTGAGCTCTTTCTCGAGCTCGGCTCTTTCGCGTTCCTGCTTATAAGAAAATGACTTTGCCAGAACCATCGGCAATCTTGTGGTCAAGCCTCTGAATTGCAAGCTCTTGAAGAAGGCGGCCGCTTCCTCGACATTCGGCATCGTCAGTTGGCAAGCTTCCAGGCTAAATTCGACGGGAACATCAAGAATGATAGTCGCCAACCGTTTACTGGCAAACGCTTTTTCTTTGCCTTCGATCAACTTAGTCTTCAGCGAGGCAGAACTGATCTCGTCGATGTGCTCATAAATTCCTTCGATCGTTCCATAATCGGTAAGCAGTTTGACTGCCGTTTTCGGACCGATGCCACGAACGCCGGGAATGTTGTCGGAGGCATCGCCGCATAGACCTTTGTAATCGATAATCTGCTCGGGCCAGACGCCGAGCTTATCGAAGACCTCTTGCCTCTTATAAGTCAGCAAGCCGGTCTTGCTCGGCATGAGGACATCAATCAGACCAGCCTCGCCATCATCGATCAGTTGAAACGTATCCTGGTCGCCGGTCAAAATCGTGACGTGACGACCTTCTTGCGTCGCCACCAACTTAGCGATCGTGCCAATCACATCATCCGCTTCGTAACCGCGCAGCTCCAGCACCGGAATGTTGAGCGCGCTGACGCCTCGTTTGATCAAGGGCCACTGCACAGCCAGATCGTCAGGCATCTCCTGTCTGTGCGCTTTGTACTGCTCGTACTCTTCATGGCGGAATGTAGGACCGGAGAGATCGAAGCAGACTGCCAGCATATGTGGTGCCTGCTTATCCATCATGTCGAAAAGCGAGTTAAAGAAACCCATGACCGCCCATGTCGGAACACCTGTTTTGGTGCGGATTCCGGTAGTCAGCAAGGCATAAAACGAGCGATATGCCAGCGAGCTGCCATCGACCAGTACAAGGGTTTCTTTCTCTTCCATCTCTATCAGTCTAATCCCTATAGAGCCTATCATCCTGCATCCGCTTGGCGTCGATCATCTTCGTTTGGCGTTGATCATCTTCGCTTCGCGTCAATCATCTTCGCTTGCGCTTGTCCTTTGCGTCCTCTTCCGGAGTTGTTCTTACTTCCTGCTTGACCGGCACAACCGCCTGATGTTGAACGATATCACCGAGCGCGTGCCCTTCGGCAATCGAGGGTGCCTCGAAACCAAGATAAGCGGCAATGCTGGGTGCGACATCAGCCGGTGAGCAATGATGAGCATATCTTCCGGCACGAATTCCAGGACCATAGAAAATCAAAGGCACCTGGCTATCGTAGCTGTAAGGCGAGCCGAAGCCTGTTCCCATCGACTCGGAGGTAAATACATATCCTGGCTTGGGAGTGACGAAGAGCTCACCGCTGCGGCCGAAATAATAGCTCTTCCTGGCCGACTCCGCTAATGGGCTGTTGGGGAGCTGGTTGGTATACAACTGCCAGGCCGTGACGATATCTCCAATGCCAGGAACGGCATGCGCGTACTGGGCAACCACCGACTCGACATCCGGCTGCCGGAGCTTGTTTCGGTCGATCGCGTCCAGGTTTAAATAAAGATTGGGTGGATCAAACGATTCAATCCAATCATCGTGACCAATCTTGCTATCAAGCTTTGCATCGAGAAAGGAAGTGAAGACCTTCGGATCGATCCGTCCGGCATCAAGCCCGCGCTCTTTTGAAAACTCAGGAACAGCGGGACTGCCGTGGCTGGCCGTGAATACGATCAGGCATTTGCTCAAGCCCACTTTCTGGTTAATCGTTTGAAACAGACCGGCCAGGCTCTGATCCATGCGCAGCACGAGATCTTCGGTTTCCTGGCTGTATGGACCGAAATACTGGGTCAGCTTTTCGCCGGCTGACAAATTTAAAATGAGCAAATCAGGATCGGGATGCTGCCCGAGGAATTCTTTGTCCACAGCCTCTTTGGCAAAATCAATCACCAGATCATTGGCCATCGGAGTCATGGCAAAGTTCTCGTAATAATCCAGGCCGGCTGACTGCGAGCCGGCTTGAATGACGTGCGGGAAAATCTTGCCATCGGCCAGCATGTTTCGCTCATATGGATAATCATCTCGAGTCGAAGCTGCGTACTGGGTTTCAGGCAAGAGGCGCTGCCATGGCTTGCCCAGTGATTTATCGGGGTAATGCATGTCGTTGAAGGCTTTTACCCAGGCCGGCTGGGCGCTTCCGTACTTGGAAGAGCTCACCATGTTGCCGCTCTTGGTGTCGAACCAGAAAACATTGGTGGCCAGCCGCCCGCCAAGCAAGAGCCCGCCTTGCTGGTCGCCCGAGACAGCCAGAACCTTGCTTCTGCCGTTGGTCGCCAGTTTCATCTGGTCGCCGATGGTCGTGCCAAATACCGATTTGTTGCTGCCGGCGACGCCGTTGGCTCCCACGACTTGAGCCGTTTCATCGGCGATCGCAGTCGTCGGTCCCTTCTTGCGCCTGTCATACCAGGTGTTGCCAACCACGCCCGTGTGCCACGGATAAGCGCCGGTGGCAATGATCGCGTCACCGGTGGCTGCATGCGTCGTAGCGCATCCGTTTTTACAATCGGTATACTGCGCGCCCTGATCGATCAAAAGCCGCAGCCCGCCAGCCTGGAACTTGTCCTTATATCTATACAAAAAATTATATGGAAACTGGTCGGCAACAATCAAAACAACCAGATTGGCTTTTGGTTGCTCGACAGCAGGCTGCCCGGCCGGCTGACTCAAGCAAGGGGTGGTAGTTGCGGCGATCAGGCAAAGGCTTATAAAAAACGAGTGGAAACCTAGTAAAAATCTGAATTTACTGAACACAGAAGCTCGCGCGTAAGCTGTCAAGATGTCTCCTCCCAGCGATGTATAGAAAAGGAACAAACGTCAAATCGAATTCGATGGCTAGCATTTTACTAGGCTGGGACTAAAGTTTCAGCGACTTGACAGTTCAGTTTCACCTTCAAATTACTTCGCGAAAGCGTGCATTTAACCTGCTGTCTTGATATCTTTGTGAGACCTCGCGGCTGGCTGGGCTGTCTGGAATCAATGAAAGCCAGCAACCGAGCTATAAAACAGCTGCAAATTGGAGAAAAATTGTCATGAGCGAAACAACACTTTTACTTAAGAAAGCCGTTTTAACCAGCGTTGGAGCCACTTCCAGCGTCGATCGCATTAAGAATGCGCTCAATGACGCTATGCAAGATCTTGTCAAGATCGGTCAGGATCTGATTGACGAACTTGAAGAGCAAGGCAAGATTAAGGCAGAAAACGCACAATCATTCTTGAAAGGCATCCAGGACGAAGCCACCAAGAAGACCACGCAGATTGAGAAAAAGGTCACCGAGAAAGTGCAAGAGAAAGCTAAAGATTTCGGATTCGTCAGCCGTGAAGAATACGAAGACCTTCTCGAGCGCATTGAGGCCCTTGAGCAATTGAGCGGCGTTCAGCCCGCAGCTGAAGGCGACGAATCGAAGAAGCGCTCCAAAAAAGCGAAAAAACACGAGACCGTCGAAGAAGCTGGTCAATAACAGCTAATCAATCTTGACTCTAAAGCAGAGCGGGCATTTGTTCGCTCTGCTTATTGTTTTCTGCAGCCGATGATCTATTTGATCGGAATGATCTATTTGATCGGAGCGGCCGGTTCAGGGCAAGTTTCCCTCAGGCGTCTTGATTACATGAGATCGCCCGGCACCGGTGGTACTTGCGGCACGGTCAAACGACGATTCGGATCGGTAATATAGGCGCCGGCCGGCAGACTGTCGAGCCGGGGCAGCGGTCTGCGAAGCTGAAATTCAACGACCATACCCGGCGATGCGCTCAAGGGCGGTTTGAGCTTCTGCAGCCACATCGAGTCCGGATTGCTCAAAGGTCTTCCTTTACTGCCGCTGTCGTGGTGAAAGACGACGTCGCGAATGAGCACCGACCACTCTACGTTATTGCCACTGCCTGTAGTGGCGGCCGATTTGCAATAGAAGAGCGCTTGTTCTTCAGGCAAAGGCATTCCGGCATAGGGGTAGTCCTGCGTCTTGTGCAAAGACGCTTTCTGGAGGTCCTTCAGATCGGCAGAACTGAGTAGCACCGTAAGTGGTGGCATCTCACCTATGCTCTCTACCTGTGAGACTACCTCGTCGACGTTCATGCCGTTGATGGTCAGCGTCCTTTGCTCTGCAGGCTGGGCTTGCTTTGATTCATCCCTGGCATCGGCGCGTTTGCCC
>JAJPJO010000423.1 GCA_021324135.1 Pseudomonadota bacterium
CCGCCGGCTATGGCGTGGCCGTCGGCGGCGCCGTCCAGACGTATGCCATCCCGGCGACCGTTCAGCTCGGGAAAATCAAACGCCACCACACCGTTTACGTCCAGGACAAATTTGATGAATACCCGCTTCTCGGTCAGAACTTTTTTGGCGCCTTGCGCTACGACATCGACAATGCCGCCGGCCGGATCAATTTTACAAAACCGGGCTCCAGAGCCGATTACGTTCCCAACGACACGATCGATGTTCCTTTCCAGGATGCCGGCGGAAACTTGCTCGTGACAGTGCGCGTCAACAACATGTCCGTTCCGATGTACTTCGATACTGGTGCTCATGGAATGCTCTTCCCGGGCAATGTCGCAGGCGGACCGGGCTGGACCAAGATTGGTTACGGCGGAGTAAAAGGTGTCGGCGGTGGTGGCATGTGCTACATCTACCAGGTCGACACGGTAGAGCTTGGATCGATACGCAAGACGAATATGGAAGTCTCGGTAATGCCGAACTATCCAGTCAATTACGGACTCGTCGGACAGGACTTTTTCGGCAACCGAAAATTCGTCATCGATCGCGAGAAACATCTGATTCGCTTCTTTCGCTAATCAAATGCGGCTGCTCAGGCTTTTAAGCACCGACTCGAGAGCTGTGCCTGAGGTCTGAATCTTTTTTGCCTCCGGCGCAAGTTTGCGGTCGCTTGGCTTTTCACTGTCCAGTGCTTCGTAGATCCTGCCTGTGCTGTTCTTAATCGCGGCGAGATTGGCATGCCACTGAGCGGCAAGGGTTGATCCGCCGGACGGTTTATCTTTATCAGTGTTTTTGATCGCACTCTCGAGATTGCTCAGCGAGTCGCTTATCGCTTCTATGGTGGTTGCTTTGACGAGCAAATCCTGACGCAGGTTGCTTATGCTCTTGCTTTGCCCCTCTAAGCCCGAGGCTTGTGATGCAAGCGATTCACTCTCGATCTTGATCTGCTTGAGAGCTTCGCCGGCTTGATCAAGAACCGACCTTTCGATTGTCGATTGGGTATTGAGGTCGGCGATCGTCTCTTGAAGCGAGTCGGCAACAGCAATGCCGTCTCGTGCTTTACCAGGCTCAAAGCCGCGATTGGCGCCTGTCAGTGCGAACAGCGCATCGGGCACGCCGGCGTTCAGGACGAGCTTTTGGAAGTGAACCATCGAGTCGAGCTTGTCGCCGTCGAATAGAAACCATTCCACAGGCAGTTTGCTCTGCGCATCAAGAGTGACTCTTTGCACGACGGAATTGGCATCGTGCATCACTTCCAGAATGTAAACGTTTCCATGACCAGGCAAAACCGATGGCGTGCTGGTTACCATGCACTTCATATTGCCTGAGAGCTTCTCGACTGTCTCGAGCAACGAGCCGAGATCGGATTGGAGAACGTTGTAGCCATTCGGGGTTTGCAATAACTTCGAGGTCGGCGAGAGGCTGACGACGATACCGCTCAGCATGCCGCCCGATCTTGCCTTTACTTTGCCGTCCGGTTGTCTTACAACCACGGCGCCGCTCAAGTGACCGGCCGAGATGGCTTCGAATCTGACCAGGTTGGGATTCTTGAAATAGAACTTTCCAGTCTCCGTTTTCGGCTTACCTTTTGAAAAACTGGTGACGGCGCTCTCGAAATTATAGTCGTCGATCGATTTCAATCTTTGCAAGACTGCTTGCAGGAAAGGACGCCCGTCCTTCGCGCCGGGCTGTTTTGCAACCAGACTTACCGCTGTTTGATCGGCCTCCGGTGCTGCCACCGCCGGTAGTGCGATGTTAAAAGTGAGCGTCAAAGCCAGAATCAGGAAATTCGATTTTCGCAATAATGTCATGTTTGTACCGTAAAAACGAGAAGCGATGATCAACCAGTATAGGACATGCCTTAATGATGAAAACGTTTCGCCATTCATTTTTTACGATCGAGGAAACGATCGTCTCCGCCATAGCATGGCGCTCATCGCCTTGCGTATAAACGTGTCGCGCGCCTGATCCGCCGCGCGAGTCTTCTCAGTAATAGCGCGTCCGGCGAGCCTGATCGCTGTGCACTTCTTTGTTGCGATAGAAGCAAGGACAGCCCTGGCGGCAACCGCAGCCGCATTCGCATTTTCCCGGACCGCAAAAGCAGTCGCATTCGCCGATGCAGATTCTCTTGTAGAGATACCAGGCAGCAAACAAACCGACAAAAACCGTAGCCAAAACGATGATCTGGTAGTTGGTGAAACTTTGACCGAACAGGTAAATAGTCAGGCCCCCGTCGGGACTTATATTGTAGCTTGCCAATGAGGGTCCGGCGAAACCGCGCGCATATGCAGGCGCGGCACTCGTCAATGCCAGGGCTGTGCCAATGATAATAGAGAGGATTGGTAAACGGTTCTGCATGTATAGCCTCGGAGAACTTGCCTGGTAGGAGTAAGGTGTCCTAAATCCATCTTATGTCAGGGAAGCTTCAAGCCGGTGCATGTTCATTCGCTCTTAAACATTGCCGAGATCGTTTCAGCAATCAAGTTTCGATCAGGGGATTATACTCGTCGGATTCGAATCCGAACGTCCACGCCACCGCTTGCTTTGCTGTTCGCATAGTGGGAGGGACGCGCAGGTAGTACCATCTTTTTGTACCGTCGGGTTCGGGTGTGGCGTTTAGAACCTTGACCATAAGCAGTGATTCATCGTGAAGAAAATCCTTGCGATAGAGACTGCCGTAGCTATCTTCGTGAATTTTGATCGCCTCGGCATCCTTGAGGTATTGCTCGACGCCATAGACCTCGATCAGGTGCCGGCGTATTTCGACATTGCCTTCTCTTTCAATCTCGGGCAGATTTTTTCGATAGAAGAATTCGATTACGCGCGCCGGGACAAACTTTCCATGCCGGGCGAATATCGTCCAGCCATCGGCATATTCCAGAGCCGGTGCCTCATCGCTGTGCAAACGGTCGAGGTTATCGAGCCGAATATTCAGTGGTCGAAATGTTACCACGCAAACATTAGCGAACGGCCACCACCACCCACAGTGGCGCGCCATTTTCAATATTCCACGGCTGGCTGGAACGTCCAGACCTTGATGCTCAGCGAAACTCAAGAGTTCGAGCGTCTCGGCATCCTGGCCGCCCAATCCGCAGTAGAGCGTCTGTCCGGAGACAGCGGAGGCAAAAAGATGATCGAAGCGCATCTTGCTGAGCAGTGCGAACTCGTCGTTGGTGAACTGTTGCTCCAGGCGAGCGAAAACGTACGCCCAGGTCTCCTCGCTGAATGTCTGCCGAGCCTGAGCAACTATGCGTGATGATATCGGTTCGTCGAGGCCGCCCTCGCGAATCCGAAAGTTTTCTTGATTGCCGAATCTCAGTTCGAGCTGTTCCCTGATTTGGGCTCGGATGGGCCGGACGAGTGACTGCTCTACGCCAAGTGCGTTTCGCCTCATGTAATGCTCAATTTCGAGCCAAGTTGATGAGCTGCCCTCTGCTTTCGCTAAATCCCAGAGGCGTCTGGTCATCTCTTCGAGAGGTTTGTGCCAGACCTTGAGGTAAACGCTTTCATGCTTCTTTTGCAGAATCGATGCGGCCACCGCTCCGGCAAAAGGAGATTCGACCCAGATCAGACGCTCGGGCAAAGGCAGACCGGCAAGCAAGTAAGTCAATTCGACGCCTTCCTGCAGGCGCATCACATCGAGAGAATCGCAAGAGAATGCTATCTTGCGCCACTGCCCGTGGTGCGCTACCAACGCTTCTTTTGTCGATGAATCGATAAACTGCTTCACAAGTTCGATCGGCTTCATCACTCCAGCCCCGAACGAAAAACCTGGAGGAGAAGCATTGCCCCCAGGCTAAGTTTACATCAGGTTTTTATAATTGCACAAAAAAACCGGGGGATTGCCAAAATGGCCATCCCCGGTCTGCCCCTAAAAAATCTTACTATGTCGTTGCTATGGTGCTAGTGATCACTAGCCCTGGTAAAGTAAGGCATCGCCTCCTTTGTACAATGAAAATCGTCGTGGGTTTGGTTTGGTTTGGATTGGTTGGTTTGGGTTGGGTTTGGGTTGGTGAGCGCGGGTTTGGAGTTGGTAGGTAAATCGGTTGGGTGGTGGCTCACGACTATGAAGTTATCGCACCATCGTTACCGCATCGTGACGAAAAAATAGGCAAACGCCAAAATTCGGAAATTGTTTGATGAAGCGATCTATTCCACTTCGAATTTGTAGCCTAATCCTTTTACTGTCTTGATCAGCGAATCCTGCCCATCGACATCAATCTTCTTGCGCAGGCGAAGAATGCGCTGACGTACGGCTTCATCAGTCGCTTCGGTGTCGAGATTGAAGACTCTATCGAGCAATTCTTTGGAGCTGAACAGGCGCCCGGGGTTCTTCATAAAAAGCTCCAGCAGGGCAAATTCGCTGGGGGCGAGGGCGACGAGCTCACCACATCTGGTGACAGTGCAGGTATTCAAATCGAGCGTTATCTCCTGTGCCTTCAAAACCTTGCCTTGCATCTCAGGCGGCCGGCGCAAGAGGGCTCGGACGCGAGCCATCAGCTCAGCATAAGCGAAGGGCTTGCAAAGATAATCATCGGCGCCGGAATTAAACGCCTCTACTTTATTGGGGATGTCGGACTGACCGGTCAAAAACAAAATCGGCACCTTGCCGCCGCTCTCCCGGTACTTGCGGCACATCTCGAGCCCGCTTATGCCGCCGGGTAAATGCCAATCCACAACGGCCAGATCATATGGGAAGTGATTGATGCGATCGAGCCCGTCATTGCCGTTGTCTGCCCAGTCGACAACATGATTGTGCGACTCCAGGGCTTCCTGGACAACTGTCGCTACTTGCGTATCATCTTCAACAAGAAGAATTCTTGCCATCTTACTATTTGAGCTTCCCGGGGGCAAAGAAGGATTGTTCTCGTGCGAGCATCTATATTATAGACCCACCTCAGTCCGGTTAAACATCGGAGGGCTGCAAGGAGCTTTTGGCATGGAGAGATTTTCCGCCCGGAGCGCTATTCTTCCGGCTCATCATCCGGGTCGCCTTCCGGTTCTTCCTCCGGCTCCGCCGTTTGCCTCTCGATGCGGTTGAAGTCTGATGCCTTCAGGTTTTGAACGAAGTCTTTAAAGTCGTCGTCCTTTTCTTTGCTTTCCATAACCAGCGGCACTGAGTTCTTGTCATACGCCTTCTCGGACATGAACATCGGCGCTTCCGATTTGATGGCGATGGCGATGGCATCAAACGGACGTGCTTCCAGACTGATTGTTTTGTCCTCCGGCTTGCCTTCCAATCCGCCACTCATCAGCACGGAAGCCACATACTGGTCGTCGGCGAGATCGATTTCGACTTTCTGCACTTTGTGATGCAGGTCGCCGATAATGTTGAACATTAAGTCATGCGTCATCGGTCGAGGCATCTTTCGTTTTTGCAAAAGACGAATGACGGTGATACCTTCATTTATATCGATCGGAATGGGCACGACATTCTTCGCGCCTTCGCGACTCAGAATGACGGCCGCCACGTCGTTGGCTTCATCAAATGCTATTCCGAGTACGCTGACTTCGTTCAAACTTCATTAACTCTCTTCTGGCATATTTATCTAATATAACACTGACGGTTAGTAGTTGAAAGGTTCCATAAGATGAGATTATAAATCGCTCTTTCCGGTCTTTCGCGCCCGCGCGACCGGCTCAAAAATGGTATCGTATTTAGTGTCTTAATCATAATGCACTTAGCGAGGTCAGCGAGCGGCGCGTTCTTCTGCGCTATCTGCAGCGCTTGCTGGGCGAGGGCGAAAGGGATAAAATAAGCCGAGAATACATGGTCGGGCCGTTAAGCGCCTGGAGGCATTAAACATAGCAGAGGTGAGGTGTCGATGCCTGATTGGGAACATGAAGATGACCATGGCGTAGTCACAGAAGTCCAGAAGCAAGTTAAGAAACCGTCGATGTTTAAGGTGTTGTTGCACAACGACGACTACACCACCATGGAATTCGTAGTTTTCATCTTGAAGACAATATTTCTTAAACCTGAGCAAGAGGCGATGAGAATAATGCTTAATGTGCATCAGCAAGGCATTGGCATTGCCGGGGTTTACACCTTCGAGGTGGCTGAGGCTAAGGCAAACCGGGTGATTGAGCTGGCAAGAGCCAACAATTTTCCATTATTGTGCACGGTTGAGGAAGAATAACTGAGGAAGTGGTAGAACTAAAAATACATTAGTTCAGGAATTCACTGCCATGTTAACCGCCGAACTCCAGAAAACGATTACCAGAGCTGCTGAGGAAGCGCTCAATCGCCGTCACGAGTATCTCACCCTCGAGCATCTCCTGTATGCCATGCTGGATGAGAAAACGGGCTCAGACGTCATCGTCAATTGCGGCGGTGATTTGAAGCTCCTGCATGCAGAGCTGGAGCAGTTCCTCAACGACAGTTTCGAGCGGGTTCCCGACGAGCTTGATTACACGCTCGCCCAAACTGCCGCTTATGAACGCGTCTTGCGTCGGGCGATCATGCAAGCCCATTCATCCGGTCAGACAACCATTGACAGCGGCAATGTTCTGGCCGCCATGTTCGAAGAGCGGCGCTCGCATGCCGTTTATCTTCTGGAAAAGCAAGGCATCACCCGACTGGACGTGTTGAACTTCATATCGCACGGCATCTCCAAGTCGGGCGGCGAGGAAGAAGAGGAGGACGGCGAGCCGGCCATGGTGGATGAGTCGGGCGGCGACGATTCGCGCTCGCTCAAAGACCCGCTGGCAGCCTACACGGTTGATTTGATTGCCCGAGCCAAGGAAGGCAAAATCGATCCACTCATCGGTCGCGATAATGAAATCAAGCGCACCATCCAGGTTCTCTGCCGCCGCCGCAAAAATAATCCCATTTACGTCGGCGATCCCGGTGTGGGAAAAACGGCGATAGCAGAGGGTTTAGCTCTCAGAATCGTCAAGGGTGAGGTGCCTGCTCAACTGCAGGCCACTGAGGTTTTCTCGCTCGACATGGGGGCTCTCATTGCCGGAACGAAGTTCCGAGGACAGTTTGAGGAACGTCTCAAAGCGGTTGTAAAGGCTCTAAAGAAGAAGCCGGGCTGCATTCTCGTCATTGATGAGATTCACACGCTGGTTGGGGCAGGCAGCACGACAGGCAGTGTTATGGATGCCTCGGCGCTTTTGAAGCCCGCGCTCGCCTCCGGCGAGATTCGCTGCATCGGCTCGACAACTTATCCGGAGTACAAAGCTTCATTCGAGAAGGATAAAGCCCTTGGCCGCCGATTCGAGAAAATCGAGATCAGCGAACCGAGCCTCGAAGACACAATCAAGATTTTGAAGGGCTTGCGGCCGTATTACGAAGAGCACCATGGCGTCAAATATCCTGATGAGGTTCTGGAAGTGGCGACGGATCTGGCCGCCAAACATATAAACGACAAATTCTTGCCTGATAAAGCCATCGATGTCATCGATGAAGTGGGCGCAGCCGTCAAACTGATGCCGCGCGAGGAGCGTCCCTCCCTGGATATAACCGTTGATGATATCGAGAAGGTGGTCGCCTCGATTGCAAAAATACCGACCAAGTCAGTCTCGGGTTCCGATAAAGAGCGGATTAAACGCATGGACCTGGAATTGAAGGCCGTCATTTATGGACAAGATCACGCCATCGAGCAAGTCGTAAAAGCAATCAAGCTCTCGCGGGCCGGCCTGGGGAATCCGACCAAACCGGTCGGTTCGTATCTTTTCTCGGGACCGACGGGAGTCGGCAAGACGGAGCTGGCGCGGCAACTGGCTAATATACTGGGTGTGAAATTCTTGCGCTTCGACATGAGCGAATACATGGAAAAGCACACGGTGAGCCGCTTGATCGGTGCGCCTCCCGGTTATGTGGGCTTCGATCAAGGCGGGCTGCTTACTGACGCGATTAATAAAACACCGCACTGCGTCTTGCTTCTGGACGAGATCGAGAAGGCTCATCCGGATCTGTTCAACATCCTCCTGCAGGTCATGGACCATGCCGCGCTCACCGACAACAACGGCAAGAAAGCCGATTTCCGCAATGTCATATTGATTATGACCACCAATGCCGGGGCGCGCGAAATGGCCGCCGATGACATCGGTTTCAAATCAGTATTCAATGAGGATCTCGTGCCGAAAAAGAATGCCACTCCCGGACAGAGCAAAGCCAAAAGTGCAATCGAGAAGACCTTCAGCCCAGAGTTTCGCAATCGTCTGGATGCCTGGGTGACCTTCAATCAGCTGACGATGAACGATGTAAAACGGGTTGTAGACAAGTTCTTCAATGAAGTCAAGTTGCAGCTGGTTGAGAAACAGGTCGAGATCGAGCTTAGCGAGAGCGCGCGGGACTGGCTCTCTAAGAAGGGATTCGACAAATCATTCGGGGCAAGACCTATGAGTCGCCTGATTCAGCAGAAGCTCAAGGAGCCGCTTTCCGAGGAGCTGCTCTTCGGTGTGCTCGAAAAAGGCGGGCATGCCCTTGTCGATATCCGGGACAACGATATCGCCGTCATCTGTACGGGTAAGGAGACCGGTGATGTGGTCGTGAAAATGGCTCCTAAAGAGGGCGATATAAAGCCCGCTGAGCCTGCCAAAGGTCGCGAGGAGCTACGCGAGAAAGCCGGCGATGGTGAGCAAGGTGTGGGTGAGCAGCCGGAGCCAAGTCCTAAACCCGAACCGAAAAAGCATCTGGAAACCCAATAGAAAAAACGGACCTCGTGATAACATATGGTTCCCGTCGCTCAAAGGCGGTGGCATGGCACCACATGTGATATCACATGTGCACCGTATTCGGTATCAGGCCCAGCGCATCAACATGGCACCGGCACTGAGTCCTGCACCGACGACCGCGAACAGAACCAGATCGCCCTTTTTCAATCTGCCTTTCCTCAAAGCCGTATCCAGAGCCAGAGGCAGTGTACCCGCCGTCGTGTTGCCATACTCATCGATGTTTACCAGCACTCGCTCCATCGGCATATTCATGCGGTCGGCAGCGGCACTGATGATTCTCAAGTTGGCTTGATGGGGGACGAAGAGACTGACGTCGTCGCTCGTGTAGCCATTTCTCTGCAACAGTTTCAAACATAATTCCGGCATTTTCCTGGTGGCATATTTGAAGACGACTTTGCCCTCTTGATGGATATAATGCATTTTGCCGTCCACTGTTTCGTGATTGGCCGGGTATTTGCTGCCACCGCCGGGCAGGCACAAATATTGCCCGCCTGAGCCGTCCACTTCATGGATGAAATCGATGATGCCGCCCTCTTCATCTTCCTGGCAAGGCGTGAGGAGCGCCGCTCCGCCGCCGTCACCAAATATGATGCAGGTCTGGCGGTCGGTGTAATCGATGATCGACGACATGACGTCGACGCCGAGCACGATTACGTTTTTATGTGCTCCGGTTTCGATGAACTGGGCGCCCACTTGCAGGGCATAGAGAAATCCCGAGCAAGCTATTGAAAGATCGAATCCCCAGCAGTGTTTGGCGCCGATTCTGTCTTGAACCAGACAGGCGGTCGCCGGTAAAATCATGTCGGGAGTGATGGTTGCACAAACGATCAGATCGACATCCGTAGCCGCTGTGCCGGTAGACGCAAGAACGTTTTTCGTGGCTTCCGTCGCCAGATCGGAGGTGGTCGTACCGGGCTCGACTATGCGGCGCTGGTGTATGCCCGTGCGCTCGACGATCCACTGATTGCTTGTGTCGACCATCTTCTCGAGGTCGTAATTACTCAAGATCTTTTCGGGAATGCTCGTTCCAATCCCTTTGATTTTGGCTCGTGGCACTTTCTTTTCTCTCAGGTTCGACCATCACGTGCGAAAGTCGGCTGGTCGATCGGGTTGGATGGAATGAACAAGTTCATTCATCAAACCAAAAGTTTCACCGATTACGGTCGACTTGATCTGATCTGTTACCTTTTATGTCAACCGTTCTTAGTACTTCGATTCAGTAAATACTGGAAATAACATATTGCCAGAACAAGCTACCAGTAACATTAAGAATCTTGTCCTGACAGTTGACTCATGGCAAGCGTTTAATGGCGCTTGCCCAAGGAAAACGGAGTGAAGCATTGATTACCGTAATCGGCGCCTCAGGCTTTACAGGCGGGCTGGTGGTGGAGCTGCTGGGCGGCGCCGGGCTTGCCATGCGACTGGCCGGGCGCAATCAGCAAAAATTGCAGAGCCTGGCGCAGCGGATTTCATTGCCGACTGAAATTGCCCGGTTCGACGCCCGCGATAGGATAAGCCTGGCGAAAACAATCTCAGGCAGTAGAGTTGTGATCAACTGCGCCGGACCGTTCAGTGATTCAGGCATCGAGGTCGTCAAGGCAGCAGCCGAGGCTGGTGCGCACTATCTTGACGTTACAGGTGAGCAATCTTTCATCGCTCGGGTAATAAATGAGTGCGGTCAATTGGCGCTGGATAGAAACGTTTGCCTCGTTCCTGCATGCGCTTTCGAGTATGCCATCGCCGATGCCGCCTCGGCGTACCTGCGGTCGCGTCTGGGGGAGCTCGATGAGTTTTCTGCCACCTACATCATCTCGGGATTTTATACCAGCCGCGGCACCAAGCGCAGTGTCATGAGAGCTCTGGCTGCACCGGCATACCAGCTGAGAGGCGGGCGCCTGGTCAAAATCGATCCTGGCGAGGTGAGCGAGCTGGTGGATGCCGATGCCGGAAAATTGTGCAAGTTCAGATTTCCCGGCGGTGAAGTTTTCCTCGTGCCTTTGCACGAGAAGGTCGCAAGCGTAAACACCTACATGACCATGTCCGCACCATATATGGTGCTGGCTGCCCTGTCTCGATTCGGTCCTTTTCTGGCTCGGTCCCCTCTGGCGCCGGCGCTCGATTTTATGATCGGTCGGGCTGGGGGCGATCCGCTCCGGCACGATCAAACACGTTTCAAAATAGTCTGCTCGGGATCGCCGCGCCGGATCGATCAGGCGTTCTTAACAGACGGAAAGCGGGCGGGTTCTCTTGAGGGCGATCAAAGCGCAGTTGTGCGAATCGCCGGTCTCGACCCTTATTTCTTGACTGCTAGAATAGTGACTCGATGCGCTACTGCCATCATGGAGCAGCCATCGAGCATTCCAAGAGGTGTCGTGAGTGCCGCCATGCTCAGAGGCTATGAATTCATCAAAGCGATTACCGAGGAAGAAGGTGTGGTCTGGCAAGACGATTGAGTGTCTGATTAAAAACCGGGACGCCTGGATTTTCAAATTTAACCGGTTCTCATCGATGGAAGCATGAGTAAAGCAAAAGGACGAAAGCATCGCCTCAAAGCAGCCGACGCGACGACGATCGTGCGTGAGCTGCATGGAGCCAAAATTCACGAGAAGCGCCATCACGTTTGCATGATCGAGTATGGAAACGGCAGCAGTCGAATTTTTACTCACGCGCCTTATGCCGGTCTTGTCAAAGTAGTGGAACCGGACGGCACTGTCTGGAAACGGGCCCCGCTGGAAAATCTCTGGGTAACGGATGGCGGCGCGCAGTTCAAAGGTCGCATCGAAGTCTCCCGCTCGGGTGTTGTCAGTTTCGTGGA
>JAJPJO010000508.1 GCA_021324135.1 Pseudomonadota bacterium
GCTGGCTCGATCACTTTATTCAGCTGCTGAGATGGGCGAAGATTTGATGTAAAACGGAGGGTCCTTGTGATTTTAAGCATCATAAGGACCCTCAAGCAAAAGGATGGAACATTATGCCTGACAAGAATCAACCAAAGAAGCATGTGCACAGAAAGAGTATTGAGAATGTCAGCGATGATGTTTTCAAAAACAAGCGAGTCCTTGTCAGGGTCGACTTCAATGTCCCACAGAGCAAATCAGACGGCTCGATCACCGACGATTCCCGAATAAAGGCGGCGCTTCCCACAATCAAACGGCTCAGAGATGCTAAAGCGAAAGTCGTGCTGGTATCACATCTGGGGCGACCTGATGGTAAGAAAGTCGAGAAGTTGACTTTGAAGCCGGTTGCCGAACGGCTTGCCGAGCTCCTCAACGATCGGCAAGGCGTGCACTTCATAGATGATTGCATCGGAGAGAAGGTGCAAAAGCGAGTTGAGGATCTGAAGCCGGGCGAAGTTCTCTTGCTGGAGAATGTTCGCTTCTACGCCGGCGAGGAGGAGAATGACCCGGCTTTCGCCAAAGAGCTTGCCGCGCTTGCTGATGTTTATGTCAACGATGCATTTGGAACGGCCCACCGCGCTCACGCCAGCACAGAAGGCGTGGCTCATCTGGTGCGTCCGGCACTGGCCGGGCTTTTGATGGACAAAGAAATCAAAATGCTCTCCTCGGCGCTCGACGATCCGGCGCGTCCGGTTGCTACCATCATCGGCGGTGCCAAGGTATCGAGCAAAATCGGCGTCCTCGAGAATCTGCTCGAGAAAGTGGATATCATCATTATCGGCGGAGCCATGGCTTTCACATTCTTGAAGTCAGAGGGGCTCAACACGGGCAAGTCGCTTGTCGAAGACGACAAGCTCTTCTATTGTGATGATCTGCAAAAACGCGCCAAAGCAAAAGGTGTCGATCTGATCCTGCCAGTCGATGTGGTTTGCGCCCCGGAGATGAAGGCTGATGTACCGAGCAAAACAGTCGATGTTGAGAATATTCCAAAGGATGAAATGGGACTGGACATCGGTCCGAAGAGCATCAAAGAGATGACGGATGCTCTGGTTAAATGTAAAACGATTTTGTGGAACGGACCTCCCGGAGTGTTCGAGATCAGAGGTTTCGATAAGGGAACGAACGAGCTAATCGACTGCCTCGTCTCTCTGACTGCCAAAGGCGTGAAGACGATAGTCGGCGGCGGTGATTCCGTCTCCGCTCTACAAGCGCGCAAAATTCCATTCGAAGCACTGACCCACGTTAGCACCGGCGGTGGTGCCTCACTCGAGTTTCTCGAAGGTATTGAACTGCCCGGCATCAAATGTCTCGACCAAGCCGAGCCCGCCGTCAAGTCTAACTAGGCGGCCAGTCGAAGCCGAGCCAGCCGTCAAAGTCGAATTAGTCGCCCAGCCAACGCCAGCAATGTAACAAAAGGTCGGCCTCAGACCTCTTTGTGGCTGTTGCCGCTTACCTATGGGAATTCTACGAATGGGGTGGGAATCTCCCCAATTGTTCCTAACCATCACAGGACCTAGACTCTAAGGCACAACACCCACATTGGCGCTGACCCCGCAGCGAGAGGCAACCAAGATGACGATGTTCAAAGATCCAAGAGACGAAGACAAACTCTGCCAGGTCCTGAAGGCTTATGTAGAAGAGTGGGGACCGGAAAACGTTATCGTATCCGTTCCAACACACTGGAGCGAATACAGCACGAACAGTCTCGGAAGAGTAAGACTAGAATTCGCAACCGAGAGCACAGTCTCAATCCGCGTCGAATATGATTTCGTCCGGCTGAGATATGATGTCGCCCTACAGGTTGCTTGATCAAATCGGTCGCTAATCAAATCGGTTGCTAAACGGCACCTTCAGGTTGCTAGGCGCGATCTTCACCTGACTCTCCTTATCCGATGTATGTACTGAAGCCTTTCAAGGGCTTCTTTACTTTTTGGTGCCAAACTTTTTAGGGCCATTAATGCCAGTACTACAGAGAATGTCAGTTTTTGACGAGGCCAAAAATGACCAAAATTAGACTCGTTTACGAGGCCAGACTGTCAAAAACTGCACTGCATAAGTGTCAATGGACTCGCCAACGAGGCCAAAATCGTCACTTTTTGGCCTCGTTAAAAACTCTAAGCTGGTTCGGCGCATCCACATGAATAGGGCGGCTTGATGGTCGCCTGGGTCCATTGTCCCTTTGAACCGCTTAGGTCGTTATGACGATTAGATCAAATCGCTTGGCTTCTGGGTTGAAAAGATGTGCCCGGGAATGGCGTCAAGGCGAGCCTTTCGAGACCGTGTTGCCAGGAGGCGAATATGAGTCTATGACGTAATCGTCAAATGAACCTAAGGGTCGACAGCGGGAGTGCCTGAGGATTACCGAAACCCTGCGCCAATCCAACAACTAGCCGATTTTAATGGGACTAGCTGAAGTAGGTCCGCAAATCTTAATGGGACTAGCTCAGACAGGGTGCGACTCATGCCGGGAACGACTCAGGCAGGGAACGGCTTAGGCAGGCCTGCGACTCATGCCGGGAACGGCTCAGGCAGGGTGTGACCTATGCCGAGACAGTTCAGGCGATTGAGGTTACGGCGGCCAGGCTGTTTCCCGATACAACCGTCAAGTCGGCGCGGTTGCCTTCCAGGAAAAGTTGCGATAGCGGACGTCCGGTGTTTTTAACTTCTTCCAGTAGCTCTACGCTTCTGCGGGCTGACAGTTTTCGTTCGCCCAGCATATAAGCCAGTGTGCGTGCGGCTTGTAGCAGTATGGGATCGACAAGCATGAAGTCTGAAATGACAACGCCTAGAGAGCGATTATCTTCAAGAGCAACTTCAGCGCAGAAGATGAGATCGTCAATTTCGATGCTGGACGAGCCCAGGAGCAGATTGCCTAAAGCTCGATCGGCCGTGGAGATCGGCAGGCGAGAGACAAGCAGTGCCTCAGGCGTAAGTTTGGGCTTTGCACCGCATTTGGTATCGGCATCATAGTTGGCTTGTCTGACATTTAGAATAAGTATGTCATAGTCCAGCTTGCCGCTGGATACTGCTGAAAGGCATTCCAGCAAGACTTTGACCAATTGTCCGGACATCAAGTGATGATGTACAAGAGCCCAGCCGACGGTCAAACCTTGAGCAAGGCACTCCTTTCTCAAGGCAATCATTTTGTCTTGCCCGACCAGATCGCAATCTTCGATCAGCTTCACAAGAGCGAATTCATTGAAAGGATCATTTGGATGTAATCCCAGGTCCCAGAGGGCCTCGTCGAAATCGACAAAATGGGCCAGCGAATGGGAAAGGGCCAGGGCTGCGAAGCCTCTGTAAATCGATGAATTGGAAACGTAAAAGATGGCACGGTCGAGCGCCCGCAAGTCTGAATGCGAAATTCGGCCGGAGAGCTGCAGAATTTCGGTTAATGCTACTGAGCCGTTTCGCGACAATTCCAGAGCATCGCGCATAACCACATCTGATACCGCACCGGAGGCACGCAATAGCCACGACATGAGCGGCTCTTCTGAATCGAGCAGCGGCATGCGCGATAGCTCTACGTTATATAAGGAAGTGGCGCCCCGGCTGCTCGTTGACTCATGCATTTTGCAGATCGGTGCCGCGATGTGAGCGATCGGTGCCGGCATGAAGTCGGCTGGAAACTCAGCAACATATGGACGAAAGATGGTTCCTAGATCATAGGTTGGATTCTGAGTTGGCGTTAGAGATAGATTCATATTGATCTCTTTCGGTTGGCTTAACCTGGACTCGAAAGCTAGGGTGAGATCCTGGGGAATATCGGGGCTTTATCATGCTGATAGCCGGCGTCGAACAACGGTGCAGCAAGCACTGCATACGGTGGCACCGAGGAACGACAATATATATCGCCGGATCAGCCGAACCTCTTATTATTGATCGACGAGTCAGCTTTGCTGCCGTTTATCAATTTCGATAGTTAAATGCTGAAACCAAGCAAACTACATCCTTAGCAACTTTACTATGCTTCTATTAGAAGGGGATGTCAATAAGACCGATGGGGAAAACACGTAGTCCAAACTTGCCGCCAAACAGCCATGAATGGCGAGCGATTTTGACCGAAACCATTGTCCTTCAATGCTTTTAAGTGCAAAGTACCCAATCGAGCTCAGTGGGAAAATTACGAAGATTCGCTCACATATCTCCGGCAGTTCGTCTCGCCTGACTGTTCGTGATATCGAAACTGCGGACGTAGAGATCCAGGGCCGATCGGATGAGCAACTGCGGACATGTCGATCGATGACCCGATCGTTCCTTCCGCATTTCCTAATCGACCTTCACAAAATGCAGTGGGATACGGGTGTCGTGATCGAGAACCACAATCTTGTGCTTCAACTTCGGCCACTGCATCTGAAATCCGACGTGCACTTTCTCCTGGCTGTAAGGGGTTATCTGCCAAAGCGTTTCGCTCTCGTCATCAAGGGCGACAATCGGATTTCTGGTGCCGTTTGTATCCTCCAGAAAAACATCCATTGAGCTGATCGGGCTGCCTGTATTGTTGTCGATCATAAGGTCGGTGACCAGAACCTTGGCGTCCAGACCATCATCTATTTTTTTCGATTTGATTACCTTGATATCCAAACCGTCGAGCTGCTTCAGAGGCTTTTTGGCAGTTCGTTTCTGCGCCGCCGGCATGAGCAGGTCTGAGTCAATGGTCATGTTCAAATCTTCGCCCGGCTCGAGCACCGCCGGCTTGCCTCTCTTGAAGATGGCGTAAGTCGTCGCCATGAGCGCCCCGGCTGCCGCTCCGCCAGCGACGTTGTAACCGTGCATCGAAATTGTTCCGTGCAGCCCAACCACCTTGTAAGCGACGACCGCACCAACCACGCCACCACCACCTGCATACGCGGCCAGGCGGCCCAGTCCGCGCGCCTTTGTTTTCAGCGTCGATTTCTTTTGGTTGTCGGCAACCACTCGAAAAGCGAATACGCGCTTGTCCGGCAACTTGAGAGCCTTGAATTGAATCTCGAGGTAACCCGGGCGGCCGACGCGTTTGGGCTTGTGGACTTTCGATACATAGCCGTAAAATGTGCTGCCTTCCGGTATGACCTTATCGCCGCCGACGTTGATGTCTTCCGTCGTTTTCGCGGTCAGCAGCTCGCCGACCTGGGCCGGATAAAGCTCGCCCTCCATGGTGCGATCGAGCAAATGCAGTCCGGCGGTGGGAACGCTGGCAATCTTCAATTTGATCGGCGTTCCCTTCGGCACGGTGTATGTCACCTCGCCTTTGAGAATGACGCGACCGTCTTCTTTGGTTTCAGTCTCGTAGTAGCTCTCATCCTTCTGGAGCTCATGAATGGGAGTCGTACCGGGACCGTTTGGTGTGGCTTGAGCAGGGGCTTGAGCGCTCATGCCAAAAACGATGGAGAGGGCTGTTGTCAATGCCAATCTCGATTTCGATTGCTGAACCATTTGTCTCACTCGGATTAAACGCTTTCCAGTCTGAGTTCTGAGGTTATATTGTGATTTATTGACAACGCCGGCAGTGGAACGAAACGCCAGCCAATCAGAACTGAGCGAGTATAAATGAGAGAGCCTTTCCTCAAAAGGCTAGAATTATCATCTTTACATCGGAATTTATGTGACGTTCGCGAGATTAGTTTTCGTTTTATAACCGCAGCTGTCTTTAGGTTTTACGACACCGGGAATAAGGCGTATATAGAAGGCAGCAAGCCTATGTAGAGGTTCGGGCTGAATGATTACACAAAACTCACCAGAGAGTGCTGCACCCAACAACGAAGACAGCAAAGCAATAACGCAAAAACTCGGCCGCGCTCACCAGGAGAATATCCTGATTCTCAAGTATGGCGCCAATATAGGCGACGAGCTGACCGGATTAGCCGGGGCAAATCATCTTTTCGAGGCATTGATCGTCGATGTGACGCTGTGCGGCTTTGTATTTCCTGCCGAACTGCTTGTCGAGGCGGTGAGCCTGCTTGATTCTCTCATCGAGCTCAAAGGCGTGCTCATGTTCTTGCGCACCGACAGTGCCATGGCCGTCGTCCGAGAGCCGCATGGTTTGCCGCCCAGCATCAGAATTTTCAACAGCTTCGCCGAGCTTTTCGACTTCTCGCCCTCGCTCAATAAGTTCATCAAGGCAAATCTCGGCAAAGGCATCGGCTTTGATGAAAGTGGTGCCGACCTGGCTCAACAGATTCTCATGGGTGCTGTGCCCGTGCTTACCGAGCAAGGTTTCGCCCTGAAGTGCAATATTGAAACGTCGAGCAATGCCGTTTGCCTTTTGAGCAAGATAGACAATTACAGCCCGGTGGCCGCTCTGGTTCAGCGCTGCAAAGACCGCTTGAGCGAAAGTGAAGTGTTCGATACGCTCAGGCACCTGGAAGAAAAGGCGCTCATATTCCCGATCTTTCCGAAAATTCCTTTCCTGACCAAGAGTTTCAAAAACAAACAGGCTTTCAGTCTCGAGGAGTATTTGATCGGTTGCAAAGTCCTCAGCCAGAGCCAGCTTGATGAATTGATTCTGGAGCGTCAGGGCACAAACGTGCGCGAGCGCATGACCATAGGCGCCATGGCGGTCAAGAAAAACAAGATCAGCTCGCGTTTGCTGGAAATCGCATTGGCGGACCAGGCATTTTACGGACAACCCGATGATGTGGGACGCACAAAGACCAAAGTATCGACGGCCACGGCGGCAACCGGCGACGAGGAGGCGAAGGTCCAATCGCTGGTCGGACACCTGGGATCGACAGATCCGATGAGCTTGCTGCAAAACATGGCCACCAACCGCGAGACGGGCGTGCTCTCAGTCGAGTTTCGCGACATGCAGTTCAAAGCCCATTTCGAGCAGGGCAAGCCCGTGCACGCACGTATTGGCAAGGTGCACGGCAACAATGCAATTCTGGAATTTGCCTCTTCGTGGAACCAGGGCATCTTCGTTTTTATCAAACGACCACCCTCTGAAGATCTGGTCAAAGATACATGCAAGGTTACAAAGCCGCTGGACAAGCTGCTTCTCGACGCCGCGCTCGCTCAAGACAATATGCAGGTGGTTTGGAAAAAACTGCCCAGAGGCCCCGAGTCGGTCCTTGAGAAGGACGAGAGCCAGAAGAGCAAACTCGAAGGAGATCCGCTTGTAGACCTGAGCAATCCCATCGAGAAAAAACCTGTCTCCAAAGCCAAAATGGAGTTTGTCAAAACAGTCTGGAATGCTCTTGATGGACTGACGCCGCTTTCACGCACGATCAGATTGTTGGGCGATGTAACGACGCCGGAGTTTTCATGGGCGATTGGCATGCTGCTCGATCATCAGCTTGTCACCGTTCCGGAGGGCGACATATCCGGACCGATGGGCAAATTCCAGCGTCTCGTCCTCGGCATTCGAGAGCACATCGGCAACGAACGCAACAGCGCCTTTCTGCGCCTCAGCTTCAGAGACACGCTTGGTTATTCCGGGCGCGCCCGCGTCTTCCTACTCAGCCACAAGGGCGAGGTGGGCGTCGATATGGCCGCGGCACGCTCTGCCGGAACCTCGCTATCGACGGTGATTGCCGATCTTGAGAACTGGCAGGTGAAATATATTGAATATGTCTCACAGGACCTCGATCGCGCCATGCTTTTATCAATCATCCGAGAAGTGCACGAAGAAGGATAGGCTGCGTTAAAATCTTGGCTGAGACCGAGCCATGTTTGGTGGCTAGGTATATCGATGTGGCCAAGAGGGGACTATGAGTCAAAATACGGGCAGGCTGATTCGCGCTGCAGCCATTTGCTACCTGATACCACATTTAGTGGCGTCTGCCGGCTCGCCGGCTGCGGCATACAACAGTTGGTGTCGAGAGAATGATACCGCAGGTGATGCGAACGCCGGTCAATCGCCGCCATTGATCGCGCAGGCCGATGGTACTAAATCTGATGGCAGCGCCGAAGGCAAAACGGAGGCAAAGTCCGAAGACAAAACAGAGGCAAAGACCGAAAACAAAAAAGAAGCGGCGAGCGAAGATAAAGCCGAGAGTAAGAATGAGAGAGCTGAAGCCCGCCCCTCAGCCCCTGAAAAAAACGGCGCAGCTCCAGTGGACGAGTCGGCGATAAAACCGCCCGATAAGTCTCTGCTCGAAGCGCAGAGAGTGCAGCAAAGGCGGCTCTCTACTCCCGTTCCCGGTCATCCGGTAAAGTTGGCTCTGGCACAGAATCCCAGGACCCCCGGCAAACTGCTCACGGCCCTGGCATCCGATCCTACCGATTCGATTCGCCGCGCCGTTGCCGCAAACCCCAATTGCCCGCCCGAAACCAGAATAAAATTGGCGTCCGATTCGGATCAGCTTGTTGTTGAGGCATTGCTGCGCAATCCCACGCCTCTGGATCAACACGTCCTGAACACGATGATTGCCGGCGGACAACCCAAGATCTGCGAGATGGTGGCCGCTTATGGTAAAACACCACCGGCGGTATTATCGAAATTGGCTCGCGGTCATATTCAGACTGAGTATCTTTTGCTTTCTCTGGCTCGCAACCCGAATGCCAGCCAGGATGTCATCGACAGACTCGTAAAAGTGGGCGATCGTCTGGTTCGCACCTTCGTGGCCCGGCAGCAGGGGCTGAGCCCGGCCTCATATGATGCTCTGGCCGAAGACGGCGATCTGGGCGTGCGCGCCATGGTGGCAGGCAACACGAAAGCACCGCCGGCGGTGCTGGCGAAGCTGGCTCGCGATCCACACCTGACCGTGCGTGTTGCCGCAGCCGGCAATCCATCGATCGCAGCCGAAGCGCTCAGCGAGCTGGCTAAAGACAAGAGCTGGGAAGTTCGCATGGAGGTGGCTCTCAATCCCGTTACGCCGATTAAGGTCGTGGAATCGCTAGCTAAAGACAAGGAGACGAAGGTACGCTGGTCGGTTGCCACAAATCCGGCTCTATCAGAGACGGTGCTGGCGAAATTGGCCGAGGATGAGTCTCTGCGCGTGAAAACCGCCAGTGCCGCCAATCCCTCGCTCGGCAAAGCGGCGCTGAAATCACTTATGGATCGCAACGACATTGCCATCAGCCAGATGCTTGCCACAAGAAGTGATTTGAGCAAGGATGACTTTCGAGCGCTGGCCCAGCATGAGTCGGCGCTTGTGCGCTACGTGCTCGCGGCCAATCCGTCATTGCCCCTGGAAATCGGCGAGCAGCTCAGTAAGGATAAGGACTATGCCGTCAGAGCTGCCATTGCCTCGAACGGTTTCAAAAGGCAGAAGGAAGCCGCGACAATCTATAGTCCGCTGAGCTCCGATGCAAGCGAAATAGTCAGACAAGCTCTGGCTGCCAATCACCACGTCGAGGCAGCTACCCTGGCCGCTCTGGGTCGAGACAGCTGCTCATCAGTTTTGAAGGCGCTTGCCGCCAACCCGAGCACGCCGCCGGATACGCTGTTGCTCCTTGCCGACACACGCGATCTGGCAGTGAAGCATCACATACTCTTGAGAGGTGATGCTGGAGATGAGGCTCTGAGACGCATTGTCGATGACGCTGACACTGTTTTAAAATTGGAGCTGGCCATGGCTCAAGCATCGCGTCCAGTCATACTGGAGCGCTTGGCCGGCGATCAGGATGCGACTGTGCGCGCCGTCGCTGCCAGCCATCCGGCCATGCCCGCCGAGGCGCTGGAGCTTTTGTCGAAAGACAGCAGCATAATTGTCAGGGCCTCCGCGGCATCGAACTACAATATGAAGCAAGAGACACTCAGCAAGCTGGCCGATGACCAGTCCGATCGCGTAAGAATGGCTGTGGGAGGCAATTTCAAAACCAGTCCGGAAACGCTGAAAAAATTGGCGCAGGACACGCGTCCGGAAGTGCGAAGGGCGGTGGCGAGCAATCACGAGGCTCCGGCGGAGACACTGAGCGAGCTGGCAAATGATAACGTTAGTTGGCTTACATCGCCGGAAGTGCAGTAAGCCGGAAGAAGGGAGCATGTAATGCAAGATGCAGTTATTGTCGATGCGGTCCGCACGCCGATAGGCAGATATGGCGGCTGCCTCAAGGATGTGCGTCCGGACGATCTGGCGGCAATCGCGATTAAAGCCCTCCTGAGCCGCAACAATTTCGATCCGGCCCTGGTCGAAGATGTGCTGATCGGTTGCGCCAACCAGGCCGGCGAAGACAACAGGAACGTAGCGCGCATGGCCGTTCTGCTCGCCGGCTTGCCTGTCACCGTCGCTGGTGGCACGGTCAATCGTCTTTGCGGGTCCGGACTGATGGCAGTCAATGAAGCGGCGCATGCCATCCAGGTGGGCGCCGGCGACGTCTACATAGCCGGCGGTGTCGAATCGATGACACGTGCGCCCTTCGTCATGGGCAAACCGGAGGCGGTTTTTCCCCGTGGCGATTTAAAAATGTTCGATACGACTCTTGGTTGGCGTTTCACCAACCAAAAATTGAGCGACATGCATTACCCTTACTCAATGGGTGAAACGGCGGAGAATGTCGCGGAGCGTTATCAGATCTCGCGATCCGATCAAGATGAGTTCGCTCTGTCAAGCCAGAAGAAATATTTTGCTGCCTACCAGGCCGGACTGTTCAAGCAAGAAATCGTACCGGTGGAATTGCCGCCGGCGAAAAAAGCAAAGGAGCCGCAGATCGTCGATACCGATGAGCATCCGCGGCCGGACACGACATTGGCTGATCTGGCCAAGCTGAAGCCGGCATTCCGCGAAGGCGGCTCGGTGACGGCAGGCAACTCTAGTGGTATCAATGACGGTGCGGCGGCCGTTTTACTGATGTCTGCCCGGCGAGCGAAAGATCTGGGCTTGAAGCCAATGGCAAGGATTGTCTCAGCCGCCGTGGCCGGGGTCGATCCCGCCATTATGGGCATCGGTCCCGTTCCCGCCAGCCGCAAAGCTCTGGAGCGTGCCGGGGCAGTGCTCGGCTCAGCGCTTTCAATCGCGGATCTCGATTTGGTCGAGTTGAATGAGGCCTTTGCCGTCCAGGTTCTCGCCTGCGCGCGAGATCTGGGGTTGAACCTGGAACGCCTTAACGTCAATGGCGGCGGCATAGCTCTGGGTCATCCGCTGGGCGCCAGTGGCGCTCGCATTTTAACCACCCTGACTCACGAAATGATCCGCCGGGAGTATCGCTTTGGGTTGGCGACTATGTGCATAGGCGTCGGTCAGGGAATTGCAACCATAATCGAGAGGCTCGCTTGAGCATTGGCTCTCCTGTGACGGAGCAGCTTTATACAGCTGTCCGATAAATGTCTTGATAATGGAAATAAAGGAGAGCAGAAGGTTTAAGTTATTAACCTCCTCAGGTATAAAACCATAGAACAGACTGTGTTTTCGCATGCCAACCAACTTTAGTTTTTTACAGCTATCAGACATCCACCTCGACTCACCTCAGAATCGCGGTGTTCTGTCATTCTCGCAAGCGCAAAGAGCGGCTCGCTATACGGATTTGATGGAGTCGTTCGTCTCCGCCCTTGCCCAGGCGAGTCGCAGAAACGTGGACGCGATCGTCATTCCCGGCAGCCTCTGGGATCACAGCACAATCAGAGGTCAAACAGCCGGCACGGTCCTCGAGGCCATAGAAGAGCTCAAGTCGATTCCGGTGTTCATCCTGCCGGGAGACATGGACCCGTACACTGAAGATTCCTATTTCAACAATAAGTTTCTGCGCGCCCGCGGCATGCGCGAATGGCCGAGCAACGCCTATATCTTCAGAGAGCCACACTTCACTACAATCAAGCATCCCCATCGCCCCGACGTCGCCTTCACGGGCATTGCGCATACAAGCCAGCAGCCGATCACGCAAAGATTGTTGAGCACCTATGTCAGCCGCGATGAAGAAGCCCTGATCAATATTCTGCTCTTTCACGGATCGCTCGATTCGTATCCTGGTATCGACGGACTGGCACCCGAGCGCATAAGCGCCCCATTCTCAGTTGAGGAGCTGGCCGCTCAGCGCTTCAACTATGCAGCGATCGGACATTTTCACGAATACACGGAGCTTTGTGATGAGTACGATAATGTCATAGGCGCCTATTCCGGCTGCCTGGTCGGGCGCAACTTCGAGGAGATCGGCCCGCGCGTTGCCATAATCGTCAATGTCACCGTCAATGATGACGGCACGAGCGTGGTTGTGCTCGAGCCGATCGAGGTGGCGAGCAACCGGCTCTGCTACGTCGTTGTCGATGTCTCCGGTCTTGATGCCGAAGCGCTCCAGGATGAGATTGCCTACGGCGTGCAAGAGCAAGAGATCAGACCTGATGTCGACATTGTTTGCATCAGCCTCGAGGGTACCCATCCGGCGGAACTGGATCCGGTCTCGATTGCGGAGCGGTTGCGACCGGACTTCTACAATCTGCTCATCGTCGATCGCACGCGCCCTGATTATTTATCGGAAGAATATGATGAGCGCACGACCGAGCACAAGTTCTTGCAGTCGATGATCGAGCAACAACGCAGAGCGGAAGAGAAACGAGCGCAAAATCCCAAGGCCCAGAGTCGAACCGACTTGCCCTCCATGCTCATCTCCGGCAAGACGATTGAAGACGCGCTCTATTATGGGCTCGACGCGCTTAAGGGGCGAAAGGTGACGATACGACATGTGGATTGAGCGCATCAAGCTAGAAGGTTTTGGTGGCATAGCCGGCGAGCAGATCGACTTTGCCGAGCACGAGCTCAACTTGATTATCGAGCCCAACGAGTACGGCAAGTCGACGGTGGCGGAGTGCATCTGGGCAACCTTGTTCGATTTTCCGGATCACGGCTCTCATCAACGCGGCAGCGAGCGGGAGTCGTTTAGACCCTGGGATGAGAAGGCTGCATTCAGAGCTCATCTGGAGCTGACTTTCAATGAGCGACCAATTGCAATCAGTCGAGACTTCCATGCCGGAACAGTCCAGGTAATCGATCGTAATACCAAAGACGATATCACTCAGGAATTTCTGGGACCGAACGGCGAAGACCATATCGGCCTGGCTATAACCGGCATGAGCCGGGATATGTTTAGAAGCACGTGTCTATTAGGGCAGCGCCACCTGGATGCACATCATGCCGCCAACCAAGCCGATATCGCCACAGTATTTCAGGGCATGGCCGATACCGCCTCGCCGGCTTCCAGCGCGGCCGGAGTGATTGAAACAATCAGCGGCGCTCTTGCGGACTACTCGTACTTCAACAAACGCGGCACTCTCGAGTCGGCAATCAAAGATCTGGAGAATAACAAAAGCGAGCTTGAAGCTAAGCTTCATCAGATGAATCAAGAGCAAATCAAAGTGGCGCAGTGGATGCAAGAGCTCGATCGGATCGAGGCTGAAGATGCCTCAGAGCCCACGGCCGAGCCGGAGACTCCAACACCCTCAAGCGAGGAAACTAAGCCGCAGCCCGCCCCTGCTCCAAAGCCTCAATCAACCGCTTCCGGTCTGCGAGCCGCTCTGGAGGCAAGGGCGAACAGCCCGACAGCCGATCTCGATGCCTCTGTGGTAGCTGAATACGATGGCCTCAAGAGCGAGCTTGATGAAGTGACTAGATCCTTTGAGGCAACTAAAAGGACTTACGAGCGAAAGCTGCTGCTTGAGCAGGAATTGCGCGATCTGGACATGACGGCGCCGGTGCAGAGCTCTCTCATTTTTACCTTGCAGGAACTGTGGACTCGACGAAACTCTCGATTTGGAGATGCTGAGCGCCTGGCCCTCGAAATCGAGCCGCAGCAGGAGGAATACGAGCGCCTCGAGCAGGAAATCAGCGATCGCTACCAGAGCGTCGAGAATATGACTCTTGATGAGGCCAATACCTTATCCGGCCTGGCCGTTAACATGTATAAGTTGCAGCAGGAGATGCAGGACCTGCAAAAGGAATTGCAGGAACAAACCGGCCGCCACAAGCTCAAGTTGATGCAGTCGAGCGCTCAGCATGGCACCGCTCTTGATGTGCTGAAGGCACTCAATCGAGAGGAAATCGAAGAAGCGAAAAATTACTCGTCACTGCTTCTCGTTTTTCATGAGCAAATCCTCGAGGAACAAAAGCGCCTGCAAGAAACGAAGTTCAGCCTCGACGATATCGAAGAGCGGCGAAAAGCGAAGCGAAATTCGAACCTCGGCAAATCGATCGGTGTTTTTGTTTT
The DNA here is from genome assembly GCA_021324135.1 of Pseudomonadota bacterium. Lineage (GTDB taxonomy): Bacteria > Cyanobacteriota > Vampirovibrionia > Obscuribacterales > Obscuribacteraceae > JAJPJO01. The sequence continues at coordinate 14,095 of JAJPJO010000508.1, forward strand.
TGCCATCGTCCTTGGCATTTTCCTTGCCTCCACCCACGATCTTCCATCCATCCCGGACATCGTCAAAATTTTCTGTGTTGGTTTGATGCTCTTGTCGCTGCTGGCTGCCATCACCATATTCGGTATGGTTCTGCCGCCCAACTACAAGTATTTCTTGAAAGAGGATTTTGAGAGCGCTACCGAGCAAGAAGCCAAACATCGCAAAGCCCTTGCCACGGCAAAAACTAAAGTCGCCAACCTGGAGGCGAAGCTGACTGCTCTGGCCGTCAAGACGGGCGCCTCCGGCAAGGAAGAACTGCTGCGATACATTAACGATGCCTCTTCGCATGAGTCGGTCATGGAAGAGCAATCGAGTTCCGAGCAAAAAGTCGAGACTCACGAAGCCCGTCTCAAAAAAGTGCAGAAAGACTTGAGCTACTATTTCGAGAAGGCGGGGCGCGACCCAAACCAGGTCGATTCTCAAAGAGCCATGGATCTGGCTCAGGAAATCCAGCAGCTGTACAAGGAGAAGGATGCGCTCAATCAACAGTTTCAAGAGATTCACAACGTGCGCAAACAACTCGATTTCCTGGTCAGCGAGATCGAGGGAATCGATCAGGAGATCAGGCAACGGCTCTCTCAGGGCGGTATCGAGGTTGGTGAGGGCGTAGAGGCACTGGCGGCTCAGCTGAATAAGCTGACGGAGTTCAGCAGCGAGCGCCAGGGCGTGCTCAATGAATTGTCGAAAGTGGACTATGAGCTGGCCAAATTTGACAACACATACGATGCCATCATGTCAATGGATGCGCGCATGGATGTGCTCAAGGATAAGATCCGCAATCTCATTGCCGACTATCCGGGGCTCGAGGGTCTGCCCGAGCCGGAGGAGAGAGATAATATACGATCGATCATACCCTGGGGATCGGACCTCGGTGCGGCTTCCAGCAGCGAAACGGAATCGGATGCAAGCAATGGCTCTACCGCTGCAACTGACACCGAATCTGGTGCAAGCGCTCTTAAGCCGGCTGCCACTAAAGACGGTGGTGCCACCAGATCTGGTGCAGCAAACGCCAGACGCGAAGAGATCCTGGTCGCCTTGAGAACACAATTGAACAATCGAGACGAGCATTATCTCGATGCAATCGAAGAGCTGGCCAGAGTCGATCACGAGCTGGTTTGCGCGCGCCGGGCCAAGTTGGCTCTGGAGATGGCCCGTGACGTTATTCGTACCTTATCCAGTGAAACCTATAAACATTGGTCTGATGAACTCAATGAGATGGCCGGCGAAATTATTACTGAGCTGGGGATGGACATTGAGAGCCTGCAGTTCGACAACTCGCTCCATCTCAATCTCAAGCTCAAAGGTCAGGAACGCCAGTTCAGCTCAGCCGACATAGTCGGCCGTTTGTCCACCGGTATGCGAGAGCAAATCCATTGGCTGGCTCGGATCATTGTTTCGCGCTACCTGTCGCGTCATCACGCCATACCGATTATTCTGGATGAGCCTTTCAGTGAGGCGGATGACAGCCGCTTTTTAAGCATGATGCGCTTTTTGATCACCTCGATTGCTCCTCACAATCAGATCGTCATTATGAGTTGCCACCAGCAGCGACACCAGTGGCTGGTCACCCAACTTCAAGATTCAGAGAAACGCATGATCACGTTCAAGCGCCGCCAGCCCCTGACGCAAAGGCAGGGCAAAGAAGCGGAAGCCGTCGCAAGCTGACCGTTCTA
>JAJPJO010000464.1 GCA_021324135.1 Pseudomonadota bacterium
CGCAGCCGCCAAGCCAGCATGACGAATGCGATGCTAATTGTCATGCCAAGTAACATTCCTAGAAGTCCTGCACCAAGGAGCATAGGAGGCATCAACCGTGTCCCGGAGTGTGGCCATGGAATCACAAAATAGTACTGCGGTGGTAGAAGATAAACTCCACAAAGAAATCCGATAAGACCTCCAAGCAGGGCTGCAGCTGCGCCAGCGGTATTAACTGCTTTGAATTTGCCGATTTCCGCTGATCCACGCAGATGTTTCAACTGTGCAGATCGCACGGGGGTTTCAACATTTTCGGGGAGGAACGATGGAGTTTCGAATCCTTGTTCGAGTTCGACCGACCCCTGCTCCTCTTGAAGCTTTTCAGTGTATTTGCGATTTTGTGGCTGCTCTGAGTTTTGTGGCATTTTCTCTTTTGCGATTAGCAGATTCCTACAGTATATATGTACTCAGACGCTCGAGATTCGGCTACTCCAGTTTTCGGTCGTCCATGTTAGGCCATTTCTTACTTCGTGCTGCCTCATAGAGATCCATGACGGTAATAGGCACTTTCTTGAACTGTCCCTTTTCGTTTAGCTTCTCCGATTGAAAAATCCACCAAAACAGCCACAGCGGCGGAAAGAATGGTAATTCAGGACCGAAGTGCTTGTCAAAATTGAACTCTGACATCTCCACCTGAAACTCCTTACTGAAAGCTTCCAAAAGCTCATACCCGTCCACTCCATCACAACCGAGATCGTGATACATTCTTGAATATGCTTGAATCTTGCAAATCTCCTGCGTCCTGAATCCCAAATTTTTCGCGACAAATTGCAAAACACGGTCATAGAGATCTTCGTCGATGTCTGAGGTCATGACAGTCCCTAATGCGACTCCGTAAAAGTAACGCCCTTTGGTGGAGCAAAGAGATCGGGAGAGAACTTGAGGTTCGTATCATACGTCAAATATCGGATTGTTTGGCTGTTCTGGCCATCCGCGCACCTGATTTGCAGAGGCTTCTTTGTGGCAAGTGAAGTCCACAAAGTGACGTGAAAGATCTTGTCTACGGTCAAATCGTATTTGTGAGTTGGAGTTCCCATAAGGTTTGCCTTTGTACGTGTGGCGCCCTTTTCCAGGAAAAATTTCACTTCATTTGCATATTCCAGTTTGTCAATCTCGTTGTATCTCTGCGGGTCAAGCGTGAACACAGGCATGTGAACCCTAAAAGGTGGACTTGAGTCGACGATATGTTCACCGGTCTTGGAGGTGAGATCAATCAGCCAGGCGTTTGGCTCATTAATCACGGCGAGACGATGAGTGTGCGTGGTTTGGTCGACCGCTTCTTCAGTCCGAGAGTATGCGGTTCCAGCTCTGTATATGATTTTGGGTTGCGATTCAAAAGAATTTTTCGGTAATTGCGGCTCAACCTGCTGGAACTTTATTTTTGTCATATATGCTGGAACAGTTTCCGCATCACCCTTTGAACCTGTTGAGCAGAATAGACACACAAAAAAAAATCAGAGAGGTTTTGTATCTCATTGTACTTCTGAATGGGGACCAAACTGCTCCCACTTTAGCAACAATCCTAGCCGTAAATATGAGTAGAATCACGATTCTCAGGACCGGCTGCCGGCCTTATATAATCCTGACTGGCTTATGTATCCTGCGCAGTAAGCTGTCGTTTGTTTTCTTGAGATCAAGACCATGTCCTCAATCAACCCTGATCAATGCACTTTTGAAAAAATATTTTCCGCAATACCTGAAGAGACTCCGGTCAGCTCGCTAAACCTGTTGAAATTCAACGAACAAGCAGCCTACCCGGCGGATAACGGATTCATGGCTTGTTCGGGAAGAGAAGCCTACGACCGATACTTGAGGACCATTGAACCAAGGCTTACCGCTGTAGGCGGCAAGCTGATCTTCATCAGCGATGTGCTTGCGACGCTCACAGCACCGTCAACCGAAAATTCTTGGGATTTGGTGGTCCTTGTGCAGTATCCATCGTTTGCCGCGTTCAAATCAATGGCGAAGAACGTCGACACGGAAGGACCTGTGCATCGAAGAGCCGCGCTGGCTGACTCTCGAACAATACTCATCAAGAGCCCATGTGTTCCTGGAACAAATGATCAAGAACCTTAGGAGTACCTTGCGTGTTGATGTGGATAATACGCGAAGTTCTAGTGCGAAAAAGTGTGCCAAATAGAGTTCAAATTCACAAATAGCTTGCTCCTAGTATCTGCTGAATAACAAAACCTGCCGCACCTCCAATCTGTCATCAGAGAAGAACTTCGAGCTTTTACGGTTCAGTTTAGCCGTCCGTGGGTAAAGTGTGGTACAGCAGCGCTCCCCAATACGGTCCGCAACGAATGAATCTTTTCGCGACAACCATTAAAACCTACGGTCCGAGTTCCGAGTTGACGATTATTACTAGACTGGTATTTGTCTTCGTGTGTGCAGTAATGCTATCCGGATGCCTTGGAAACGGCGCAAACCAGAACCTGGTCGAAGCGAATGCGTACAAAACAGAACGGAAGACCAAGAACTTCACTGTCGGAATCTCATTAAAGCCAACCTACGCGCTTAACAACAAACTGCATATCGATTTAAAAAACGATGTCGGGCAACCGGTTACAGATGCAAAAGTATTGGTGAGCGTTAAACGCATCATGATGGACACTCCGAACCTCGCCCCAAAGAGCTCTGCAGCCGGGGTCTACACGTTCGATACAAACATGGCGGAAGGCAAGTCCGACCTCGAAATTGTCATCTCGTCCGGGGACAAAAGCGACACCATTCAAATGGAAGCATACATCTCTCCTCAGTTGCCGCCGAACGCAATTCAATAGTGGTTAGAAAAGTCAGCTCGGAGGAGCCGCACTCCTATCGTGCACCCACTGTGAATCTTTCTTATCGTTGTTTTGCCAGGACCAGTCCCAGGAAGGCGATGCCAGTGGTCGGAGGGAGCGGTATAGTAGGCAGGGCGTGCCACTAAATGCGCCACCGTCATTTAAGTTTTTCTCGAAGTTCTCAAAACGACTCTGATTATATGACCGACGGCGCGTTATTGCGGGCGAAAACAATGAAATCTGTAATGGCCGGAGTCCCACCGCCGCGGCGCACGACTTTTGCAATTTGCCCTCGATGGTAGCCACCGTGGAGTGTAACGTGCGTCAGGATATCCATAACGGAATTACTAAACGATTCGCCACGGCTGTTACGGTATTCAACAGTGGCGTACAACCCATTGTCTGGCACGCTTTCGAAATAATCGGTCCAGGCCCGCTCGTTTTTCGTAGCCAATGTCTGACACTCATCAATGGTCAGCGAAGGCCACACAGCAACTGTGGGCTCGTTCGCCAATAGCCTTGAAAGCCAAACGTGTTCAGCAGCGAATAGGTGCGCGAGAAGAGGCACGCTTTCAGAGTGCGCCGCGGGGCATTCTCTCAACGACGTCAATGTCTGCTGGTTAGCCCAGGCATTGTAACGGAAGGATCGGACAAAATAATCTTTCATTAGAGGTTCCGCCGCAGAAGGGATGAAACTAGAACCGCACTCGGCCTCGAAGTATTTTCGCACGGTTGCTTCCGACGAGCCAGTATGAGTGCGGCAATAAATATGCGGACCGAGATTGAGTTGCTAAGCGTCGTTGGCTTTCGTATATTAGGATTTGCGATTCAAAAAGGCGCGGCTGAAGAGGAGGAATAGCTATGTCATCCCACGCTCCGATTCTCGTTACAGGTGCAGCCGGATCCGTGGGCTCCGTCGGCCGAACGGTGGTCAACCTCCTGCGAGAAGACAATCTTCCGGTCAGAGCGCTCGTCCACCGTCTTGACGAACGGTCTCAAGCGTTGACCGATATGGGTGCAGAAGTGGTCGTGGCGGACCTGACCAACGGCGCTGATGTCGTACGAGCGCTACGTGGGTGCAGGCGTATGTATTTTGGTATGAGTGTATCGCCGCCTTATCTTCAAGCGACGGCGATTGTAGCTGCAGCGGCGAGAGAAATAGCCGACTTCGAAATTCTCGTCAATATTTCGCAAATGACAGTGTCACAAATGACTTTGACTGACATGACTGATTCACCGCAGCAGCAACAGCATTGGCTCGGTGAGCAGATACTTAATTGGTCTGGCCTGCCAGTCGTGCATGTGAGGTCGACGATCTTTTTGGAACATCCGTTCTTTTCGATCATGGCGGCTTCGTCAATCACGAAGGATGGAACCATTAGATTGCCATTCGGTGTCGGACGAACATCACCGATTGCGGCTGCGGATGTGGCAAGAGTAATTGCTGCAATCTTGAAAAATCCGCAGGGGCATGCAGGCAGAGTTTACGAACTGACCGGCGCACGCTCGGATGACATGAATGCAATTGCAAAAGCGTATGCGGA
>JAJPJO010000150.1 GCA_021324135.1 Pseudomonadota bacterium
CCCTCTTGGCAATGAGTGTCGTAAAAGAGGCCGCAAAACGCAAAAAGTGGCCTTATGAACGATACTCATTGTCAGGAAGAGACGCGCATCTTTCAAGGAAGTCAGGTCTCCCGACTGATTAATGGGTCCGTGCGCCTTTTTTCACTCCGATAAACGATCGGGAAGGGACTGTGCAACTAAAGCATGTACTACTATAGCCGGTAACAGCTATGGTTCAAATTCAAAATTTCAGAAACAGAAAAATGAAAACAGGCTGCGGACAGCCCAGATGTTATTGCTAACTCCGGGCTGCCCGCGCCTGTCTTCAGCTAGAGCTCAGCGCTCTCAGCACTCGCCGATCAAGCCTTCGAGAGGTTGATCGCCAACTGCACGAGAGTGCGTACGCCCCAGCCAGTGCCGCCTTCGGGATCGTGGTCGTCCTCGTGGGTGCGATTCGCGACGCCGGCGATGTCGACGTGCACGCAAGGCGTGTCGCCGGCAGCCGAGAGCACGAACAGGCCGGCGGTGATGGCACCACCGTAACGGCCGCCGCTGTTCTTCAGGTCGGCAAACTTCGCCTTGTTCATCTTCTTGAACTTGTCGTGCGTCGGAAGCTGGTGAGCCAGCTCGCCGACCGTGTTCGCTGCCGCCAGGTACTGGCAGGCCCAGTCCTGGTTGTTGGTGACCACGCCCGCGAAGACGTCGCCCAGCGCCACGACGCAAGCGCCGGTCAGGGTGGCGTAATCGACGATGTGCGTCACGCCGCCGTGCTTGCGCGCGTAGGCGATCGCATCGACGAGAGTGACGCGACCCTCGGCGTCGGTGTTGTCGATCTCGTAGGACTTGCCGTCGAGCCCGACATAGACGTCGCCGGGACGATAGGCCTTGCCGCCGGTCATGTTCTCGGTCGCAGCCATGAAGGCCTTGACGCGCAGATTGACACCCAAGGCAGCGATGGCCCGCATGGCCGCGATCATGTCGGCGCCGCCGGACATGTCGTAGCGCATGTCGCGCATGCCATCGGCAGGCTTGATGTCGAGACCGCCGGAGTCGAACGTGATCGATTTGCCAACCAGACCGAGCACCGGTCCATTGACGTCGCAGTGTGCCGGGGCGTAGTCCATGACGATGAACTTGCAGGGTTCATCCGAGCCTTTGGCGACGGCCAGGAAGGCGTTCATGCCCAGGGCCTGGCACTGATCGCGATCGAAGACCTTCACCGTGATCGTGCCGCCCGATTCGGCTGCCACCTTCTGCGCCAGGTTGGCGAGGAAGGTCGGCGTGCAGATGTTCGCCGGCTCGTTGGCGGTGTCGCGCGACAGGTTGACGCTTGTGCCGATGAAGTTGCCGGCGATGAGACCGGCATGCAACTGCCGCCGCTCGTCTTCGCTCAGCCCGGCGCCGCTCACCTCGATGTCGCTGATCACGGACTCGGGCTTGTGTCCGCCGCTTTCGGTCTTGTAGTGGTTGGGATGGTAGAGGACCATGGTCGCCATTTCGGCTGTGGTCTTGCCGATCTCGAACAGGCTGGTCGAGCCGAAGAGGCTCTTGCGGCCCGTGATCCGGTCGGGCAGGACGAGTGAGACCTTGCTGGTCTTCAGGCCCTTCACCTTCTTGAAGCCGGCGATGAGCGAGCTCTTCCAGGCGTCCAGATCGAACTCTTCGCGCTTGCCCAGGCCAAAGTGGACCAGATGAGCGCTGTCACCGGCACTCGTTCCGACGAAGCCGGTGAAGGTCTGACCCGAGCCGCCGACGAAGCCGGACAGAGTCATGTGCCCGGCGAAGCGCTTGTGCGGACGCTTCGTCTTCGCGGTCGATTCGGAGGAGAACACCGGCACGAGCGTGACGGGGGAGACGGGCTTGGCCAGGTTGATCCGGCGATGCGGATACTCAGTGACGGAGAAATTGATGGGGTTTCTCGACATTGTTCATGCTCCTTTCAGCATGGCCGTGCATGACGGCTCTCGGTTACGAGCACAGGCAAGGTGATCCAACCGCCCAGGCCGGGCGGTTGAGCAACCTTGGATGGCTGAGCCAAAGCCCCTATGGCAATGGCTGTGGAAGCGCCTCTCAGGAAGTGAGAAAGCGTGGTTTGAAGGAGATCACGTTATCCACTCGGAGCGAGTCGTCTAGCCGAACTACATCGCACCAGAAACTTGGTTGATGCGGTCGGGTCGGAGTATAGACAGGCAAGAAGGAACGGCTCGGTTCAAATGGAAGAACAGGTGATCGCCACAGTTTGTCTAATCCCGTCAGTGCAAATACAGATCAGGCAGAGATGATGTTTATAATGAAACATCGGCTTATATTTCAAGAAAGTCAGTCAGGGCCTTGCATACCGACTGTTATTCATGACCGGTTATTAGATGGCTTTTAAAAGTTAAGATATGGCGCAAGCTATCATAGGTCGTCAGGGCTGCATGCGAGCGGCCGTGAAGGCGTGAGCCTCGAATGCCGACACTAGAGTTTCCAGAGTCAGGGCTTCCGTTCCTTCTGCACCAAATGTGATACCAGGCTCCTTGCCTGCTTCGCCGATACCGACAGCGCACATTCCTGCGGCCTTGATCGCGGCGATGCCTGCCGGCGCATCCTCGATTCCCAGGCAATCAATTATGTCCAGATCCAGCCCGGCAGCCGCTCGCAAGAAGATTTCCGGATCGGGTTTAGTGCGTTTACACAATGATGGGTCGACGCTGAAATCGAAGACGTTTTCCAGGTTTAAACGCTTCAATATGGTCGGTGCATTCTTGCTTGAGGATGCCAGTGCCATTTTTATACCGTTCTTTTTCAGCTGCTGAAGCAAGTTTTCGATGCCCGGCAAAAGATCGGCTGGGGTGATTTTTTCAATCAATTTGTTGTAGAGAGCGTTCTTCTTGGTGGCAAGCTCTTCCTTTTCCGCCTGGGAGTAGGTTCGGCTTGAACGCTCCAGAATGATCTCGAGTGATTCCATGCGTCCGACACCGCGCAAACGATGATTGATCTCGCGATTGAATTCGATTCCGAGCTCATCGGCAATCGCTTGCCAAGCTTGATAATGATACTCGGCGGTATCAGTTATGACACCATCAAGGTCGAAGATGACGCCCTTCAGTTCAGGGCGATCGCGCCGCAATGCGTAGTCTTCTTTTGCACCGGCTAACAGCCGCTGTTTACGCCCGCCGAGATAAAAATCCAGAGCATTGGCGCTGGCATTATATACGGTGGCTTTCTCATGGGTTATGTCAACAAAAATTTGCTGCCCTTTCCAGTTTATCGGAAACGCCAGGCGCTTCCATTGCTCAGGCAGGCGCGGATGAAGGCTGAATAATTCCGTTTGCGTAGCATAACGAAAACCGGCAAAGCCGCAAACGGCGACCAGCCAGTTGGCTCCGTTTCCGGCTATGTGAACGCCCTCAGCAGCAGCCTCTCCGGTTAGATCGAGATCGAGGAAGGCGCTCTTCAACCAGAACTTCCAGGCCTCGTCTTTATGACCCAATCGACTGGCTATGATCGAATGAATTCCTGCCGATAGAGATGAATCGTGGGTCGTGACCGGCAAATAGAATCTCCATGCCAGCTCGATCTCGGCATCGGAAAATTCTTGCGGGAACAAAAACATGAGCATGAGCACATCGGCTTGCTTGAGGTTTTTCGAGCGGTAGAGCCGTTCTTGACAGACCTGCGCGGCATACGGACGCTTGCGATCCAGCCAGTGCTTATCGAAGTCCGGATCGGCGAGCGACTCGAAGTGCTCGGACTGGAGAACCAGGCCGTCAGCGCGTCTTGGTATGGGCAGTAGATTTGCCAGCTTGGAGAAATGCAAGCACTCATCGGCCGTGGCACCGACTGTGATACCATGCCTGGCGGCTAGATCGAATGTGAAACGCACCAGGCGGTTGGTGTAGGCATTATTGGCGCTCAACGGACTGTATTCATCCGGTCCCATGACCCCCAGCAAATTGGGACGTTTCTCATCCTTACCGGGCTCGGCCAGCCAATCTATGCGACTCTCCCAATAACGCGCCGCCTCCAGGATGACGGTTTTGGCCTCGGCGCTCAAATCTTGAGCGCTTGCTTGTGCCTGGTGGGCAAGGGCATAAACGACATCAGCCGTAATATGCACTTCATGATCGCGATATTGCCACAACATGCACCATTCATCACCCTTAGCATCAGACTCCCAGGCGAAGCGCGCGCCTCGATACTGGAAGCGCTCCGCATTCTCTTTGGCTCCGCTCAAAGTTTCAATTCGAAACTCAGCCAGCTCGCGTGCCCGTTCGATATCGGTGTAAGCAAAGAAGGGATGCAGATACATCTCCGTGTCCCAAAAGAAACGCCCGAAGTAGCCCTCGCCGGCATATCCTTTTGCGTCGATCGCCACTCTGCGATCGCCGTCGACCTGAGCGCGCAAAAGGTGATAAATAGAAGCTCGCAATGCCGTTTGCGAATCGAGATCGCCCTCAACTTGAACATCGGACTTTTCCCAGCGCGCTTCCCACTCTGCTTTATGCTCATCGAACAATTGTTCGTATGTCAGAGGCGCAATCTCATCGAGAATGTGGACGGGCAGCCTCTGCGATCCATCACGGCTGGTCGACACGCATGTCCGTTTTTCCAGAACGAAGGGTATGCCTGCTTTCAGCTCAAACGAATTGAATGCTCGGGCGGCACGATCCTCATTTTTCGCCACCCATTCCTTGCTGATGCTGTGGCGGCTGCCGATCAGGACCTGATCTTCGAGATCGGTATGCACGCGGCAGTTTAAATCACCCGTGTTCTCGGCAGCGTTGAAAACGAGTTCTTTAAAATGATCGAATCCGTTCGTTCGCACATCACCATCGATCCAGCTCTCCAGATCGACAAGCACGTCTCGATCGGCAATAAGACTGAGGCGTTGCACAACCACTGATTTGCGAACGACGCTTACGAATCGCTCATAGGTCACGTCGATCTGTGCGTTTTGGCCCTGCGGCTTCCATTTATAGCTGTGGCTGAGAAGTGCTGATCTCAAATCGAGAATACGCTCAAAATGGCTTATGGTGCTGGATTCAAGGTCCACGGCATTACCGGCGAAGGCCAGTCGCATACCGATGAACGAGGGTAAATTGATCAACTCATTGCCGAGAAAAGGGTGTTTGCCGTATATCCCGGGCACGTACGTTCCCCACTTCGCTTTTGTCTTGGGAAATTCTTCGGCAGTAACATTGGCGGGCATGCGCATGTACTCGACGTTTTGCGGGGCGTCGAGCAGGTGTTCTTCCAGCGAACCTCTCAAGTGCAGATAACCGCTACCGAGCGTGAACAGTCCTTCGTACCTGCGATTGTTTTCGCAGCTGAAGCCCGTCTCGACGAGGCGCCAGCCTCCCTCGCATTTGACCAGGTCGGGGTTCGATTGAGTTTGAATGCTGAGCATGCTTGATGGCCTCGCGTCGTGAGTATCGAGAACGAACTGAATATCAAAATGAAACGATCATGTAGGTTAGCGGGATGGGGTGCTTATTTCAATTGGTTTATGAGCAATCGGAATGAATCTCAACGCAAAATCAAGCCGCATCTTTTGAGATGATTCGTTTTTCTTCTCTTGTTTTCTGTGAGCCACTGGATTGGAGCACCGCCCACCGCGCTACGGAAACGCCTAGTAGCTCCCATCGCATCACCGTCGGTGTCCCATATACTAGCCCGGATAATAAGAAATGAGATAGTATGATGTGACCTGAGCAAGAGCGCTAATCATGGAGGCTGACACCTGTTCCCTTGCCTGTGGGATAGACCGATTACTGCCTGCAGATTACTTCTGTCCGGCGGTAAAAGGCATGCCCGCAAGCGAAGAACGGGTGTCAGCCAACCGGATGGAATAGCGCTTCATGCCTCACTCCTGGCTAAGTCCGGCGAGTGCCATTGCGTGTGCTTAAGGCGATACCAGAGCACTGCGGCTCCGGCGGCGGTTTGCAAGCACATCCCCAGCCAACTTCCGAACAGTCCCATGTCGAGCCGGTAGGCGAATAGCCAGGTTGCCGGCGGCGTCAGGGCCCAGGCGGTAATCACCCCGACCAGAGCCGGTATCCTCAGGTCGCCGACGGAGCGCAGGATGGAACGAGCCACCATGTTGGTCGCGTCGATGATGACAAACAGAGCGGCCATCACCAATACGCTTCGGCAGGCTCCGACCAGTTCCCCATCGCTGCAGAAGAAGCCTGATACCATATCTGGTGCGAGTGCCATGGCGCAGGCGCAGACGATCGTGTAAGAGCATGCGCATGCGAGGCTGAGTCGCGCCAGCTTCATTACCAGCCGATGTTTGTTGGCTCCCATGGCTTGACCGGCGAGCACCGCTCCTGATTCTGCGATCGCCGCCACCGGCAACAAGCAGAATTGAACGATGTTGCTGGCGATCTGATTGGCTGCCATGGCGTTTTCACCCAGTCCTGCGATCAGTCCGGCAAGCAGCGTCATGGCACCCACCTCCAGGCTGAACTGCAAACCGCACGGCAAGCCGAGCTTCCATACCTCGGCGAGATCGCCGGATCGACCGATGTTCACGAGCCCGTGCCGCCTGTATTGCGCTCTTGTGAGAATCAGGCAGTCGACGGCGTGGGCGCACATCGTGGCAATAGCAGCCCCGGCAACTCCGAGCTTGAGCACGAAGAGCAGAAAGGCTGCTGCAGCGATGTTCGTGAGGTTCGAGGCGACCGTGGCAATCATGGGCGTGCGCGAGTCTCCTTCTCCGAAGCAGACTTCGCGCAGGGCCGTGTTCCACACCATCACTGGTGCTGCCAGCATTCCGATCGCCAGATAGCGCTGGGTCATCAAGCCGGCTTCTGCCGAGGCTGTGATATATGGCACCACCAGCGCCACCAGTTCGGCTACGGCAAGGCAGAGGAAGCCGCCAATTAATGCCAGGGTCAGTGCGGCGCCCTGGTAATTCGGAATCCGTTCTTTCGCGCCTGCGCCAACGCAATGTGAAACAAGCGTTTTCGCCGCGCGCAATACTCCATAAATGAATGACAGCAGCATGAACCCCAGGACGCCGCCGAATCCCACTCCCGCCAATTGTGCGGTCCCTGAGTGAGAAATCAGCAAAGCATTGACCAGAGTCATCAGATTGAAGCTGAGGCTGCTGAGGATGATCGGCCAGGCGAGGCCCAGCAACTTGCGAAAAACGGCGTGCTCCCAGGGCAGGAGCTCGTTGTCCTTGTTCATGATGATCTCCTGGTTGTTCGTGCTCTTCTTTTTTGCAGACCTGAATAACGCAGCTGAATTGAGACGATGATTCACTAAACCATCTCAATTGAGCCGATCGCAATAAGTCCGTTTTTCAATAGAGCTTTATTTTGCCTTCTTGAGGCGCGATCTATGCTTGCTCAAGACTTTCTAGAACTTGCCTCAGGAGCCGAAAAGCGCCCTTCTTCCCCCGCTCCATGGCCATTGCATCTAGGGTTCTTCCTCTAATATCAAATGGTCACGATTCGCAAGAGATCGGTTAAATAAGAGCTAACTTCTACAAGTAACCTTACAGCTCACGTCTGGAGCTAAGTCTAGATCTAGTGTCTACAGCTACCTGAACAACGAACGTCTAGAGCTAAGACTAGATCTAACGTTCACAACGAACTTCTAGAGCTAAGGTCCAGAGCTAACCTCTAGATCTAACGTCTAGAGTCAACCTCTAGTTCTCTCAGATCTCTGAGTTGACTTGATGTTTATTACTATCCTTTGATGACAATCGTGACCGGGCAGCAACCGTGTGTTGGTGCCGACCTGCGTGTCTGCGTTCGGTTCTGCCCGATTGTTGATTGTCCTTATCGGTTATTGATCGTCTCTAGGGTGATCTAACCCATGTCGACAGAATACTCAGAGCAGCTGGCATTTTGGCGGCAAAAGCTTGGCATTCTTTTGGCAGACTTTTTTGGAATGAAAGAACGGTCAAAAACGAACGGTCAAAAAGGTAGACAAGTGTCCTTGATATACTCTACGACATCAAAATCACCGCTTTTTGATGTCGTAAAGTATATCAGCTACACGGATTCGCCACTTGGGGACCGATGAAGAAGTGGAGACCGATGAAAAGTCGGCAACTGTTCGGGACTTTCAGAACTTTCAGGACTTTCAAGACTTTCAAGACTTTTGCTACCTACGTTTAAAGATAGTAGGATAACGAGTAGTAGAGTGAGTTTGAAAAGAGATGCCGTGAGGCTGAGGTTTTATCCCCAGACCCCACGGCATCGACCGAACGACTAGTCAGTCACGACCTCAATCGGATCGCTTGCCCGGATGTACCCACGTTCTGAGCAACCGCCGGAGCGGCACTCAGGAGCGCACGTACACGGCGATGGGCAGGCCGAGGTTGGTGGCATCCTGCAACAGGTTGTGCCAACCCTCAGGAGCCTGCGGGAGGGCGACGCCGGGCTTCAACCCGATGTACACCTGGCAGGCACCGGTCCTCTCGAAGCCGACGACGTCCTTGTCGCTGGGCAGCGGGACGTAGCTGTTCGGCGCCATGAAAGCGTCCTCGTTCGCCTTGCGGAAATTGAGGAGCTTCCACAGGATCCAGAGCTTCACGGTCTCCAGGCTCGGGTGGCCGCCCGCCTGGAATTCGCTCAGGATGCGCTGCCTCTCCGCCCAGTCCACCTTGCGGCGGTTGTGCGGGTCGAGCAGATGCCACAGCCAGAGGTCCTCACCCTGGTAGATGTCGGCCATACCAGGGGTGGTGACGCGCAGAACCAGCTCGGAGGTGGCGATGACGCGACCGGCCTCGGCCACTTTCGCGGCAAAGGGGCGGAAGCTCGCCTGGAACTCCGCACTCGAGTAGAGCCCCTCGATGAACTGCTTGAGGCCCTTCTCGTAGTCGTTGAGCTGGCCAGGGTTCCACCAGTTCGAGTTGATCCCGGCCTCGCGGACCGCCTTGATGATGTAATCCACCACCGACTGGCAGTCGTACTCACCGGAGATCAGCGTCTGGTAGATGCGCAGCTCGTCGGTCACGCAGACGAGCGCCGCTTCGTCGTGGCGAAGCGCCTGATTGATGGTGCGCCACTCCTCCACCTTCTGCGCCCACTCGCGCCCGTGCAGCGACAGCCCGTCCAGGAAGGCGCGGGCATCGGCGCTGCGGTACGCATCATGGGTGGTGGCAGTGTTGAGCCCCATCGGGTAGCGCTGCAGCCTGAACTGGTTGCGATCGTGGAAGCCGCT
Organism: Pseudomonadota bacterium; assembly: GCA_021324135.1. GTDB lineage: Bacteria > Cyanobacteriota > Vampirovibrionia > Obscuribacterales > Obscuribacteraceae > JAJPJO01. The sequence continues at coordinate 9,145 of JAJPJO010000150.1, forward strand.
CACCGAGAGCGTCTCCAGGGTCGGCCAGACGGCGTGCTCGCAGCGCGACATGATCGGCACGTAGCGGAAGTGAGCCGTGTACTCACCGCGCGCCACGACGCCGGCGACGATCACCTCGAACAGCTTCACGAAGGCGTCGTGCCCGGGCTCTTCCAGAAGCAGCACCTTCTTGAGGCGAGCGTGCATGGCCGAGCGCTCGATCGCCTTGCGGTCGATCTTCTGCACGCGGCGGCGGCGCACGTCCGTGAAGGTGCGGTCATCCAGTTGAGCCAGAGCGAAGCAGATGTCGTCCACGCTCACCTCTTCGATGCCCAGGAGGCGGTGAAGCCTCTCGGCATCCTGCTTGAAGTTGGCGCGGGCCGCCTGCAGCTTGGCCTCCATGAAGAACTGCTCGAAGGTGCGCGTCTCGCCGGTCAGCCTCTGGTACTGGCTGAGCATGGCCTTGCGACCAGCCCTGCTGCCGAACAGATGCTCGACATCAGCCAGCCAGCCGTAGCCGACCACGCCATGCACCCAGGCCGGGACGTTGCGGTTCGGCCTGTGGACCTTCTCCCAGAACGTCGGGAGCTTGGTGGCCTTGATCAGCTTCTTCGAGTACCCGTAGGGGTCCTCGAGACCGTCCGGGTGGTCAACGCGGATCGCCTGCACGAAGCCGCGCTCGACGAGGTGGAAGAGGAACTTGTGCGTCGCCTGGAACACGACGTCCGAGGTCTGCTTCAGGGCAGCCAGGTCGCCGATGTCCAGGAAGCGGCGGTAGACGTCCGTTCCCGGCTCCACGTCGAAGAACTCGGCGCGCATGGCCGTCCAGAACTTGTTCAGCTCGTGGACCGCCATGTGATTCGGGACCCAGTCAACCATGACGTTGATGCCGAGGGCCTTGTACGTGCGGCAGAGGCGCTTGAACGCCTCCCAACCCCCCAGCTCATCGCTGATGCTGGTGGGGTCGATGATGTTGTAGAAGTGGGTCGAACCGGGAACCGCCTTCCAGACCGGGGAGAGGTAGATCCAGGTGTAGCCCATCGCCTTGACGAACGGCGCCAGCGCCTCGCACTCGGCGAATGTGAAGCCAGCGGCGGGGTTCAACTGAACGCGCAGCGCACCGGCGAAACCGACGATCTTTTTGGTTTTCATAACTCGTTGCTCCTTTTCTCGAAATTTCAGGTCCACGCTCGCGGACCTGTGGTTAGTGCCAGGCTGTTCGCAGTCGAAGCGACAGGCACTGATGCCTGGCGCCGCGCCTGGGGAGCGAACACCCGTTCGCCTTTAACAGCCCATCCTTTCGACAGGCGTAGCCGAGTCGGCAAACATCCGGCCCAGAGAGGTTCTCCCTCCCTGAACCGGGCTGCTGCCGGCTCGCTTGCGCGCTGGGAATGTGCAAGCAGAATGGTTGGAACGGCAGCCTTAAGCCGTTTTTCCCACCCTCCTGCACCGCTGGCAGTGGCGCAGTCTCAGTCGATGCGCACGAAGAGTCCGAGCGAGAAGCCCTCGCCCAGTCCCTCGACGCCCTCCAGATCCTGCAGCAGGTTGCGCCATCCCTGACCGGGGCCCTGCACTTGCGCGCCGGGCTGGACAGGAACGTGCACCTGAACGCGGTCGCCCAACTGGTAGGCGACGATGCCCTGACCACCATCCACTGGTGTGTAAGCACCGGCGAAGGCATCGGGGTACCGCTCCTTGAGCCCCAGGGTCTGCCAGGTGACCCAGAGCTTGGCGGTGTCGAACGTCGGCTTGGCGCCCTGCTCGAAGGCGGCCAGAGCGCTGTCCGTGATGCTCCAGTCAACGGGGCGCCGGTTGTCCGGGTCGTTGATCAGGAACAGCCACATCAGGTCGCCCTGGTAGATGTCGCCCATCCCGGGAGCCGTGTGCTGGATGACCAGCTGGCCGAGGGACTGAGCGGCAGCGAGCCTGGCAAGCCGCTGGTGGAACGGCTGGAACGTGCGTAGGAACGGCTCGTGGCTGCGCAGCTTCCGGACGAACTCCTTGACCGCCGTTTCATAGGCGGTGTTGTTGTTCGCCCAGCTGCTGCGGTAGCCCGCCTCACGCAACCAGTGCGTGATGTAGGGCTCGAGCCGCTCCGCCTCGATCAACCCGACGCAGGTAAGGAACTGGTAGAGGAAGTACTGATCCTCGACATGAATCTGACCGTCGTGCAGGGGCTGGTTGACCGAGAAGAACTGCTTCACCACCTCACGCCATTCCCCACTCAGGTACGTGAGCGCCCCGAAGCGGGCGCGCACATCGCCGGAGATGTGGACGTCGTGCGTGCTGCGGCAGTTCATCGTGTGCGGCATCTTGGCGGCGCGCAGCGCGTGGCGGCGATGCAGCTCGTCGATGCCGATGGCGCCGTGGTCGGGATGGCAACCGGAGTCGTTCATCCCGATGTTGGCCAGGTAGCGGTAGATCGTCTGGATGCCGCCCTTGGCGCCGATGCAGGCCACCAGGTGCTCGAAGTGGCGGATGAATTGATCGCATCCGGACACCTCGAGCATGAAGACCTGCCTCAGTTGCGGGGTCAGATGCGCCGAGTCGATCACCTCGCGGTCCTTGTCCGCCACCACCCTGTCCTTGAGGTTCAGGTGGGTGCGGCGCGGGAACGAGACGACCGCCTCGAACACGTCTTCCCTGCTGACACCAGGGACGGTGGCGCTGATCTCGCGGTGCAACCGGTCGATCTGCGGGACGAACGCCGTGCGAGCAAACTCGCGAGAGGCGGCGCGGGCCACCTCGTCGTGCTCCTCACTGCGTCCGGACAGCTCGCGCCAGAAGGCGACCAGGTCGTCCTGCCCCGCCCTGGAGGTGAAGACGCCCTGGATGGAAGCCATCTCATCCATGCCGACCGAACCGACCACCGAGTCAGGCAGCTCGTCATCCGGGCCGTTGATCACCTCGAGCCAGATCGGCTTGCCGCCGGTGGACTGGTTGAGGCGGTCGCAGTAGCCGTTCATGTCGAGCAGGTACTCGGCGGCGTCGATGCGGATGCCCTGAATCACGTTCTGCTTGGCCAGGCGGATGAGCAGCTCGTTGGTCTCATCGAAGACCCCCTCGTCCTCCTCGCGAATCGAGGCGAGGTGGAGGAAGTCCATGAAACCGCGGTTCTGCCCGGTCACCGGGTCGATGTCGAAGACCCGATTCTTGGGGAAGCCCGGCGCGCTGCCGTTCCAGTACAGGTTCTTCTCGCTGGCCAGCATGTGGTGCGTGGCATCCCAGATCAGGTCGATGCCGGCCGACTTCAAGGCGCGGGCCATCTTCCTGTACTCGACCCAGCCACCGCGCTGGCGGCTGATCTTGTTCGGGTTGATGACGTCGTAGCCGTGGTTGCTGTTCTCCTCGGACTCCATCGCCGGGGAGAGGTAAACGTGGCTGATGTGCAGCCGCTTGAGCAGCGGCACGAGTTCGCGAACTTCTTTGAATCCGAACCCGACCAGCGGGTTCAACTGGAGCCTGATGGACGCAACCCACCGGCTCGGTTGCTTTTGCTTTCTCATAACTGTCTCCTTTTTCGGAATTTTTCAGAAATGAACCTTGCCGATGGATGTGCGTGAGATGTGTTGGTCCGCACCGAATGCGGTATCACGCCCAGTTCATCGACCCAGATAGCCCTTTGTCCTCGCTTTCAGTCGCTACCCAGCGCCTGTCCGCGAGGACAACCCTTTGCTTGCGCACCTGGTTCGGCTATCGGGCCGATTTCTACTGCGTGAACGAGCGACACCAGAAGCACTGCTTGCGCAGAGCCTCGGGTATCAAGCCTTCTCAAGTCCAAGGAACCTCTGCCGTCAGGCTGAGGTAACCCTTGGACTTAACAAGACAACTCGTTCGCGAGCGACCTAGGGTAAGAGTCCTTGCGGTGCTCCTTACCTAGTTCGTTCCTACGCAGCTTCCAGGTGGTTTGTGGTAACGCCGTCGCGCTCCCACTCGTTCATCTTCGGGCGAATCAGGCACTCCCACACGTCCCGCCCGTTGGCGAGCCGGTATTCGTGCTGTGAGCCCTTCCAGAGACGAACGTCGATGTTGCTGTGTGCGCTGGCGAAGTGGTCGAGGAACCCGTTCTCCAGGTTCAGGCTCGGGTCCACCGTGTGCGCCAGCTCGATTGCCCAGGCGGCCGACTCCAGGTTCTGGAGGGTCTCGATGCCCGTCAGCTCACAGAAGTACCAGCCGCAGCTGGTAAACATGAGCTGGCCGAAGCGCTCGATCTCGAGCAGGGTGCGGGCCTTCCTGACCTCGTCCTGTCCGAGCCCCGGCTTGCCGTTCTTGATCACGAACTCGTCGGCGCTCATCTCGCCGGTCAGGACGCTGATGTACTGCTCGGCCACGCTCCATGGGGGAGCGCTGAACAGTACGGCGCCGGCCGACTCGTAGACGCGATCGAGCTCGCCCTTGAGCCAGTTGAGCGACTGGCGGAGCGGATACCTCCACTCCTGATTCCAGCCGGGCTGGCCGCCTTCCTGGCAACCGCAGTTGCGTTCCCAGCGTCCCACCCCGTGACTGCAGGACCAGGCCGAAGGCTCATGGAGCTGCACGTACGCGGATGCGGGATGGTTGGCAATGAACGCCATCGGGTTGGTCAGGTTGACGCTCGGGTCCTTCTCGATTTCCTTGAGGACCCAGGCCAGGGCCATGTCCCCGAAGGGCACATGGTGACCGTACGTTTCGCCGTCGGTAGCCGTGCACACGAACTGGTCGTGCCAGCGCGAGTCGTTGAAGGCGCTGTAGAGGCGGTCGAGGAACTTGCGACCATCATTGGTCAGCTTCTCGAACGCCACCGCCTGGCTGATGTTCTTGTCGTAGAACACGATCGTGATGAACTGCCCGGGGCCCACCTCGTACTTGTACGGGCGGGAGGGGTCGATGGACGCGTTCACCTCGTGCCAGTCGTTTGAGCCGTTCTCGCGAATCCTCCACGCCTGGTGAGGCGAAAGAATCGTCGCGCGGATGCCCATGTCGTACAGCGTTTTGAGCGTGCAGCGGTTGACCGCGCACTCGGGAAGCCACATCATCTGCGGCTGGCGCCCGAAGTAGTGCGCGAAGTTGCCCATGCCCCAGGCGACCTGAATCCTCTGGTCACGCGTGCTGGCCAAAGGCATGATCAGGTGGTTGTAGCACTGCGCCATGGCGTTGCCATGCCCGGTGCGGGCGACGCTGAACTTGTCGCCGTCGATGACGTTGGCGAGGACGTCCTGGGCGTGAAGGGCCATCCAGTCGAGCAGCGTAGCCCCGAAGTTGAACGAGGCGTACCTGTAGATGTTGACCCACTCCAGGACCTGGTCACCGGCCTTGATGGGCGTGTGCCCGAGGGTCCGGTAGGAACGATCGCAGACGGCGTCGTTCCAGTTGTTGTAGTTTTTGCCGTTGCGCCTGCCGAATTCGACCGCCGAGTCCTGCCTGGGGTACAGGCCGGTGCGCGGGTCTTTCCGGTCAGGCTGGTAGCAGTGGAGATGGACTCCCATGTTTTTCGTAGCCATGATGTGTTCCTCCTAAGGGAAGTTGTCGCGGCTAACCGGAAAGCCTGCGATGTGACTTTAGGCGGCATGCAACAATCGCCGAACGATTCAGCGCGCCACATGCGAAGCTCAGATGAGGCCGAGCCACAAGAACGATGCGTCATGCAAAGTGTTTAGCCCGGGAGCCAAATACTCCTGGGTGAACCTACTGCTGTGCGCATGGTTATTGGGGCTGTGCCGCGGGCATCCGAGCAAAAATCCGATTGATGTGACTAGGACCGTAACAAAATCGAACCTCTCTCACAAAGTCAGGTTGCTCAACGTATCGGCGTTCTCAAAACCGCTTGGCAACTAGCTTTGCGGCAAATCCAAGTCTGCAAGCCGCCTGCCTTCGAATCTGATTCGGGCTTAATTTAATCCAGTACAACGATTTCGCAACTAGCGCAAGCTCTATGTCAGTGCGCCAAAACCTGCATGTGATGGGGATTTTCACGAATCAAAAAGATATTGCCGTCTTGCCAAACTGATGCAATAAATGCGCTAGCTATCAAAGGTAACACCGCTTTTCATCACGCTGGTCGCCAGCGATTTGCCGCGCGCCTGCTATGTCTTGCACGGGAAGCGATCTACACTTTTGATTCCAGAAACAAACGGCCCTCGTATGAATACAACAAGAACAAGTGGCCTCCTTTTGCACCCAACTAGCTTACCGAGCCGGTTTGGCATTGGTGATCTCGGCCCGGTCGCCTGTGACTTCATCGATTTTTTGAGCGTGGCCGATCAAAGCATGTGGCAAGTTTTACCGCTCGGGCCCACGGGTTTTGGTGATTCACCATATCAGTGCCTGTCAGCTTTCGCCGGCAATCATTTGCTTATCAGTCCTGAAAGGCTGATCGAGTCTGGTTTGCTTGATAGCGATGATTGCCAAATCGAGGAGCAGCCTCCCGCGAACAAAGTCAATTTCGGGGCCGTCATTCGCTGGAAAGAACGGCTTCTCCATAGAGCTTTCGATAATTTCAAGAAAACAAATAACTCTGATCAGCAGGAGAGTTATTCTCAGTTCAAGGAAAACGAGAGAGACTGGTTGGATGAATACGCTTTGTTCAGAGCTTTAAAAGAAGCTTTTAAAGGCGCGGCTTGGATCGACTGGCCCGACCCGCTTCGCCAGCATCAATCCGATGCACTGAGAAGCGCAATGCAAGAGTTTAGCGAAGCGATCGAGGAGAACAAGTTCCGGCAATATCTCTTCTTCAAGCAATGGCATGAGGTCAGGAGTTATTGTCATGAAAGGGGGATCGAGATTGTTAGCGACTTGCCTATTTTTGTCGCCTTCGACTCGGTCGATGTCTGGGCGGCAAGGGAGATGTTTAAGCTCAGACCTGATGGACGGCCGGTGGTTGTCGCCGGAGTTCCTCCCGACTATTTCAGCGCCACAGGACAACTCTGGGGCAATCCGATTTACGACTGGGATGAGCAGAAGCGAAACGGCTTCCAATGGTGGGTCAAGCGAGTCAGGAAGCTGCTCGAGCTGTCCGACCTGATCCGCATCGATCACTTTCGTGGTTTCGTCGGGACATTCGAAATTGAGTATGGCGAGAGAACGGCTGAGAATGGTCGTTTTGTCGATGTACCCGGCCCAGAGATCTTCACGACATTGAGAAACGAGCTTGGCAAGCTGCCGATCATAGCGGAAGATCTGGGTATGATTACACCGGATGTGGTGGCATTGCGCGATCAATTCGGCTTCCCGGGAATGCGCATATTGCAGATGGCGTTTCGCGATCAGGTGAACCCGGACCTTCCGCACAACTACGTGCACAATTGCGTCGTCTATACCGGCACGCACGATCACGACACGGCGCGCGGCTGGTTTGATACCACTGCCGGTGCTGATGCCTCTACCAGAGATCAAGCCGAAATCGAGAAAAATCGCGCCTTTTGCCTGCAGTATTTAAATACCGCCGGCAAAGAGATCCATTGGGATTTCATTCGCGCCGCCCTGGCTTCCGTGGGCAATGCCTGCATCATCCCGGTGCAAGATCTGCTCGGTCTCGGTTCGGAGGCCAGGATGAACCGACCGGCGGTGCTTGGTGGCAATTGGACCTGGCGATTGCAAGAGGGTGAGTTGAGACCCGACATTGCTGTGCGCCTGAAAGCCCTGACCCGCCTCTATTGCCGTGGAAAGGCACCGCTGGAAAAAGCGCACTACGGTTATTGAGCCGAGCCGGCTGATCAGACCAAGCTAGTCGTTGCGCAGTTTGCGGTGGACTGATTTTCTTCATCAAAACTGGACGGGTGAGCGTGCAAATCATTGTGCAGTCCGGGGTTGCACGTTGGGAGATTGGCAGTGAACGTCAGGTCTCTGATTGCGGTTATTACTAATCACTCTGCGGAAATGGCATCCCCTTGCGGTGCAATCGCTTGGTGTCCGGATATAGAGTGGATTGAACCTTTTCAGTGCAACAGCCGAATTTAAATTGAGGAAAGTCAGGCAAGTCAATTGGATTTCCAATTCTAAACAGATCTCAGCAAGGCAGAAGAAACCTGCTGCCGCAGCGTTCTATCTGCACAACCATAACGAGAGCGGGGGACGAACCGAGGGCTCGCCAATCGCCTCACTTCCGCGCACATTGGCTTGGAATGCCGATGGCGCAAGAATAAATGGAGAAGATATGAAGAAAACTATGGTTGCAGTAGTGGTTTTGCTGGTCCTAACAACCTGCAGCATGGCGCAAACCGAAAATTCGGCAAGTTTCGCAGCGGCGTCGTCGGATGCCCAGGTTGTGAACGCCACCACACTTAGTATCACTAACGATAAGTCCGGCGCTCTCGGCTTCCTGGTCAAGACTTGCTACTCCGACGGCAGTGCTTTTTTGGACGTTCAGTTGTCCGGGGAAATTCGCCTGGGCGCCGGCGAACGCATCTATCTCAAAGCTCAGAGTCAGTCTGTGGCTGCGATCGACTATGAAGCAACAAGCGAACAGTCGCTTCACGATGTCAGGGACTGGAGTGCCACTGGCTGCGGTGCGGCGAATGAATCGTTTGAGCTCGTGAAGGTGGAGAGAGCCGGGACCGGATCGACTGAGAAGCCAATCGGTTACGCGCAGTTCTTGCAGCCGAGTGGAAACTACACTGCTTATCTTGCCAGTCAGCATAATGGCAAGATCGGCACTCTGTATGAAAACTGCTATCCGGACGGCACTGCCCACATCCTGGTGGAACTCAGCCCCGGTATCTACTTGAAGTCCGGCCAATCCTTGGTTGTAACACCTGCTGGTAAGAAGATTTTCGCCGTCTATTACACAGCCAAGAGCAATCAGGAAGTGCAGAACTTCCAAGGCTGGAGCAGCATCGGCTGTGTCGCACCACCTACGGTTCTAGATCTGGATACGGTTACGGCGCCGCCTAACCGCATCTGGACTGAGGATGCGTACACAATCTGGTTCTAGCCGTTCGTTGCCGCCCGTGGCCGGTTCGAACCTCGCCCAGGCCGTTCCAACCCCTCCCGGGCCGTTCCAACCCCTCCCGGGCCGTTCCAACCCCTCCTGGGCCGTTCCAACCCCTCCCGGGCCGCTCCAACCCCTCCCGGGCCGTTCCAACCAGCCTCCCCTGGCTGTGAGAACGAGGCACAGTAAGCTGCAGCTTCCGCCTGCAGACTCAATGCTGTGCCTGTTTGACGGAGCTATTAAAACGCATAGTAGAGTTCAGAAGGCGCAATGCGCGAAGGCACTTTTTTGACGAGGCCAAAAACGCCCATTTCTGGCCTCGTTGCCGGTACCAGAAGCCCAAAAATTGCACCATATAAGTGTCCATGGCCTCGGGTACGATGCCAAAAACAGTCAATTTTGGCCTCGTCAAAAAAAACGCCATGAGTGCTGGGTCCCCTTGCCCCTCTTGGCAATAAGTGTCGTAAAAGAGGCCGCAAACGCAAAAAGTGGCCCTGTAAACGATAATCATTGTCAGGAAGACACGCGCATCTTTCAAGGAAGTCAGGTCTCCCAGCTGATTAATGGCATCTTGCTGGCATCTTAGTGGCATCTTGCTGGCAGCTTTAATGGCATCTTTGCAAGCCTGCCTTTGGGACTTTCGCTGCGCCGGGCTTGGGGGTTTAAAATGCAGGCTGTGACCAGTCTAAGCGCTTCCGGAGTATGCTTGCACAGCTACGCTAAGCCTAACAAAGAAGAAAGTGGTTATCAAATATGGTTTTGGATGGCCCAATATCATAGTTTTAATTATGTCTTTAGATTTGGCGAACATTGCAAAAAGGAGATCTGGAAATACTGTTCTTGTAGTCGGCTAAAAAGCCATTCCTAGCTCCTTGCAGTTCGTAATCAAGAAGACCAAAAGTCGTCAGCTTCTTCATGGCTGCCCGTTCAACCAGCCAGAGAAGCGTCGTCAGCACCGCTAAGTAAACGGGGCTGTGGCAAAGAGTCGCTCATCAACATGGGCGATTCTACTTGCCCTTTTTTGAACCACCGGCTGAACACCGGACAACATGGAACGAAGAGAGGTAAACACATGTCTACCGAACGTCAAAAACTCCCTGAGACTCAACCGCTCATCGTCATGAGCCTCGCTGATGATCAGGACAAGGGCGTTCTTCTCGACCCGCATACACCGGGCGATGAGGAGCGCGAATTCGACAAGTTCATCGATGAGCGCCTCGTCGGCCAGCCCGACGCCAAAGCTTGCGCGCGCCGCATCTTCCGCCGCGCTCGCAACAAGCTGCGCCATCCCCGCCGCCCCATCTACTGCTACATCGCCGCTGGTCCCTCGACTACCGGCAAGAGCATGCTGCCGCGGCTGATGGCTCAGTTCGACCACAAAGATCCCGAGGCTGTGCTGGTCATCAACGGTGCCGAGTATACGCAGAAGGAGCACCTCGCTTCGCTTATCGGTGCCCACAGCGAGCTCGTCGGTTATTCCAAGCCGAATGAGATGGGCGCCAAGAGCGAATTCGAGAAGGATCCCTACTGCGAATTCGCGCCGCACAACGTCTACGTCTTCGCCCGGCGTGGCTCCAAGGTGAAGCGCACTTACATCGTCGTCGAGGAGTGGGACCAAGCCTGCCCCGAGTTCAACGATGTGTTGATGAGCATCCTGCGCGAGGGTTTCATCACTCTCGGCAACGGCGTGCGCGTCTACTTCTACGAGTGCGTCCTCGTGCTCACCACGAACCGCGGCATGAAGGAAGTCGAGGCCAGCAGGCGCCGGCCGGGCTTCAGCACCAATCCGAACAAGCCCGTTACCAAGGCGGAGATCGTGGAGGAGGTCAACAAGGTCATCAAGGACAACACCACCAAGGCCTTCCGCAACCGGGTCAACGAGATCATCGTCTACGAGCCGCTGGACTACGACCAGATGTTCGAGGTGGTCACTCGCGAAGTGAATCGCCTCAACAGGCGCTGCCTGAGCGATCCGGAGACGATGTGCACGATCAAGGTCGAAGACCCGGCGAAGAAGTTCGTTCTCGATAAGGGTTTGGAAGGCGATGGCGATCTCGCCCGCGTCCTGCAGATCCTCGAGACGGACGTCATCGACGCCATCGGCGGAGAGATGGGCAAGGGAACGGTCAACACCGGCGACGTGATCACAGTCACGCTTAAGGAGGACAAGAGCGATCTTGCTATCTTCCGCAAGCGCCCGGCTGGGGTCATGTTGAACCTTCCCACACCCTCGGACGCTGCTGCGGCGGGCACCACTTCTGATACCGCGGCTCGGGTGCCATCCGAAACGCAGGTGTCGGGACAAACCAACCTTGTCGGCGATCATTCAGCCGGCAAGATCCAGGTTCCCGTCGTCGCTCTGCTTCAGAACCCGGGCACTCCCGGACTGAGCGGCGTCGTCCTCGACCTGAGCTATCTGATGTTCTTGCAGCAGGCATCGGATCTGAAACAGGTTGCTTCCCGGGACAAGCGTTTGATGGCTCTCTACACCATCACGCTCAGCGACTCGGACAGCCTCGATCGGCTCACAGTCAGGTGCGGTGAGGTCGTGCACGATCTGATCAACATCATGGGGCTGCAAGTTCTGCGCAGCCAATCCAGCTACGAAGCACCATTCACCGTCAGGATGAAGGTGCGCTGCATCCCGGACCAGGTAAGGCTGATCGGCCTGCGCTTCCCCGGCGCCAAGGTCGAGCTCGATCTGGAGGGCGACAAGAAGACGGACGAAGCAGCCTAAGCAACCTACGGCCAAGCGTTCTCACCACCGAAAGGCGCGGGAACTCTACGCTCTGGGTATCATGTTTAGCCGCTTGAGGAGAGGACTGGAGTTCGAAACTGAGCACTCGCATCCCGACTAACCTCGGCTAGAGTTCTCCGTCCAGCACGGCCAGGAGGAGGTAGCGGCTATGAACCACCATAGCCGGCACCTCCTCGCTCTCCTTATTTTTGGGCATGATAGGTACTAAAAGACATAGTACTAGAGATTTTTCGATATCAGTCATCTGTCTTGCTTGGGAGGCGGTCTTCAAATTTGATCACGTGATGGTAAAGAAAGGTCTTTAATCACCGTTCGTTACCCTGCTTGCATTCAAGATCCCTTTGTTGGCAAGTTCGAATCAGTCTACTTGTTCAACCCAGGCAAATCACCTCAGCGCTCGCCACATCACTCGCTAAGAGCACAACCATCCAGACATCGCTTGTCTAGAGGGAATATGGCTTCGGTGAAATGGCAGTGCCCAGGCTGTTTTTGCTCAACAGGAAAGGCAATTGGCATGGAGCGCAGCCCGAACTTCACGGATGATGATCCAGTCCTCATGTGTGCTTGGCGCCTCGGACGGGGTGTGGAACACATGAGAATGCAAGAAATGCCAGCACTGCAGAGCGACGAATTCGCTGCGCTGGAGCGGTTCTGGCAAGGCCTGGCGAGTTTGGTGCTCACTGAGGCAGATGTGCGCGAGTTCCTCAGGCTGGCCAAGCTCATACCCGATTTCCCTACCGCGAACCTCAGACTGGCCGAGCAAGAGCTCGACCGATTGAGTCAAGCAGGGTAGAGCTCGGGCTTAACCGCTGGGCTTGGTATCTTTCACCTCGGCGGTGACACCAGGTTCATCTCCCACTGACGACGATCGCCACTGCCGGAACCGGATCCGCCTCCCCGGCCGGCAGTGGCGTCCCTTTACTATTGACACTACATATGATGCACTAAATAGCATAGTAGTATTGAGGGTCGGGCGGTCGGGCCCGGGCGGCTCGGCTCGGCACGGCATCTATGACGGCGTCCACTGCGCGCATCAATGACAGGCGTCCGGAGCTGGCATCAATTCCGCATCCGAACGGGCATAAATTACGGCATCCAGTGCGCGCATCGGCATCCGGAGCGGCATCAAAGACCGGCATCAAAGACCGGCATGCAGAGCCGGGGATTGCTGAGCACTCTGTTTCAGACTGAGGATGCTGTTGCCTGCGTCAGCGTTTTTGCGTTCCACTCCACACCGAAATTCACCAGGGCTTGAGCCAGTGTGATCGCCTTTGAGGCTGAGAGGGTGAATAATATCAGCGCGGAATTGATCAAGTGCTGATCCTTGGGAAACGTCTTGTTCAGCGCATATCGCATGATGGCTGGATCGCTGAGCGAGCGCACCAGTCGTCGACGGCGCCCCTCGTCCGACAGCGCTCTTTCATGGGGAGATTGGCGAAAAACAAGGGCCATGAGTTTCGGCTCGTATGGCATCGTTTCAACAATCCGATCGATTTTCTCCTGGGTCAGATATCCGCTCATGCAGAGGAAGTCGCAGAAGGACACGCTGAAATCATCATCCAGGTTGATTCGCCCGGGTGTTTCCGGGCTGTCCTTGCGCTCCTGTTCGCAAGCGTTTTTCAAAAGCCTGGCTGCGGCCGTGTGCGTAATCCTTCCCTCCCAAACTAATCTTTGCAAGCATAATGCCAAGTTCAACTGCTCGGCAGAGATCAACTTGTTTTCGATCAAGTACTGACCCAGTAGCCGCCGCGAAATGCGTGAGGCGCGCAAGGCCGTGAGCAGCATCTCGTGCGTGATCAGTCCGGCGAGGAAAATCAATTTGCCCAGCCGCACCTTATATGGTGGCACCGCTTGCGCCAGGTTGTCTATGGTATCGCCCCCGGCACTGCCCTTGGCCAGCTTGGCGATAGCCTTTGCGCGGTCGATGCTGCGGGCGCGCACTTCCCGTTGCAATGCCAGAGCCAGCCGCAGTACGCTCTCGGAAATGCGATTCAGCAAAACCAATACCTGGCCGAGCGGCAATCCGCTCGACTGGGCAATGGCCAGCCCGAAGTCGAGCTGATCGATTTTGACCAGTCCCGCCTCGACCAGCATTTCGCCGAGCCGATTGCGGCGCTCGTCGCTCACGTGAATGCCGAGAAGCCAGAGAGCTTCCGGCAGGCTGCGTTTCTCTGCGACCACTTTTCTCATTGCCTCTTTAGCAGAGGGAAAATCAATCAGCCCGTCGCGCAACATTGATTGCATTTCTATAACAGCAATCAGAATGCGTTCGTCAATGAAGTCGAGCGCTACCAGTGACTTTCCGATGGGAAGCGCTGTACTCGACGAGATCGAGAGTGCCCTGTGAAGTTGGGCGCTGGTGATGAGTTCGAGGCGAAGCAAAAGATCGCCTATCTGCAATTCTGTTTCACTCAAATTAGACACGAGATCATTCCTCACATTTGAAGGACCAGGCGAGCTGCCCATAAGCAAGACAAGCACCGAATTTCCTTCGAGGTTCTTTAGGTTGCCGATAAAAGCACCATCCGCGCCAAGCACAACTGGGCGCGCGGTCATAGTAAGACTTGATTTAGCGAACCGATTGGTTCAGCTGAAGGTCGGGGTGTATAAGCCTGGCTGGTAAGTTGCGATTCTGCCCTGGCTTGTCCATACTAAATTCGCATCAGGATTAAGTCAAGTTAATAACGGGTTCAATCGTGGCCACCTGCGGCAAGGACGAAGCGCGAGGTTTAGCCTAGCGCGAGGTGAAGCAGTTGCGAGGGGTGAGCTACGATCACATTCAAGAGCCTTATTAGAAAACCAAAACCTAGAGATATTGACTGCTGTCAAGAAAGTTCAATAGATTCTGGTATCACTCATCACTCTCTGATTATTCCTGATCTAAGCCACCCAACAATGAAGCGCAATACCTGAATCTGCATGTTCTGCACATAACATGCCGCACCTCTTTTTTGAGCACAGAACTTCAGTTGTGCAGACCTCGTTTTGATCGAAGGGTGAGGAGCATCAGTCAGGCTGATTGAGGGCTCTTTCATCGTTTGGTTCCCCGACAACCCAGTTGCTTGCAAAAAGCTCAAATAGAATAAAAATGGAGTAGATGGACATGAGACACACGATGCAGTCTCTTTCAAAACTGCGCAAACGTTTTGCGCCAAGTCCGATCGCCGCCGATATCGCACATTTGTCCGAGGGCGATCGTCAGGCTTTGGAGCTGCTCATTCAAGCTGCCAGGCTGATGGATGAGATCTATTTGCGCCAGACATGGAGCAAATCCCCAGGCATCAAGGCTGAGCTGGCGCGGCAATCGAGCCCACTGGCACGGGCGAGACTCCGCTACCTCAGGATAAACGGCGGACCCTGGTCGGAGCTCGATGATCATGAACCATTCCTTGAGGGCGTGCCGAGCCGCCCTGATGGCGCGAACTTCTATCCTGAGGACATGACGAAGGAGGAGTTCGATACCTGGCTCAATGGTCTTGGCGAGGAGGAGCGCAAGCAGGCGACCGGCTTCTTCCACGTCATCCGTCGCGATCAAAGCGGCAGGCTCAAGGCTGTTCCCTACAGCGAGGAGTATCGCGA
>JAJPJO010000233.1 GCA_021324135.1 Pseudomonadota bacterium
CCTGTTGGATCGACATAACCCCACTTCCAGCCTGATGACAAGACGGGAGCAAGGCCGTCGTGAAACGAACCACAACGTCTGTACTCCGGCTTGACGACGAAGGCGCCCGATTTGTCGATAAAGCCCCAGAGCCCGCCTTGTTTGACTGCGGCATAACCATCTGAAAATGATTTTGCCTGCTCGAACTTGGGCTCGATCAGGATCTTGCCGTCCCAAGATATGTATCCCCAGTGCTTTCCAGCATCAGCCGGATCACTGTGGGCGCCGACGGTATCATTCATGGTGTTGCCACCACCACCGGTGCTACAGCCGGCCAGCGACAGGGTGATTATGATCGTCAACAAGGGGCGGAGAAATTTCATGCAGATAGTTCTAACAAGTTGTTGTATATGAATATATCAGGTTGTCTTGAGATAATGCACGCGCAAACCGGGGCGTACATATACAACATCCTCAGAGGCACCGCCGGCCAGGACCTGAGAAGCTCGTATAGCTTGTCAGACGGAGTTTATCTTCTCCTTGACCTCTTGCAATTTTTCTCTGTCGCCTGTGCTCTCCAGATAACGAGCGTATATAGACAGCACTTTCAATTTGCTTTCGCGAGACATATCCTTGTTGACGTCCGGCAGCTCCAGAGTCTTAATGGCGTCCAGGATCAATGGCTGCGCTTTATCTTTATTCTTGGCGTTCAAATAAGTGTCGGCGAGCAGCGCTGAGAGCTCACATGTAGTCGGGCTGCTCGATCCGTAAAATGTCTGGCTTTGCGTCAAGGCTTCCTCGTATCGACGAGCCGCCTCTTTCAACTTCAAATTTTCGCGACAGTATGAGCCGATCAACTTCAGATCTTCAATCAGCCCCTTGGTCTTTCCTGTGTCCCTGTCGAGATCGGCAAGTATCTTGTAGAGCTGCAGGGCTTCCTCGGCAGTGCCTTCGCGATTGTATATCTCCGTAAGTTTGTTGACTACGTGCAGCACACGCACCTCTTCGCGGGCGCGCGAGCGAAACATGAGAGCCATGGCTCTTCGGTAGTAGCCCGCCGCTCTTGCATAGTCATGCTTGGCACGCGTGCTGTAAATGTCACCAAGTCCGGTGAGCGCCCGAGCGAGCAACAAAGCCTGAGTATCAGTGGCTTCCTTGAGCATGTCCTCCGACTGC
This sequence comes from Pseudomonadota bacterium, assembly GCA_021324135.1. GTDB lineage: Bacteria > Cyanobacteriota > Vampirovibrionia > Obscuribacterales > Obscuribacteraceae > JAJPJO01. The sequence continues at coordinate 1,156 of JAJPJO010000233.1, forward strand.
TCGAAGTCTTTGATCGCTTCGCCATATTGATCGTCGGCCGCTTTCGCCTCGCCGAGAATGATATGGGCGTGCGCCTGAATCAGCTGATCGGATTCTTTAGAGCGTTCTATTGCAGCCAGAGCGGTTGTGACACCACTGATGGCACTAGATGGCTTCTTCATAGCCAGATCGATTTCGGCAACCTGGCACTTCGACACGGCGGCCTGATAGCTCGTCGAGCGAAAGGCGTTACGGGCGATACTCAAGGCTTTAGCGGCATTATCGCGAGCCTCCGGCAATTCGCCCAGGCGCTTTTGAACTTCAGAGAGCGCCTCGAGCGTGCGAATCAAGCCGGTGCTCTCGCTGCCTCCGATTTTTTCCCGATTGGCGATGGCCTGCGACAACTGCTTGTCGATGTCCTGATAATCCTCCTTGAGGTTGTCCTTGAGGCTCAGAAGGGCGAGATTGTCTTCTAGATTGGCTCTTATCAGGCTCTTATCGCCAAGGGTATTGCCCACTATATCAAGCGTTTTGTTCAAAACCGTGCGAGCTTGCTCGAATTGTTGCGTGTCCACGTATGTGTTCGACAAATCAATCAATTGGAAACAAATATCCTCGACCACTTCCGGCTCGACCTGTTGAGCGGAGATGGCAGCCTTCAGCTTGCTCAGCAGCTTGCGCTGTGCTTTGTCGGTGGCTTTTGCACCCTCCTCGGCGATTTTCTGCAAGCGGACATTGACCGCTTGCGCCTCCTGGGTGCGTCCCTCGACCCGATACAAATCCATCAAATTTTGCAGCGCCGGCACGAGCCATTGCTTGCGCTCTTCCTCGGCAATCTTGAGAGCCGATTTGGCGGCTTGCTCCGCCGCATCGTACTTGTTGCCATCCAGTGCCTGCCTGTACTGAGCGATCGCTTTGTTGTAGCGGCTGTCGGCCGGCTCGATGAACTGTCGAATGCGCTCCTGGAACAAAAAGCCGCAGGCAATGATGACGACCGCTGTCACGGCTGCCACCAGGGCCGGTGGCAAGCTTCGTCCTTGCGCGGCTCGTTCTTTTATCTTTCGCTCCTGCCAGGCGTTGATCAGCTTGCCGATCTGTCCGCCGCTCAGTGAGGAAGAGCCGACCTGCTGCAGGGCTTCCTTGAGTTCGGACATCGTCTGGTAACGGTGGCGAGGATTTTTCGCCATGCATTTCAGAATGATAAATTCGAACTTCGTGCCGCTCTTGAACTCAGGTCTGACATCGCCGAGTGGCTTGGGTCGCTCGTGCGTTTGCATGTGGAAAGTTTCGTAAACGTTTCCACCCATAAGCGGAGGCTCGCCGGTTATGCACTCGTACATGAGGCAGCCCAGCGAATAGATGTCGCTGCGGTGATCGATTGCTTTGGCCATGCATTGCTCGGGGCTCATGTACAGCGGACTGCCGACGATCTCTCCGGTTTGCGTCAGACCCAATTGCGTCTCGCTGTCGGTGGGCATCAGCTTGGCGATGCCGAAGTCGAGAACCTTGACGAAATCAATGTCCTTGTCGGTGTCGATCAGCGATATGTTGCTCGGCTTCAGATCGCGGTGAACGATACCCTGGCTGTGGGCATGATCGAGTGCATCGCAGATTTCCGAGAAGATTTTGATCGCGCGGCGGATCGTCAGGCGACCCTTCTCGGAAAGCTCCTCGGAAAGGTTTCGCCCCTCCATGTATTCCATTACCATGATGTAGCGGTCGAACTCATCGGTGAAGAAGTCGAACGTCTTGACGATGTGCTCGTGGCGCAGGTTCTTGTACGTCTTCGCTTCTTGCAGGAAACGCTGAACGCGACTCGAGTCTGATAAAAGTTCGGAATGCAGCACTTTCAGTGCCACGACCTGCCCGCTCGTCATGTCGACCGCTTTGTAGACCGTGCTCATGCCGCCGCGTCCCAGGTAGGCAATTACCTGGTAGCGGTTCTGAATCATGGCGCCCATGCCAATCTCTTCGCATTTGGCGGCGCGTTTCAGCTCTGCAGGAATTTGGTTCTTGTCGATGGCCATCGACCAATACCGCTTGGATAAACGCAGGAGACCGGGATCTGAGCTAAATACACACAAGTGCTCGCTCTTATCTAACTATCTTCCACAAATGTCGTGTAATTTACCGCTTTTCAAAAGGCTCAGCCTGATCCAGTCATCTATGGGCCAATCTTGATGCTGAAACGGAGCTGATCAGCCGGTGCTCTGCAGCCCCTCGGCGATGCCGTTGATCGACATCAACACCGTGTCCAGAAGCGGATCGAGCAGGTCAGGGTTTTCAGAGGCATCAGTCCTGGCGATCTCGTTTGACTTTTGCAAGCGCCATTCTTTGATAAAACGCACCTGCAGGTAACTGAGGGGGTCGACGTAAGGATTGCGCAATTCAATCGATCGGCGCAGATACTCCGTCTTTTCGAGCAGGACAGCCTGGCCGGTTATTTTAAGAACGGCATCGCAAGTGCGGGCGTGCTCCTGCTCAATTCGCGACATGACGCGCTCGCGCATGTCTTTGTCCGCAACAAGATTATCAGCATAGTAGCGGGCGATGTTCATATCGGAGATCGCCAGGGTCGTCTCGACCTTTTTTATCAGCCCGGTGAAAAAAGGCCAGCGCTTGAACAGCATGCGCAGAAACTGCAAGCCTGATTGTCCGTGCCTTTCAAGGTACAGCTCGATGGCGGAGCCGAGTCCGTACCATCCCGGCAGGAGAAAACGACTTTGAGTCCAGGCGAATACCCAGGGGATGGCACGCAAATCGGAAATCGACGTGCTGCCTTTGGTTCGCCTGGTCGGTCTCGACCCCAGTCGCAACTGGGCAATTTCTTTGATCGGTGTTGCCTGATTGAAGAAGTCGACGAAGTCAGGATCTTCATAGACGAGCCCGCGGTAGACGGCGTAAGCCGTGCTCGAAATTTCCTCCATCGCCTCGATCCACTGCGGCTCGTCGATCCCTTCCTGGCGTTTATGCTCCTCAGTGACGCTCGATTCAATCACGGCACATGCCAATCTTTCGAAGTTGCGAACGGCGATTCCGTGCAAAGAATACTTGGAGCTGATCACTTCTCCTTGTTCGGTAAGTTTGATGCGTCCCGAGACGGTCCCGGGCGGCTGCGCCAGAATGGCGCGATGCGTCGGACCGCCGCCACGACCGATGGTGCCTCCCCGACCATGGAAAAGCCGCAGCCGCACGCCGAGCGAGTCCGCCAGCTCGACCAGTTTCTTCTGGGCCTTATACAGCTCCCAATTCGATGTGACGATGCCACCATCGTTGCCACTATCGGAATAACCGATCATGATCTCCTGCAAGTGATCGCGAGTTTCAAGATATTTCCTGTAAACCGGCATCGCCAGGAGTGCCTCGAAGATTCTCGGCGCCTCGCGGAGATCGCCGATCGTTTCAAACAGAGGAACGATGCTTATCGATCGGTGCGGATAATCCTGACTGTACAGACCGGACTCCTTGGCGAAGAGAAGAATCGAGAGCAAATCACTGGCCGAGCGCGTCATGCTGACAATGTATGTATCAAGCGCTCGTTTGCCGTACTGGTCCTGCAGCCTGGCCATTGTTCTAAATGTCTCGATCGTCTCATTGGTCTCGGCGTCGAACCGCAGCACCGCAGGGAAGAGAGGTCTGCGACCGTCTAACTCGTTTTGCAGCCAGGCAAGCCGCTCGCTCTCGCTTATGGCGCCATAGTCTTCATCGCCTATGGCAAGCTGGCGAGTCACTTCAGAAAGAGCGGAGCGATGGCGTTCGCTGTTCTGGCGGATATCGAGCTTGGCGAGATGAAAACCGAAAATGTTGATGGTGAAGATAAATCTGTCTATCTTAGCCGTCGACAGCTTGGTTCCCGCCAGCTCGAGTGAACGCTTGATCGCTTTCATTTCATAGAAGTTGCTCAGGCTCTGAGTAAAACGGTTGCTCGCCATCGGCAGGGTTGAGCGTTCTCTCCAGTTTCTCTCTGATGTACAGGAGCTTGAGCCGGTAAGGTTCGAACTTATAGCGCTGCGCGAACCGTTTTTCAATATAAGGAAATATCCGGGCATCGCGCTCGTTCGATGCGATAATCTCAGAAGAGGGATGTATGACGTTGCTCGAATGCGAGAGCTGATTGAAGAGATCCTCCAGTTCGTGCAAATAACGCTTCAATATTATCTTGCGCTGATAAGCCAGGGCCTCGACAGTGACATCCGAGGTTACAAACGGGTTGCCATCACGATCTCCGCCTATCCAGGAACCAAATGTGGTGAAGGTCAGATCATCACGGTTCGACGATGCGCTGCCATCACCGGTGGTGCGCTGTTGCAAATCTTGCAACAAATATTGTCGCCTGCGGCACAACTCTTCATGCACGTTTAGAATGGCATCGATAACCACCGTTTCAAACAAGTAAAGTCCATACCTTACCTCATCCATTACGCTCGGCTTGAAGTAGATAATATGATCGGAGAGCCATAACGATTCGACAACACTGCGCAAACCCGCCTCTACATCGGCACTTTCACGATTGGTCAGGGGCGGATGATCTTTCTTGTGCAAGTAGTCCGCCATTTCCAATTGTTTGAGCAAAACGGTACGACGAGTAATTTCAGTCGGATGAGCTGTGAATACCACCTCGATGTCGAGATGCTCCATAGTGTCGAGCAGTTCCTTCTTGCTTACGCCGGACTTGCCCAGGCGCAAGAAGAGCTCATCCAGAGAGTCGGGAAGCACTGCACCGGGGGACTCGCAGTCCATGATTGCATGTCTTCTCAGTCTATGATTTTGCTCGGCAATGTTGATCACGTCGAAGTAGCAGAGAAATGCCTTTATGATCTTTCCGGCCGTTTGCCGATCGAGGCTGGCGATCAGATCGGAAAGCTCGGCTTTGAGAACCTCTCTGTCCGCCTCGCTCCATCGGCTTTCACCTTCGAGACTGGCGCTGCCGTTGATCTGATGCAGGGCTTTGCAAAGGCGGCGGAAATCTTCGATGCGCTCAAAGACAGGCTCGCCCTCCAGGGCGCGAATGGTATCACCAAGCATGAAGCCCAGGGTGCGAATGTCGTCGCGCAGAGGTTTGTTGCGCTCGGCCAGATCTTGGCTCGTTATGCTCATTTATTTGCCTTCTTCAGCTGTTCCTTTTCCCATTTTCGCAAGTTCTCCACGCCTTTCTCAAAGTCGGCGACGTTACTGTAGAAATTATGGGCGCCATCATTTCTGGATGGTTCGCGCACATAATAGATATAGTCGCTGCGCGCCGGATGAAGCGCCGCCTCCAGCGAGCTCAAGCCGGGCGAGCACACCGGTCCGGGCGGCAAGCCCTTGTACATGCGCGAATTGTAGGGTGAGTTTAGATCGAGATAGCTCTGGTATATTTTGCCGTCGTCCTTCCAGGTGCCGGCAATTTTGCAGGCATAGACAATGGTCGAATCCATGCTCAGTTTCATGCCCTTGCGCAAACGATTGAAGATGACCGAGGCGACCAGCGGGCGGTCAGGAGGGATCTTCGCTTCCGTCTCGACAATCGATGCGATCGTAACAACAGTGTGCAATGACGAGCCGGAGTTGACCACGTCATTCTCGAGTTGTTTGCTGTAGACCGTCTTAAATCGTTTCACCATCTGTAATACCAGATCCCTGGCGCTCGTATCAGCCTGGATGAAGTAGGTATCGGGATAGAGATAGCCCTCAAGAGTGGTGGCACCGGGGTCGAGAGTCGCAATCGGACTGATGTCGGTGAGCAGAGCCATCGCTTCCTTGTCGCTCTTCAATTTAAAGGATGGAATCTGCCTCAGCGCTCTGGCTATTTCAAAGCGGCTCCAACCTTCCACGACGGTGAGCCGGGCATGTTCGGTGCCCCCTTTCTCCAGGGTATCGAGAACGGCCAGGGACGAAATCGGAGAGGGGAAGCGGTAATCGCCTGCTTTTATATTGATGCGCCCGCGCCTCAAGCGAAGATAGAGCCTCAAAGGCCATTCGCTTGCCAGTATCCCCTGCGCTTTGAGTTGAGCCAGTATCTGCTCGGTTGATGCACCACGGTTAATGCTGACAATCGCCTCCGGGTGATTATGGCTGTATGGCTGGTTCAGATCATGCCACCACCAGAGCGCGCCTGCACCGAATGTGATGACAGCAAGAAGGACGACGCCAAGTAACCAGGCAACAACTCTCATCATATTTGCCCGAGCAGATCAGACACCTTGCGGCAGGGCGATGCACCACTTGCCGTCCAGCTTTCTGAATAGAAGCTTCGTGGTTACCAATCGTTGCTTCGCTTGTTGAGTCTCTTTCTCCTTCTCCTTTTCCTTTTTAGCTTCCGCTTTGCCGTTTGCTTTTACCTCCGAGAAAATCGGCTCAATGCTGAGCTCAATTTCGTTGCTCTGCATCATCGGTTTGCGATCCTTGCGCACCACTTTGATCTTGTCCTCTTCCTGCTCGAGCATCACATCCTCGATGTTGAACGGCTCCATTTTGATCTCGTTGCGGCGCATAAGAGCAATCTCTTTGGTTAGAATCTTGTTGAAGAACCTGGCGCCCTCCGGAAAGATTTTTTGCTCTTTTCGCAAGGCCGGCCCGTACAGAGCTCTCAATCTGCCTGCATCCTTGTCCTTGAGAGCACCATAGTATTCATTCACCAGGTCCAGGATCTGCTTCTCGTCGGTTTGCGTTAAATCGATTTTCATCGGCGCTACCGGAGCCGGATCGACATTGAATGCCAGTTCACGAGAGAGCTGCTTGCCCTGGCTCTCATTAGGATTGACGGCCAGGCGGGCCAGCTCCAGTTTTTTCGGCCCGGGACGCCGTCGCTCCATTATGGTCACCAGTCCTTCGTTTTCATGACTGACGAAATCCACGGTCAATTTGTTCAGACCCTGCTTGATTTGGCGGGTAACATTGATAGGCAGCGACACCGATACCACCGAGCCGCCAAGAACATTGACGCCGTTTAAAACAATGCTTTTGACAGGCATGCCTTTGCCCTGAACCAGGAGGAAATAATATTCATCACTATTCTGGTCATTGTCATCATCCTGGCTCGCAGCCGTCGTCTGCGTACTGGGCATGCCGCTGTCTTGGGCGAAAACGGGCATGGCAAGGAACAGCAGCAGCGCAATGGTTAAAGGACGAAACATAAGACCTAGCTCCTCCAGATCGGGCTTGCAAAACACGCTAAGCTTACCATGGAACCCAATCGGCAAAGCGGCGTCAAATTAAGAGTGGGTGAAGCACAACTGAGAGCATCATGGGGTATTAAGGATTGTGATTTTTGACCGGAGCAATTCGCAGCGGCGGCTTCATCGGGCATTTTTAATCCTGGCCATACCCGCTTCACTATTCTGCCTGCCTGATTGCAACGCCAAGCCTCTGGACGATACGCAGGTGCTTGCCGATCGTCTGGTCACGCCTGCCGATTTTTCCGATCGGCTGCCTGATGTGCCCGCGCCGGTGGCCGAGCCAAGCCAAAAGCGATCGAACAGCACTGTTTCACTGAACGGGTCCGTCTCGCGGCTGCGCTTGCAAGGTGCCGCTGAGGGAGCCGGTCCACTCTCGGGCCGGGCCACGACGATGATCGACACATCGCAACTGGCGACTCAAAAGCCGCATATGAGCTCGGTTCCGCCCGAGGTGTTCAAAGGTTGGCTCGATAAAACGCATCCGCAGTTTGCGCTCAACGTGGCGAATATGGCCAGTCAGTCGGTCGTGGTCGTGAAAGGCCGCTTCGACGATTCGGCCAAAACCTTGCAAAAACTGCAAATACCGCACGAGAGAATCGGGGCCGGGGATCTGAAGAGCTACCCGCTCGACAATACGAAGGTATTGATTGTCGATTGCCCGGGCGAGTTGTCACGCGAGGCCTGTCAGCGAGTGCGCGACTTCGTAGCGCGGGGTGGGTATTTGCTTTCCACGGACTGGGCGTTGAACAATTTCTTGAGCAATACCTTTAATCAATACGTCATTTGGAACAGCGGCACCAATCACGGCACCATGTATGATGCCACCGTCCGTGATGCTGACGCCGCTCTTTTCAATGGTACTGTCAGTAATGCTTACTGGAAGATGGATCCGGAATGCCACCTCATCCACGTGGTTAATCGAGATGCAGTGCGAGTGCTTGTCACAAGCCAAAAACTGCAAGGCGATGATCCGGATCGGCAGGGTATTCTGGCCGTTGAGTTTCCATTCGGCCGCGGCTTCGTTTTGCACATCGCCGGCCACTTCGACAATAACAGCACCATACCGTTCAGCAATTTCCTTCCCGATCCGGCGCCCAACATCGGCATAAGCTTGCGGCAGGCGCTATCCGCGAATTTTGTCGTGGCTGGATTGAGCGGTGTGCGCATTGCCAACAATCACCAGCGTTAAGGCTATTGTTTCACTCAAATTCAGAATCCGAATGGCCGGGTCATGCCCATGCCGCCCATTCCGTATGGACTCATGCCCATGCCGCCGTACGGGCTCATGCCCATTCCCATTCCATATGGGCTCATGCCCATGCCCATACCGTAGGGGCTCATACCCATGCCACCCATGCCGTAAGAGGGCACCATCATCATATTGCCGCCGACTGCTCTGTTCATCAAGTACATGCTGGCAGCCGGCGCAGCAACTCGCGCCGCTCCACCGAGAAATTTTCCCAGCAGTCCGGCACCGCCTTTGATGGCAGAGGTCGCGCCACCACCGCCGCCACCACTCGGCTTGCTCGTGTTCTCGTCGGGCATCGGCAGGTCGGGCAATGAGCTCGTCTGTCCGGGCGGGCTCGTCGATGTCGGCTGGCTTTGGCCCTGCAAGTAAGAGCCGGCCGGAGTCTGCGATGAGGCAGAAGCGCTGTCAGTCGGCCAGGAGCCGCTGGTAGTCTGCTGAGCTTGACCGTAGTAAGTCGGGCTTGGTTGCTGGGCGTAGTTTTGCTGTGCGTAGCTTTGCTGGGAGGCATACGGGCTCGAGCCGTAGCTTTGTCCATAACCTTGTTGGGCGTAGTTCGAAGCCGGCATCTGCCCGTATGATTGCTGAGGATAAGAGGACTGCCCGCTCGTTTGAGGATAACCGGACTGCCCATACTGGCTGTAGGACTGCTGAGCGTACGGTTGTTGAGCGTATTGCGATTGACCGTTTCCTTGATAAGACTGCTGTTGATAGGGAGAAGACTGCTGATATGCTCCGGACTGCCCGTACTGGTATTGATTTTGAGCGTCGGCCGCACCACAATTGAGAGCCAGGGCGAGGACGACAGCCACCAGCAAGACCGGCTCATTGCGACTGAAGAGGGCCCGCCGGAATCTGGATATGGTGGATCGCAGCATAAAGGTGATCTCATCATGTAGTAATTACGCACAGCATAGTTGTAGCAATCATGGTTGTCAATAGAAACATCCCTGGCTTTATGTGATACCTTCAAAAGCATTGCCATTACCAAATCAGAATCAATTGCAAAGGACGTTTTATGCCAAACACTCCTGCGGCTCCGAATCTCAAAGCCCTCTCGGAATCAGAGTGGACAGCCGACAAAGCTCAGCAATACTTGAAGAAGGGCCGGCTGGATGTGGCAGAAGAACTGCTTTCGCAGGCAGTGAAGAAACGAAAGGATGCTGTCGGGGCTGAAGAGGCGGGGGTTGCCGAATGGCTGGGCCAGTTGGGCGATGTGAAGTGCCGGCTGGGAAAATATCAAGAAGCGCATGAATGCTTCGATTCAGCTATCTCGATTTTCGAGAAAATTTTCTACCCCCAGCACTACAGATTGGGTCCGGTGCTGAGCAACAAGGCTACATGCTACATCCACCAGGGCAATTTCGAGGCGGCGCTCGATGTTTGCAATCGCGCTCTCGATATTTTTTCCAAGACACTGTCGGGTGAGCACCGCTTGACTCTGGAAGCGACATATAAGCTGGCCACGATCTACAGGCAATTGAAAAAGCCTGATGAGGCGCTGAAATTGATTGCTAAAGCAAAGAAAAACGTCGAGACGCCACTGGGTCCCCTGGAGGAATTCACCTTTCTTGAGGCAATGCTTCAGGAAGATCTAAGCAAGCCGGATCTTGCCGACAAAGCCTTTCAGGAGACAATCAGAGGTCTGAAACAACGGCATGCCGTCAAACGCCTGAGCGACTGCCTGGCTCGCTATGCCGATTTTTTGAAGAAGCAAGGGCGTGATGATGAAGCCAGGCGAGCCGAAGAGCAAGCCGATCATTACAGGGCTTACGCCACTACGCAATCGCGATCCGAAGACATATTTCCATCGACACTGCTGCGTGCCTGATAGTGCCACTATATATGGTGCAGTAGCCTACTGATTCAATCCTTCGGGAAATTCCGCGGTCGATGTAGCCGTGAAATTTAAGTTCGCCGGAACGCCCAGACCGGGAACAGTGCCGACCCAGGGAATCATACTCATGTTCATGAACGGGCCGACGGTAAATGTGGCGTCGACTCGGTATTCGTACGTGTTGGTGTTGGGAGTTGCCGGTGCCCCAAGCGGTGTATTCGCTGTCGACTGGATGGCCGTGCCGCCTCCATAAGGGGTCGAGACTACCGAAAGATTGATACCACTTCCGCCGATACCACCAACCGGTGTCATTTTCGCGAATTGCCCGAAACCCGAGGCGACGAATGAAGCGCTTTCTTGTTGAACAACATTCAAGGCATCCGTGAATGTCGATTGCGTTCCGGCCCGGCTGGCGCACTGCTTTGCGCACAAGTAGGCGGTTCCCGCTCCGCAGGCGAACATGATCAGGTTAATCAACGGAAAGAGAATGACCAGAAAAAATATAATCAGCGCTGGAGCAAATTCTGCAGCGGCTGCGCCCGCACCAATTTGATTTCTGCAATGCCGTCGAGACATAAAGGCGTGCTTAATCATTGGTCGGCCTCACAAGGGTATAAAAAAATAGAGCCAGACAGATCTATCTATACCCACCTATACCATAATTGCAACAAAGGCAAAAGAAGCCGCTCATCTGGTGCTCGATGGCAGGCGCACCCAGTAGAAGCGCTGGCTGCCTGCACCGTCGTCACTGCCGAAGAAACCTCTGTGCAAGGTCAGCACTTCTTTGCAAACTTCCAGACTTCTCGAGGCCAGGGCGTCGGAAATCCCCGCCTCCAGCTGTTCGTTGTCGCTCGTGCTCTGCCTGGCTCCCGGGACAGTGTAATTGACTCTCACCTCAGCCCAGCCGTGCTCGCTTCCCGACTCGACGCTCACCACACCGCTGCGCTCGGAAGATCTGATTGCGTTGCGAAGCAGGTTGGCGAATATCTGTGTAAGTCTCTCCTCATCACCATGTATTGGCATCAACTCATTGAGACGGCATTCGATTTTGACGTGGCTCTCATCGCAAAAGCCGCTGACCATCTCGATTGCATGTTCGACAATCTCCTTAAGATCGGTTCGACGCGGCTGCAGTTTTATGTTGCCGCGCTCGAGGCTCTCGAGATCGAGAATTTCATTCACCATCAAAATCAATCGCTTGCAGTTGCGCTCGGCAATCGTCACCACGTTTCTCACGCTGTCCGACAGGCGCGCCATGCGCTCCGATTTCAAAATGGCCAGCGAGCCGCTGATGGCAGTAAGCGGTGAGCGCAGATCGGATGAGACTTTGGTGATAAACTCGCTTTTCAGCTCTTCAATCAACTCGGATGTGCGCGCATCGGAGAACATGACCAGTGACTTTTCAACATCATTCTCCTTGTAGGAGCGGATCGAAACGTCCACCGGTAGTGTCGAGCCTTCCTTCGGCTCGACATGCGCACGGACTACGCCGGTGGCAGCCGCCGCCATGACCTCGAGGATGTCTTCCAGAGATTTATCGGGCACTTTCAGGATGTCGAAAACTTGTTTGTTCTTCAGATCTTGCAATGAATAGCCGAGCAGTTTCAAAGCCTGAGCATTGGCCATTTCGATTTTGTCGTTGGATGTTATCAGAACCCCGACGAATGAATTATCGAAAAGAACCGAGGCCAGTGGATCTAGATGAGAATTGGAACTCATGAATGATTCGAGTTTCTACCGTCTAACGCCTGCCATATTATGCACCATCAAATCTCAAACTAATCGAAGGCCGATTAACAACTCAATCAAGACCGCAGGCCTGGCGAGCCGCTTTTGCCTTCTTATGGTAATCCTCGGCTTCGGCATTGCGGTTGATTTGCTGGAGGTAATCGGCGTAGCTCCCATAGTATTCGGCCTTCTCCTCGGGTGGGAAGTTCTTGCAGTTCTCCATAAGCGATATCGCGTCCCTCAAGTATTGCCCGCCATCGCTAAAAATATTTCGATCGCGCAGCCACTGCCCGTACTGCAAAACCGATCGTATGTATGCCGGGTCCTGCCTATAGTCTCGATCAGCCTCTTTATCGGCTTTTTTGCGGATCTCCATGATCCTTTTGTAAAGCTGCTGATCGAATATCTCATCGTTCCGATCTTGATTCAACAGGCAGTCGCAGCGTTGTTCGAGTAAATCAGCCAGCCGCGGAAATTCATTACCGTAAAGCTCTTCCACTACCTTCTGCGAACGCTTCAGCAATACATCTTCGCTTCTGTACAGGTAGACTGCATCAAGCCGTCTTGAAATCTCGACGATCCTGCCGATCAGTCCTGCCCAGTTGAGGCGCCTGTCAGCCAGGTGTGCCTGGGGCGCCTCGCCTTCTTTCTTCAAACGAGCTATGTATTGCTCCGCCTCATCTAAACGCTTGATCAGCTCGTCGGCTTGCTCTTGCCAGTTCAATTTGTCGAGCTCGCGAATCTCGCGCCCGATCTCCTCCTGCTTGTCGTTCTTGCCCAGAGCCAGATAGGCATCAGCCTGCTTGATGCGCGTCTTGATCATCATCGGATAGTTGTGCTTGCGCATCATGCTGCCCAGGCGCTCCGATTGATCGGCGGCAATGTTGAGAACATTTAACGCCATGCCGTAATTGCGCTGCTGCATCAGCCATTCGCCGCAAACCATCTCGAGTTGCCATATCAACCGTTTCATCGGCGATCCCGGATCTTCTTCCGTTCCAGGGAAGAAAGTAAAGAGACTGATTGTGCCGGCGAACAGGGCACCAAATGTGATGGCAAGCGATTTGCTGGTAATGCGAAAACGCGAACGGCGAGATCGCCTCGGCTTCCGCGAAGTCGACAACTGATTTTCTTGCGAGCCGCTGTTCTTGACCAGATCGCCCAGGCGCATGACCACGGTTCCGGTGTCGCTCATCGGTGGCAGACCGGCCGGCCGAGGCAGGGCCTGCAAAACTTCCTGAGCCGTCTGGAAACGTTTCTTCGCTTTCTTTTCCAGGCACTTGAGCACCACCTCCTCCATCTCGGAGGAAACGTTGATGCCCGGGACAATTTGCTTGAAGCCCGGGGGAGGATCATTGACATGCATGGACATCGTCTCAACGGCATTGTTGCCGACCAGCGGCGGCTGCCCGGTCAGGATCTCGAACATGACGCAGCCAAATGAATATATGTCCGAGCGCACATCGAGCGGCGCGCCCGAACATTGCTCCGGGCTCATATAAATCGGACTGCCGAAGACCTCGCCTGTCTGGGTAAGATGCTGCGATTCCTGTCCGTCTTGCGGTATCATCTTGGCAATGCCGAAATCGACAATCTTGACCAGAACCGAGCCATCCTCTTCGATACTCAAAACCAGATTGCGCGGTTTGAGATCGCGATGAATGACGCCCTTCTTGTGGGCATGCGATAAGCCGCGCAAGACCTGGCGGAACATATCGATCGCCTCAATCTCCGGAATCGGACCGCCCTTGTCCAGCAGCTCACCGACCGAGGGGCCCTCCATGAAGTCCATAACCAGGTAGGCGGTGCCATCCTCAGTGATACCAAAATCGTATACGGTAACGGTGTTGGGGTGGGAAAGGCTGGCCGCCGCGCGCGCTTCTTGCTGGAAGCGTTGCACGCTGAGCGGATCGGACACCAGGTGCTGATGCAGAAGCTTGAGCGCCACGACGCGGTCCATATAGGTGTGTTGCGCTTTATAGACGGTGCTCATACCGCCGCGCCCGACCACGGATATAACCTTGTAGCGCCCGGCAAAAACCTCGCCGATCAGCTTGTCTTGCACTTTCGACTGTTTTTGCTCTTGTTGTACTTGCTCGGTCATCAGGGTCTGGAAAAACGACGATTCGCAAAACTTATCCTTTTTAGGATAATACCCCATGTAAATGTCAAACGACGCATTAAGAGCAATTGAGTTTTTCTCCGGTATCGGCGCCTTTGCCGAGGCATGCAGGCACGGCCCGATCTCGATTGTAGCCGCCTTCGATCAGAATCATTTAGCAAATCATGTTTACCAGACAAACTTCGGCCTGGCGCCGCAAAGGAGAAATCTCGAATCGATTGACGCCAGAGACTTGCCCGAAGCCGATCTCTGGTGGATGAGCCCGCCGTGCACCCCGTTTACAAGACGGGGAAACCAGAGAGATGACAAGGATCCCAGGGCTCTGGCACTGCTGCATCTGATCGATCTCATCCCCGAGCACAAACCTGCATATCTGCTCCTGGAGAACGTTGCCTGGTTTCGCGACAGCAAGGTTTGCGCCAGACTGCACGAACAGCTAGAGCGCTGCGAATATACTTGCGCATCGCTGAATATTTGCAGCTCCCGGCTGGGGGTTCCCATGTTACGCCCTCGCTTTTTTATTCTTGCCCAGCGAGATGTTTCGACGCGACAGGCCGAAAATACCGGCCGGAAGGCTGCCACCATATGTGATGGCATAGCGGAGCCAGCGGCAATGGTCGAGAAGAAGAGTTTATGCACTTTTCTAGATGACGAGCGGAACATGAGCGCCGCTCTGCTCGAGTCTCTGCTTCTGCCTCAGGCGGAGCTGGAGCGGTACAAAGCGGTGTTGAACATCGTCGATCCGCAAGACGAAGAAGCTTATGCCATCTGCTTTACACGCGGTTACTTTAAGTGCCGTAAGGCCAGCGGCTCACTCTTGCAAATGCAGGAGGGAGGCATCAGGTTCTTCAGCCCGAATGAAATTCTTCGCTTGCTCGGATTTTCATCATCCTTCACATTCCCTGAGTCAATGCCCCTTTCGGTTCAATTCAAATTGCTCGGCAACTCCGTTGATGTACGTGCAATAAAGCTGCTGCTTCAACCTTTGCTGAGTTGATGATCAAAAATTCGCCTTCATGCGTTCACAAAAATTGACTTGCAATTCGGCTTTCTAAAGATAAGATGAACAGTGGCGATGCAATTTTCTGGCGAAGTTGATGAGGCGCGGGAAGCCGCTTTTACCACGCTGATGCCTATGGTATGGCGTGCACTGACGGACCTTTCTATAAGACTCTCGGGATTCGCCGTTTGACGAAGTCGATCCAGGCTTGAACTCATGCAGGGTGCGATCTTCACTGCCGTTCGTCGGCATCCTGGCGCAGCCTTTTCGATAGTTACTTTTCATAACATACTCACTCGCAAATCAACCTTACCGAGGTACACAACATGATCAACGGCACGCTTACTGTCAGTCTGGAGCCTCCCTACCTTTCGTTTTGCGATAGTGAAGGAACCAACTACAGCAGGTATTGCTCGAAAGAGGAAATACAGCGTGTGCTCGAAGATCTGGGCAACTTCAACTGGCCCTTGCGTGAATGCGTGGTGCGCATTCCGACGAAGATAAACGGGCTCGGTTTGGCAAAGTGGCGCCTGAACGAGGGAGAACAGGGCAGAGCCTCGAGGCAGGCCGGTTAACGACAAGCTTTTACGATTGCCAACCAAAGACTGTTGAATTCAACAGTGATTTGCACTCCAGCTCCGCTTAACATGCAAGCAAGCCGGAGTGTTGAGGGTTGGACCGATGACAAAACATAACCATGTTGAATCCCATTCAGCGAGCCAGAAGCATAAGAGCGAGCATCAGGGAAATTATGCCGGGCACCATCATAAGATCAGATCTGAGCATCATGATGATCCGCTCCTGGAAGCCCAAACAGCATGCTCGAAGCTCCTGAGTTGCGCCAGTGATACATGGGCGCGCAGCAAGCGTGCGTCTGAGGTAGTGGGCGGCGGCATGATCAACGGCGCCGTCAAAGAGGCTCAAAAGGAATTCAAGCATCCGGAGCAACTGGCAAAACACGCATGGGATGCCGGTGTAGCTCATGTAAGCGGGGCGGGCATTGGATTGGCTGCCAAAGCCTATCCACCAATAGGCATTGTGGCAGGCGGCTGGGGATTGTATTGCTTCTCGAAGGATTCAGCCCCGAGACTCTACAAGGACGCTACTTTTGCTCAGCAGACCTGGTCCGATGCTTACAATTGCAACGATGCAAAAAAGCTCGACTACTATAAACAGAAGGTCGAGGACAGGCTCGGCAAGGACGCACTCTGGACGACCACTGATGCTGTCAGCGCCGCCATCGGTCTGGGCGCGGGATTGAAAGGCGGCTCAGTTTTGAAATCCCGCTGGCATGGCATGGAGGCGGCTAAAAATGCCCTTCACCAGAGAAGCCATGTCGACGAGTTTGGCACCACCCGGATCTACCAGCCGAACAAAGCCATTGATATCCACTACGCCGATGGATCGAAGATGCACATCGAGCGCGGCATCACCACAAGCACTCGTCTTGGAGAAACGCGCAGAGAGGTGCCGGGAACAATGCGCATCATTGATAAGAGAAACGGCGATCGCATTTACATTTATCACGCCACCGGCGAAACCCATACCCATAAACCCAGCGGTACGGTGATCAAAGAGCTGCCCGACGGTGTCGTTGAAACCCACCGCCCAAACGGCAAAATCTACCGCGAACATCCTGATGGAAAGGTAGAGATCAAGTAAATGGGAATAATCAAGTTGCTGGCGGATCAATCAAGCCGAATCAGAAACAGGAACTTTGACGTCAATGCCGGATCCGATCGATAACGCTGATGAAATAAATGATGATCGTGCTCGAGGCTCATCAGACGCCGGAGTCGACAGAGGAAACCTCGAGCCGGTATCCGATTCGCAATTGAGCGCCATTCAAAGAGCGATTCGCGAGCAATATCGAATGCCCGGCTTGCAAGACTATGTTTCATCTCGTGCCCGCCCGCAAACGCAGGGGGAGAGCCTGGACAGCCAGGATGGGGTTGGCGTGCCGACCGGTGCTCATGGCGAAGGTGAGGCGGCGGCCGGCTTGCGCATGATACTGAATGAGGTATCACGTGGACTGTCTGATTTTCCGCTCGAGCATGTAAGAGTCGAGCGATCACCGGCAGCTGGAGCGGCTGCCAATCATTATATGCTAGGGACCGAGTTTGCCATTGTGGCAATTGTGGCAATGGCGGGATTAGCCAAGCGCAGAGCCGATCTCAGCTTCGCGGGACTGGGGGCACTATCCTCAGAGGATGAAATATCGCATAGCTTATCCTCGAAGCAAGAGAGCGATGGCAAAGTGCTTTACCGGGCGCCGAAGCGATCAAAGTCCCCGGCTGACAGATCGGCGTTCAAATTCAGCATGGGGGATGAGACTCCGGAGTGGATGATCAGCCTCGATGGCAGTGCTGCTGCAGAGGCCGGATATCTCTATGCCTCGGTTCTGCGCCGCCCCAAGATTTTGATCACCCAGTCGGATACTTTTGTATCTTTAGCCGAGAAGCATTTTCATGATCCGCTTCTTGCCTGGCTGATTGCCGATCTAAATTTGAAGAAGCTCAGGGAAGTTTGGAAGAAGGATAAAAGAATCGTCGTGGTCAGCAACGGTGAGACGATCGAGCTGCCGGTCTGGGAAGATATCGTGGAGTTTTACCAGCACAAGCCAAAAATCGCTAGAATTGATAACCTCATAACAGTGGTTTTGAAACGCACTCTCGACCGCCAGTTGCTCGAGGCGGAATTAGCGGCAATATTGGCACCGGAGGAAGATGATTTATAAGCGCCGTCGCCCGACAGAGCATAAACCGAAAACCAAGGCGGTTGCGAAAACCAGAATGGTTTATCTCAACGCCAGGCACTATATGCGGTTCCTCATCCGCCTGTCCATCGCGCTGGTCATGTTAGCTTGGGCGGGCTTCAACTTATACTTCGGCATCGACAGCACCGCCTGGCCGATTGCCCGCGGCAGCTTATTCGACGCCAGTGGTGGCACACCGGTTTATAGCTATACGGTGAACGGACAGATGTTCGGCTGCAATCGAATTCGCTTCGGCGATTTCTGGATCTGGACATCCGAGCATGATCTGGAGCAAGCCGGCGGGCCAAGGCAAAACGTACAGGTGCGCTACAATCCGGATTGGCCTTCCATGTCTGTCCTTCTGCCCGGTTTTAATCAATTGAACGTCTTCATTCCTCTGGGTGTCGGTATGTTCTTCTTTATTACAGCAGGAAAAGAACTGACAGCCCGCCTGGCGATCCGTTGAGTAATTGGACAAAACAGATTAAGGGCAAGGGCATTATTCATCAGCTGATATCTGTGAGCGCCGCTCGTAGTCGAACTCATCAGCAAGCCACTCCCAATTCTCATCATCCAGTTTCAAAAAATCATCGGGATCGATCAGGCCGCGCTTGAGCCCCTCAAAGACCAGGCGAGCGCGCGGGTTGAACATCTCCATTCCGGCTGACTCGCGCACATGCGCTTCTTCACCCTTGAGCAGTTTGACCAGCAACATTGATGTTCGATTTTGAACGCCGCGAACACTTATGTGTCTTCGTAAGGCGATGGCGCGATCGGTAAGACCGATGCATAAGTCGAGCAATGTTTCATACTCGGTGTCATTGAGCGAGTTGTCCTTCGCCCTCAGACGCCGCTGGATGCCCTGCACCACAGGATCGATATAAGGATCGCCGCGCAGGAGAATGCTTTCAATCGCATAGGCGAGCTTGTCATCCGACTCACCCTTAAGAAGATAGCCATGGATCGCCTCGTCGGGAACGATGCGACCCAGCGTCCTGACATAGGCTTCGCGATGATACTGCGACCAGAAAAGAATGCGCGCCTGTTTGTTGTCGGCCCAGATTTCCTCCGCTGCTTTTATGCCGCTTACCTCCGGCATTGAAATATCCATGAGAATCAAATCCGGCTGAGATGTCTTAGCGAGCTTCAGGCCCTCTGAGCCATTGCTGGCCTCCAGAATTTCGGCATCACCGTTCAAAACGTCGCTAACCACTTTGCGGGCATGGGCCCGCAACGCCGGTACATCCTCGACTATCAGAATTCGCAAAACGGATCCTCTGATTGGTTTAGAACCTACTATAGCTGCTTCGGTTTTACCATGGCAATCTCTACTTTGGTTCCCACACCATCATCACCCGGCAGCCAGGCAACGCGCGCACCGATTATGCTGGCCCGCTGTCGCATATAGCGCAGACCGCGAGACTCCTTAGAGAGTTCGTTTTTATCAATGCCTTTGCCGTTGTCGTTTATGGCAATTCGAACCGTGTCACCATCGGCGGTGATGGTGCATTTGACCGTGGTCGCGCCGGCATGCTTGCAAATATTTGTCACCGATTCTTGAACCAGTCTGTACAGCAAAGACAACTCAGTGGTGCTGAAGCTGTCGAAGTGGGTGCGATCGAGATTACATCTGAATCGCACTTTGTAGCCGCTGCGCTCGGCACCCTTGCGAACGCAGTCCTCGACCGCCTCGGTGAAGTGAAGGTGCTGAAGGACAGCGGGCGATAAGTTGTCCATCACCTCGCGAATTTCTTGCATCGAGTGAACGATTAACTTATCGATCTCTTCTCTGTTCGCTGCCGATGAATTGGGCTCGCCCTCCTTAGCCACAGCCTTTCCATGAGTGAGCAGCTTCTCCCTGATTAACTTCAAATCGTTCAGCACCTGATCGTGCAGGTCGCCGGCAAGAGTGCGGCGATCGATCTCCTCATCTTTGATAATTTGAATCAGGGATTGATTGAGGTCGCCCGAGATCAAGTCTACAGCCTCCTCTTTGGTCTCCAGCTGCGTCCGAAGATCTTTCGCTCTTGCCACCAGCGCACCATAGGCAGTACCGACAGTGCTGACAAGAACGAGCGAAAGCGGCATGGCGAAATTGTACTTGCACAAGGCCAGGAGAAGATGCAGCACCACATTCAGTGCGACGAGTTGCAGAAGGACGACCAGGCGGACTTTTACTTTTAATCTGCCGACCTCGATGATTGAGTGAGATCCGATCTTATAGGGAGCGACAACGGCGCAAAAGGAAAATACGCTCAAGCATAAAATATTCATGACTGTCTCAACCAGCGGCTGATCGGCAATATTTCCGCTGCCTTGAGCGGTGGCGGCCAGAAAATTGACGGCGATCAGGCGCTCAACCTCTGCGAAACGCTCAGAACATAACCAGCCCAGGAAGATGATGGTGAGAATGCCTATTGCTAAGCAAAGGCTGTCCGATCGTTTACCTGCTTGCCGGTTCATGCCATCAACGTTCTTTTCTACGCTCCTATTACGAGTCCATCGGACATCATAATGGCCACCATCATTAAGGCCAGGCCATGGGCGATTTCTTCTTTATTGGCGCCACCATTGGCCAGCGCCTCGGCAAAAAGATGGATCCCGGCCAGAGCCGGATCTTCATGTTTGACTATGCAACTGAACAAATCGAGCGAGAAATCTTTGACCACTCCGCCAACCGATGTCAGTGTCTCGTGTGAACCGTCGTGATGGATAACGACGTTGCCGGTGCGATGATTGTAATTGACCTGGTGAACGCCCGGCACGGCTTCCAGCTTCTGTTTGAGAGCGCTCATATGCTCGTGGCTGTGATGGTGATGATGCAGTTTCAGCCGCGTCCGTCGTTTGCTGTGGTGCACCACTCCCGGCTGGCGCTCCGGAAAAACTTGCTCCTTCATCATCCTGCTCACACCGGAAAGAAGCATTCCGGCAAGCAGTAACAAACCGGCAAGCTCGGCTTGCTCAGCTTCTGCGACCAGGCCGACCAGGGTGTTGGCCAACTCGCCGGCAGTTGCCGTTATGGTGCCCGACATCTCGGGGTGATCGTGGTGGTGGACAATCATGCTGCCCGTGCGCTCGTTATAGTCAACCCGCTCGACGCCGGGCACGGAGAGCAGTTTCTCTCTCACTAACCTGGCATGCTCCTTCTTGTGCCGTTTGTGGAGCTTGATTCTGGTTCGCCCGGGTACCTGGTGGCGGATGCGAACCAGAGGGTTGGCAGATTTTGGCGACTTCGTCATATTACCTCTTCATGGAATGATGCTGACCAATCATCCGCGAGCGAGCGGAGAGAGGCGGTCTCTACTAAATCTTCATGCCACGAGCGATCCAATACTCGACACTATTTTGAATCCCATGTTTTACAATCCACTCGAAATGCGGTCGAGCCATTTCAGTCTTTCCTTTCAGGACCAGGTCCAGGCCGATGAAGCAATGCGCCTGCGTAGAATCGTAGTCGCTCTCCTCCGCCTCATGCAAAAGCTCGGACTTATCTTTCAAAGTGCCCTTCAAATACCTCAAGACGGGGTAGGGCCACAGAAGCCGGTCCGTGCGCTTGAGAGCTTGATCGATTATCTCCTGATAAGCCTTTGTATCGCCACCCTGTTTGAAACCGTAGGCGGCAAGCACCGCGGCATGGCAGGCATAGCGATCGCGCCAGGCGGTTCGCTTGAGCCAGGCTTCGATCTTGCGCGCCGACACTATACCGCTGCCATCACACAGAGCAACGCCGGCGCGATTCAAATAAGCTACCGGGTCGTCGGCATTGATTGAGAGAGCTTTATCCAGGTCTTGTAGTGCCCTTTTCAATTCAAGCTTTCGAAAATAAGCAACGCCCCTGTTGTTGTAAGCGAGATAGTTTTGCGGAGTTGCTTGAATGGCGCTTGAAAAATCTTTGATGGCGAGATCATACTTGCCCAGACCGTTATAAGCGGTGCCTCGCTCTACAAGTGCATTGGCGTCGCCTGGCGAAATGCGCAGCGCGGCGTCGAATTCCTTGAGCGCCATCTCAAACTTGGCAGCCAACAAATATTCCTTGCCGACTTGAAGGTGCTTGTCGAACACCGTGCCGGCCCAGGCAGGCATAGCGGACGGGCCGGGCACTGCCATCAGGCAGCTCAAAAGAGCGGCTGAGAATATTGTCTTAAACGGCACTCCATGCGATTTTCGGCGTTTGGCCATAATGAAGAGCAAATAAATCCATTTTTTTCTGGTGCTGCGTATTTTATTCTCCGGTAAAAGCAATTGCAAAAGCATTAATTAGAACTATCGTCGATTAACGACGGAATTTTGCTTTAGAGTAATGCTGACGGGTATATCCTAGAATAAGGGTGCGCACGAGTCTTTTGGGGAACTTAGCCATTCTCTGAATACAACCACCCTTCACTGAGCGGACATAAATCTTCATTCTAGGGCAGCGTGCGACCCTTCGGAGGCTCTCATGACTTGGACGCCCGGAGCAGCTTATCAGCATAGCTCCGATGAGGAAAGGATACTGCGCGACGCGCAGAAGACTATTGAAAAGGTGGTGGAAGCCGCCCAGATTTCGCTTGAGGATGAGCTTGCCATCCAGCAGATGGAATATGACGAGCTGTTCGGCGTCGGCTCGAGCCAGTTTGCCATGTATCAAACGGTTGTTTCGACCTTCCTGCAAGAACAGAAAGTTTTAGCCAGCATGAAGCTGAAGCGCACATCGGTGGAAACAACGCACCAGTTTTCGCCCGAGCGGCATGAATACTTGATGGATATGATCGCCGAGCGCGTCATCCTTGCTCGCGATCAGAGGGCACCAAGCGTACCGGCTGCCACACCGGATTCATGGTATGCCGGTCCAGTCACGGCCCAATCGGTATCACTGCCACAATCGTTCGGATTGGATACAAATATTTCACTGACCCACACAGGCCCTGCCTGGCAAAGGACGGCTAACAGATCCAATGATGCCGTTTTGGCCAGAGCCAGGAGCTCAGAGGCACGCCAGACCCAGTC